>NZ_JCANTV010000011.1:5000-361692 GCF_059568665.1 Pseudodesulfovibrio halophilus DSM 5663 | reverse complement strand
CAGAAAAAGCCCCAGAAAGGGGCTTCTCTTGAAAATATGAATGCCTGACGCAACTATGCTCCAAGCAAGGGTCTTGTCATGAAGGTCCGTCGTCCCTGTGGGACGTCTGACATGGCTAAAACAGGTGTCGGCTCGGAGCCGAAACGCCAGTTGGACACAAGAAGATCTGCTTTCAATTCCTCACCTCAAAACGTCACTGACGCTTCAGAGCAAGGTGGGCCAAGCCGTTCCAAAGAAACAGCCTGTTGCAGAAACTGCAACACAAAACCATACGGGATGAATAATGCCCTGCTCCCAGTGAAAGAAATCTCCTTTCAACGGTCCAATTCAATAGTGGGTGTCACAGCACAAGTTCATGCGCCTTGCGCCTGCCGCTGGGGGCAGAAATGTGACCTTCGGGGAAGCTGGCAACGATCGGCGCTCGGGTCCAACCGTTCATCTGGTAAATGGGTTTGTGTAAGCTTGGCGTTTGTTTTGGAAAGAATGCCGTTTGTTTCGGAAAAACGGCGGTAAGCGTTGAAGCCGTAAGCTTCGTACGTCGTCATCAGTTCGGACTTCGTCACGAACTTATGACGCGCGTCAATTCGTTTTACCTCCTTCTGGTTACGGAATTATCCGATGGATATATCCAACCATACGACGCCGCAAAACCTTCGCGCAAGCTCCGGCGGCAGGATTTCTTCACCTCCCGCCGGTTTTTTCGCGAGCATGACGCAAGCAGTCGCCGGAGCATCGCTGCTGTCTTCATCCGTAAGACTCGAAGACTCGCCAACGGCTAAAGTAAGGCCAAGCCTTTCGGACATTCGTCTTTGTCGGACGGACTTATACGGCGACTCTAATTGCGTTGTCATCCGTGCAGGCGACGGCGAGAGGGATGGCGGTTTCGACTCTGGCTCAAGGGAAATTTGAAGTCGGGATAGCTCCGCGCATTGTAATCTTGGTCGGGGCTTGCTTTTATCTCGCATTCTCGTCCGGGAGCCATGAAGCGTCTTAGTCCCATGCCTTGGCGTTACTCCAGATTATCTTATGAACACTCTTCGCATTCTTTTATGTGCGGTGGTTCGCTCATATCTCTTTCGACACAGAGGGCTTCGGGGTTTCTCCGAAGCCCTCAGCTCTCGCATTATTGCGGAGGTGTAGCCAGTTCGTCTTGTTAAGTCGTTGGGACGTATTATACGCTCTGAGAACTACTCCTTTTCAACACGACACAACAGCGCGGAGTGCGGCCAACTGCCGATCTCCGGACTACAGAACTCCGGTCCGTCGGGGCAGAGCATGTTCGTGTTCGATTCGAAGACGCCGAAGAGATCGGGGAGCTTTTCGTTACGCTCCGGGAACCACCAGGAGTGCTGAGCATCCACCATCTTCGGGTGCATGGCGTCCGTGATGTGAACGCGCTGGCGGATGGAACCGTGCGGTGAGGAGATAACGGCCCAGTCCCCCTCAGCCAGTCCCAGATCGGCTGCCGTATCCGGGTGGATGGAGAGCAGCGGATCGGGCACCTTCTTGCGCGCCTTTTCGATCTGCCGTTGCTCGGAATGATACATCGGCATGAAGCGGCTGCCGGTGATGAGGATGAGGGGATACTCTTCCGTCACCTCGGCCTTGTCGCTCTTCGGACTCCAGACCGGCTCTTTGTATACGGGGAGCGGGTCAGCACCCAGTTCTTCGAAGATCGAGGATTTGAGCTCGACCTTGCCTGATGGCGTGCCGAACCCGTCCTTCTCGTAGCGCCGGAATTCCCGCTCTCCGAAAAGGCCGTTCTGATCGGCGAGCTTGTCGAAGTTCAGGCCGATCGGCTCCAGGCAATGGTCGTAGACGTCCTTGACGGTCTCCCACGGCCAGTACTCTTCCTGGCCGAGGCGCAGGCCGAGCTGCCTGTAGAAGTAATAGCTGTCCTTGCGCTCCTCAATGGGATCGATGCCCTGCGGGCAGGCGACGCAGAAAGCGCCGGTCAGCCACAGTTCGGGCTGCTCCACGGTAGTGGACGCAGGGAAGACGTAGTCGGCCATGGCTGCGGACGGAGTCATGTAGTATTCCATGACCACGTATAGATCGAGGGCCTTGAGCGCCTCGAACACCTGCTGCGTGTTGGGCAGGGAGAGGAGCGGATTGCTCGCCAGGGTGATGGCCGCCTTCACGGGATAGGGCTTTCCGGTGATGATGGCTTCCATGACATCTCTTGCATGGGCCAAGTTGGAGTGCCAGGCCTCCGGGGGCATGCAGTATCCTCTGGGCAGCTTCTGGTTGGCGGCGAAGTTGCGTTCCCAGCCGGGGAAGCCGAAGAACGGGTACTTGTCCGCGCCGAGCTGCTTGGCCTTCTGGCTCTCGGGCATCATGTCGTTGCGCTCGAGGTATTCCCAGTCATGGACCATGCCGACATTGGCCGCCTGGCTGAAGATGTCGCCGCCGGGAATTTCCAGGTTGCCCGTGATGGCGCGCAGGATCGCCCGGCCGCGAGCGCACTGGGTGGAGTTGACGCCCTGCTTGTCCAGGCCGAGGCCGAAGGGGATCACGGCAGATGCGGCGGTCGCGTACATGGTGGCGGATTCGACCACAAGGGCGGCCGGGATCGAGGTGATCTTCTCGACCGTTTCCGGCGTGTAAGATTCGACGGCGACCATGAGTTCGTCAAAGCCCACGGTGTAGTTGGCCACGAACTCTTTATCGTAAAGATCGTTGGCGATGATGTATCTAATCCATCCCAGCATCAGCGCGAGGTCGGTGCCGGGGCGGATTTGCAGCCAGAGGTCAGCCTTTTCGGCTTCGGGTGTCCGGCGCGGGTCGACAACCATGAGCTTGGCGCCATTCTTTCGTGCCGCAGCGAGCATGGGGGCGACGCCCATCGGATTCGATTTGGAAGGATTGCATCCCCACATGACGACGCATTGGGAATGGACGATATCGCTGCCCATGGCCATGCCGCCGTAAGTGGCGTACTCAGTGGCGTAGCTCGGGCACATGCAGATGGTGTTCACGCCGCAGGTGTTGGGGGACCCGAAGAGGTTGAAGAAGCGGCGGCAGTCCCAGTGGTAGGTCCGCTTGGTGCCGTGGGTGAAGGTCAGGGTTTCGGCCCCGAACTCGTCGCGCAGCTTCGAGAGCTTCTCGGCCACTTCATCCAGGGCCTGCTCCCAGCTGATCCGCTCCCATTTGCCTTCGCCGCGCGCGCCGACCCGCTTCAGCGGGTAGTTCAGCCTATCGGGATGATAAATGTGGTCCAGCATCAAGCGGCCGCGCTCGCAGAGCGCACCTTGGGTGATCGGATGATCGGCATCGCCGGTGATCTTCACGACCTTGCCGTTGTCGATATGCAGCAGCATTCCGCAGCGGGGATGACACAGTCCGCAATAACTTCTTCGTATTTCCATCGTACACCTCTTCTCTCCCTTGTAGGGATATAGCATTGGTTCGAGTAATATTACTAGGTTCGGTTAGCTGTCGTCGCCCCAAGCCTTGGCGCTGCGTTCTACCTTCTTGCGCACGCCCTTCCAGTCGGTTTCGTGGGCGAACATGGAGTCGGGCAGGGCGGCCAGCATCTTCTCATAGAGGTCCAGGGAAACGGTGAAGGTCAGTTCGTCGGTTTTCATGAACTTGCGGGCCGAAGGGTCGAAACCGCCGATGACAGCCCTTTCCAGGCCCTGACCCTTGTAATAGAGGGGCCAGCTGATCATGTTGGTGCAGCCTGCGCCGAAGGGTGAGACAACACATTCCATGTCCCCCGTGGTAAAAGTGGCCTGGGTGAAGAGGCCGCTGAGCACTTCGGGGCGGGCAAAGAAGATGACGAATTCCGGCTTTACGTCGTCGTTGAACTGGGACATCGGCTTGAAAATGCAATACTTGCCGGTGGCCTCGCGGGGGTTCACCTTTTCCATGAATTCGCGCATGGCGTCGGGGTTGGGCATGTAGCGCTCACCGTGCAAGGGAGTCCCTTCGAATCCGGTGGACACGTAGTGCTCAATGAACCGCAGGTGGGGCTTCATCATGGAACAGTAATACACGCCGCCGGGACAGCCATACTTATCGGCGGAAATATAGGCCGCACCGCCCTTTTTCCGGGCCAGCCAGACGTTGCCCATGACGCAGGAGAACGACTTCATGACCTTCTGCATGTCCAGCTCGTGCTTGTCTTCCAATTCTCGTGAGATGGGCGTGCCCGTTTTCGGGCCGTAGGCGTTCTCTGGCAGGGTGTCGGCGTAATAGACGCCGAAGGGCTCTTCGGTTAGGGCGAGATATTCGAGGAAGGTGGCGGTGCCGTCGAGTATGGTTTGCATCGACATGTCTGTCTCCTTTGGTAGGTCGTCTTGTGTCCGCTCTCAGGCGGACGGGTTGCCTTTAGACTTAGCTTCTCATACCATGCTCACAGATAAAATAAACATGGCTGAATGAAAAACTCTATTCTTCTGGTGGCATAATGGTGAAAGAATTCCTGAATGACGTTCCCTTGCTGGTAGAGGTAGCCAAGCAGAAAAATTTCACCAAGGCTGCGGATGCATTGGGGATCGGCGTGTCGACCCTTTCCAGACGCATCAAGCTGCTGGAAGAAAGGATGGGCGTGCTGCTGTTTTACCGTGATACCCGGAATGTCGAGCTGACCGACAACGGCGCGTACCTTCTGGACCGTTGCGGGTTTATTCTGGAAGAAACGCAGAAGGCCTACGACTCGGTGGTCATGAACATGCAGAAGCCGTCAGGGTTGATCCGCGTTTGCATGTTTCGAGACCTCTACGAACGGTTGCTCAAGGAAGCGATATTGGAGTTCGCGGCGACCTGGCCGGATATTCAGATCGATTTGACCTTTGTGGAACATCCCGTTGATATGCGCACGGACCCGTATGATGTGGCGTTTCTTATCGGGTTTTCCGTGGCTCCTTCGCTTGTCGCCCGGAAGCTGCTCACCATCGAGCCGCACCTCTATGCCTCGCCCACCCTCTTCAAGCATTACCCCATCCCCCAGGAACCAAACGACCTTCATCAACTTCCCTGCATCGTACTGCAACGGTTCGGGAATCGGTGGCCCATGCACAACAGCAATCGGCAGGTCGTTGTCGAGCTACAGCCGCAGTACAGCTTCAGTTCAGTCGGACTCTGTCTCGATTTCGTATTGGCAGGACGTGGCGTCGCCATGATTCGCGAGGGCGATGCCGGACCGGATGAAAAGGCCGGACGGCTGGTGCGCATACTGCCGGAATGGAGTGCTGGGTTCGTGCACGACGTGAGCATGGTGACTGGTTCTAGCCAACTTCCGCGAAGAGTCCGGCTGTTCATGGATCACATTCTGGCCTCTGTTGCATAGTGACGGTTGCGCAGAATCTTACGCCGAACGCATCTCACGAATGATTTCCGCCGGACTTTGTCCGAAGTGGCGCTTGAATTCGCGGCTGAATTGCGACGGGCTTTCGTAGCCCACGGCGTCGGCTGCCAGATATGCCTTCATGTTCTCCTGCACGATGAGGTCCTTTGCGCGGGAGAGCCGAATCTTCTTGAGATACTGCAAAGGAGAGTCGGCGGTGATTTCCTTGAACGCCTTGTGGAAAGCGGACACGCTCATGTGTGCGGATTCCGCCAACCGCTGCACGTCCAGCTTTTCGTTGTAGCTGCCGTCCATCAGGTTGATGACATGCATCACCTGAGCGAATGAGTTATTCCCTCTCGCCAATGAATAGAGCACACGGGCCTGACTGCCGCAGAGTGCGCGGTAGTAGATTTCCCTCATCAGCCCCGGAGCCAGAATCTCTGCTTCCCGCTCTGTTCGTAGCGCCTTGAGCAGCTTGGTCACGGCATCCTTCATGTCTCCATCCATGGCGGACGGGCCGATGCCGAGCGGATAGCCGTCTTCCATACCCGAGTATTCGGCCTGTAGGTCCATCTGGACGATCAGGTCGTTCAACTGCCCCATATCAATATCAACGTACACGCCAAGCAGCGGCTCATCCTCGCCGGGAAAGGATTCACTTTCAAAGGGCATGGTCACGGATACGACCAGATAGTTATCCGCGTCATAGTGGAAGGACTGGCCGCCAAGATGGCCGACCTTGGCTCCGGATGCGACGATGCACAATCCAGGATTGTACAACATTGGCCTGCGGCGAACTTGCCTGGTTTCCTTGAAAAAACGGACGCCGGGATACGTCGACTCAACGGCTGATCCGTCAGGGATTTCTTGTTCTTTCAGTAATTCAAGCATGTTGGACATTGGTGTACTCCTGCGGTGGTCTGGTTTTATTATGAACACCATTTTTTGGACGTATTCAATAGAAAGATGTTGTCTTTGGAGGAATGGGCAAGTCTTTGAGAGAAATGTGCGTTCAAGTTCGATCGGGAACCCTTTAAAAAGAGATCATCAAAGCATGAAACCCAAAAGGAGTGCATAATGAATTTTGAATTTCAGAACCCGACCAAGATCGTATTTGGAGCCGGCAACCTCTCTCGCCTCGGCGAAATTGTGAGCGGGTACGGCAAAAAGGCATTGCTCGTCACCGGCGGGGGCAGCGTCAAGCGAAGCGGCGTGTTCGACAAGGCCGTTGACAGCCTGAAGGCTGCCGGAGTCAACGTGGCCGAGTGCTCCGGCGTTGAGCCCAATCCGCGTATCGATTCTGTAGCTCGCGGCGCCGAAATCATCCGCGAGGAAAAGTGTGACGTAGTCATCGCCCTGGGCGGCGGTTCCACCATGGACGCGGCCAAGGTCATGGCTGCGGCCGCTCTCTACGACGGCGAACCATGGAACCTGATCGCCCATGGTCAGGAGAACTGGCATATCCCCACCGAGGCTCTGCCCATCATCACGGTGCCGACCCTCGCGGCGACAGGCTCGGAGATGAACTGCGGTGCAGTTATCTCCAATGCTGAGACCAAGGTGAAGTCCTTTGTTCAGGCCGATTGTCTTTTCCCGAAGGTCGCCCTGGTCGACCCCGAGCTGACCCTCTCGGTTCCCTCTGATCAGACCGCCTACGGCGTGTGCGACATCATTACCCATGTCATGGAAGGCTACTTCAACGGCGTTGACGGCACGCCTATCCAGGACCGTTTCGCCGAGGGCGTAATCATCAACGCCATCGAGTGGGGGCGTAAAGCCGTGGCCGACGGCAGCGACCTGGAGGCCCGCACCCAGGTGCAGTGGGCATCCATTGTGGCCCTCAACGGCTGGGTTCAGGCAGGCGTGAACATGCTGCCCCCCATGCACATGATTGAGCACGCCCTGTCTGCCCATCACGACATCACGCACGGCGCCGGACTGGCCGTCGTGGGGCCTGCCTGGATGCGTTTTGCAGCCGAGCATCGCCCCGAGCGGTTTGTCCAGTTCGCTGAGCGTATCTTCGGCATCTCCGAGGAAGGCAAGAGCGCGGAAGCCCGGGCAACCGAAAGCATCGACGCCTATGTGGCTTTTCTCAAGGAGATAGGCTGCCCCACCACTTTGGCCGAAGTAAACATCGGCGACGAACTGTTCGAGCAGTATGCAGAGGATGCAGCCCTCGTTGTCAGCGACGAGAACGGCAACCTGATGGCCCGGCCGCCCATGTCCAAGGACGACATCGTCGGTGTGCTGCGCGACGCGCTGTAGACCGCACATTTCATAATATTATTATCCATGAAGGAGATTGCCATGAATAACAAGACAACTATGACCAAGACACTCATGACCATGCTGTTATTGCTGACGCTGGTATTATGCGTCAGTCCGGCTCAGGCGGAAAACGACAAGTTCTGGGACAAGACGTATGAGCTGAGCGACCAAGTGATTCACGAAAAGGTCCAGTTCCATAATCGGTTCGGGGTATACATTTCGGCCGACATGTTTAAGCCAGCCGATTTCAAGGCCTCAAAAAAGTACGCTGCGCTCATCGTCGGTACCCCATATGGCGGTGTCAAGGAACAGGGCGCGGGCATCTACGCCCAGGAAATGGCCAAACGTGGCTTCGTGGCCATCGCCTTTGACGAATCCTACAACGGAGAGAGCGGGGGATTCCCACGTCAGACCTCGTCCGTGGAGGGGTTCGTGGAAGATTTCCACGCCGCTGTGGACTACATGGGCACCCGTCCGTACGTGGACCGGGAAAAGATCGGCGTCATCGGCATCTGCGGTAGCGGCGCCTTTGCCCTGTCCGCCGCCCAGGTGGACCGTCGCATCAAGGCTGTTGCCACAGCCAGCATGTATGACATGTCCCGGGTCAAGGCCAACGGATGGAAGGATTCATGGACCGAGGATCAGCGTAACGCCTATCTCGATAAGGTCGGCGAGCAGCGCTGGAAGGAATACGCCGGCGGCGCAGTGAAGACCCTTGGGCTGCCCGACACCATCGACGAAAATACCGACCCCATTACCCGCGAGTTCTACGAGTATTATAAGACGGACCGGGGACATCATCCGCGCTCCACGACGCACTTCAAGATGATCAGCGACATGGCCTTCATGAATTACAAGCTGCTTGATCGCGTCAAGTCCATCTCGCCTCGCCCGATACTGTTCATCATGGGGGAAAATGCACACTCGCGATACTTTACCGAAGACGTCTACGAACAGGCCGCCGGCCCCAAGGAGCTCGTCATCGTACCGGACGCCAGGCATATCGACCTGTATGACCGTGTGGACATGATTCCCTTCGACAAGCTGGATGACTTCTTCACCAAGAGTCTGAAGTAAGGCTTGGGCACGAAAGCATGAAACGGACGGGGCCGCTGCTGGCCAGAGGTCCTGTCCACAATTCACGAATCCGAATAAAAGCAAGCGAATATGATGAATCTCAAGGGACTATTGGACCATTTCGACAATGGTCATTCCATGGAGGCCGGATCGGACCTTCATGAAGTATTGGTCCATTACAGCAACGAAGCCATGCGGATCACTGCCGCGTTGAACGGTTCGTATCATCCGCGTGAAAAAGTCCGATCCCTGATGTCGGAACTCATCGGCAAGCCGGTGGACGACACCTTCACCTTGTTCCCTCCGATTTACTCCGACTTCGGAAAGAACATCAGCATTGGAAAGAATGTTTTCATCAACTCCTGCTGCAATTTTCAGGATCAGGGCGGCGTTACCATCATGGATGGCGCATTCATCGGGCACAAAGTGGTCTTTGCCACTCTGAACCATGGCTACTCCCGGAAAACGCGGCGGCGCATCTACCCCGCGCCCATTGTAGTCGGCGAAAACGCCTGGATCAGCTCCAGTGCCACGATACTTCCCGGCGTCACCATTGGTGAAAACGCCACTGTCGCTGCCGGGGCGGTGGTGAACAGAGATGTTGCCCCGGATACCATTGTCGGCGGTGTGCCAGCAAAATTCATCAAGACCGTTGCTGAAGCTGAAGCGGAAAAAGAGAAAGCGCAACACGAGTATAAGGAAGAGATATGACCGAGAACGAAATCCCAATAAAATTGATCGTCGGGGAGACGGTCATCCCAGCCATCCTGAATGAGAGCAGGCCCGCGCAGGCACTGCTGAACAAGCTGCCGTGCCCCGTCAGGCTGCAAGGCTATGAGCACGATTACTGCGGCGTTATGAACGAAGCTCTGCCGTATGACAGCAGCGAGTTGCGCAGCGGATGGTCCAACGGGGATATCGCCTTTGCCGTGAGCGGAAATTACTTCGCAATACTCTATAAGGACGAGGAAATCTCCCAGCAGTTTGACGGTATGGTCACCATGGGGGCGCTGGAAGGCGATCCTCTGATCATGGAAACCCTTGATGGCAGCATCGCCGTCAGGATTGAAGCCGAATAACGACCCTGAGACAACAGGAGCATTGATATGAGCGATACATTCAACGGAGAGGGGATTTTCCCGAAAGGGGCCCTGAACGAAGCCTACGCGGACTATTTTACCGGCACCAGCTATCTCGAAATGCTGTCCATGGAAGGCGTTGTCATCGGCAACGTGACCTTTGAGCCGGGTTGCCGCAATTTCTGGCACATCCACCACAAAGGCGGCCAGATCCTGTTGGTGACCGGCGGACGCGGCTGGTACCAGGAAGAAGGCAAGCCCGCGCAGGCCCTCAAGCCCGGCGATGTCGTCAACATCCCGCCAGAAACCAAACACTGGCACGGCGCGGCCAAGGACTCCTGGTTCGCCCACGTGGCTGTGGAAGTCCCGGCCGAAGGCAAATCCAATGAGTGGCTGGAGCCGGTGTCAGACGAAGAATATGACGCGCTTGGTTAGTTTGATCCAAGCGTTTACATAACCGATTTTAGTCAGTCATGCGGCTGGCTCAACTAACCGGGCAACTCTCTATGGGGCTCTCGAAATGCTCTCCTCATCAGGGAATCCGGACCAATTCAAGGAGCATTCAATGAAGAAACTGATCATCATCCTGGCTGTATTGGCCTTTGCTTCTGTCGCATTCGCGGAAAAGGGGCAGGAAGTCTACCGCAAGGGTACCCAGAAATCCTTCACCGGCCCGGCCGATTTATTCACCGGCGAGGTGACGGTGGACATGCTTTTCCCTGCCAACGACACCGCACACTATTCCGGTGCGTATGTCACCTTCCAGCCGGGCGCCAGGACCAACTGGCACTGGCATCCGGCCGGGCAGCACATGATCGTGACTGACGGCGTGGCCCTGACCGGAACCCGTGAGGGTAAAGTCATTGAATTTGTGGAAGGCGAAACCGTCTGGTGTCCTGTCGGTGTCGACCATTGGCACGGCGCGACTCCCGAGAAGGCCATGACCCATCTCGTCATCACGGGCAGCAAGGACGGCAAGGCTGTCGTCTGGAAGGAAAAAGTCACCGACGAACAATACATGAAGCGATAGGAGGCCGACCATGCAGATTAGGAAATATATCCCAGTTCTCGCGGCGTTGGTCCTCGCATTCGGTCTTGCGACAACAACGGAGGCAAGCACAATGAATACTGAAACAACACTTGACGCCCGCCAGAAGGCGATCGTCACCATAGCCGCATTCACCACCAGCGGCGACATTGATCAGCTCAAACCGGCGCTGAACCAAGGACTGGACGCCGGGCTGACCGTCAATGAAGTGAAGGAAGTTCTGGTGCAAATGTACGCGTATGCGGGTTTCCCCCGCAGCCTGGGTGGCATCTGGGCCTTCATGAGTGTCATGGACGAACGCGAGGCCAAGGGCATCAAGGACGAGGTCGGCAAGGACGCCTCTCCGATTCCGGCCGATCTCGACCGTGACGCCTACGGCGCCCGTGTGCGGGCTGAACTGGCCGGGCTGGATGAAGTCCCCGAGGAGAAAGCTCCCTACCAGAAGTTCTCCCCGATCATCGACACCTTCCTCAAGGAGCACCTGTTTGCTGACATCTTCGCCCGGGATATCCTGACGTTTCAGGAGCGCGAGCTGGCGACCATCGCCTGCCTGGCCAACCTCGGCGGAGCCGAAGGTCCGCTCAAGTTTCACTTCGGCGCAGCCATGAACACCGGCCTCTCCGAAGGTCAGATGCACGACTTCATCAAGGTGCTCGAAGCCCGAGTTGGTAAAGAACAGGCAAAGATCGCGGACAAAGTACTTTCCGAAGTGCTGGCCGATCGCTAGGAGCCAACCTCTAGCAACTGAAATCAATGACATACATCCCGACCGGAGCGGGACTCCGTTCCGGTCGGGAGTCATCTTTAACAGCTACGACAACACAATGAGCAAAACGATACTTCTTATCTCTTCGAGTCCGAGAAAAAACGCCAACTCCGACATCCTGTGTGAAGAATTCATGCGGGGGGCGCAGGAGAGCGGTCACAGCGTGGAGAAGATCCGCCTTGCAGAGAGCGACATAAACTACTGTACCGGGTGCTGCTCCTGTATCGGCAAGCCTGGACGTTGCGTTCAGCGTGACGACATGAACGGTATTCTGGAAAAGATCCTTGCCGCCGACGTGCTCGTCCTGGGCAGTCCGGTCTATTTTCATTCTTTCAATGGCATCATGAAAACATTCATGGACAGGGTCTGTCCCATATATCCGCTGATCCACGGCAAAGACGTATACTTTATTGTGGCTGCGGCGGGCGGCAACATTCCCGTGAACAATGCGTTCAAGACCTTCAGATTCTTCACCGATTGTCTGGATGTTACTGAAAAAGGAACCGTTGCCGTGACCGGCGTCTGGGGCGAAGGCGAAGCATCGGGCAGCCGTGCGATGAAAGAAGCCCGTTCCATGGGCCTGGATGCCTGATAATACGGAGAAACTATGAACGGTAAGTATACTCGCCGGGATTTCATGGTAAAAGGGACCGTTGGTCTTGGCGCTGCGATCGCGTGTGAATTGAGCGGCGTCAGCATGTCGGGCCGTATTGAAGCCATGGCCTCACAAGCAGTACAGGAGGAACTCATGCCCCATGTCAGCGTTAAGCTATGGCCTGGTCGATCCGAGGAGGAGAAGCAGCGGCTTGCCGACGCCATTGTTGAGGATGTTGTCAAAATTACCGGAAGCAGCGAATCATCTGTCTCAGTCTCCATCGAGGACGTGCCGTCCGGCGATTGGAAGGAAGAGGTCTATGATCCGGAGATTCGAGACAAGGCCTCCTTATTATACAAGAAGCCTGGATATTCAATGTAGGGGAACACTATGAAAACGCCAATGAGTCGTCTGTTTTTCATGCTCGGACTCGTCGTTTACGCGATTGGGGCAGGCGCGATTTCAGGAGCCATTGCCGCTGAAAACCCGCCGCCTCGACTGTCGCCACTGACGGTGGAGATTGTTTCACAAGGGGAAAAGGCGACATTCCAGCTCTACGAGACGGTGGCAGCCAAAGAATTATATGATCAGCTCCCCCTGACACTGGATTTGACCAACTTCCGTGACGCCCAGTGGATGTTTTACCCTCCCAGGAAGCTGAACGTGAAGGCGAATGAGGCGTACCACGATGGCAAGAAGGGAGAGTTGAGCTACTACGCTCCCTGGGGCGACGTGTTTATGCTCTACAAGGATTTTTATGCGGGCGATGAGATGCACCGCCTGGGCATCGGCATCAGCGGTGTTGACGACATCGCAGCCATGTCGGGGAGTGCTGTCATCCGAAAAGGGGAACCGTTGACGACACAGAAGGAAGAAGCCATGCGGATTATTGTGAAGGCGAACGGCAACACGATCATTTATGAGCTCAATGACAGCCAGGCCTCGAAAGACCTGTATGCCCAATTGCCGTTGGAAATCGATGTTGAGGACTACGGCGGCAAGGAAATAATCTATTACCCGCCTCAAAAGCTGGGCACCTCGAATACGCCGCTGGTCGAATCGGCACGATCGGGGACCCTCGCCTACTACGCGCCCTGGGCGGATGTCGTGATGTTCTACGACAGGTTCGGCTCTGCTTCAGGGCTTTACGAGCTGGGCCAGGCGATTCAGGGAGAAGAGCACATCCGCTCCCTGGCCGGGACCGTCAAGATTGAAGCGGTCACGCCTGAGTAGACACGAATAGGCAATATTGGCCCTGTTTTTGGCCACATATGTCGCCGCTTGGACACGATCAGGCAATGTTTTGGGAGAAACTGTCAACACGTCCCGCTCTGATTGTTGTATTGTTCGCTCACAGTTCGGCGGGATGATGTCTTTTCTCGCCAAAGCAAAGGAGTGAACCATGAATCTGTATGATATTGCCCGAACCGTTTCGGACTGTGTTGCAACCTTGGGCGAGGTGCTCTATCCGGACTTGATTTGTTCTATCACCGTGAATGGCATTGTTCTGGCCGTCTTGCTGCTTGGCGCCATCCGTCTGATGGGACCGCTCTGTCCCAAAGGGCTGGATGAGAACCTCCAGAATTAAGCCGGACACTCCTGTCCGCTCCTCCTTGATCATGAAAAACACCATGCTGTATAAAACACTCCTCCTTCTTCTGCTTTTCATTGCTCTGGCTGCCATCTCCGGCTGTTTCTACCTGAGTCACGACAAGTTCGGCAGACTGCCTCAAGGGGATCGGCTCGACGCACTGTCCAAGTCACCGAATTACCGTGACGACACCTTTCACAACCGTGAACCCATTGCGCAGATCGTCGAAGGCGGTGGAGGATTGGGCCTGTGGTTGCAATTCCTCCTGCGCGACGGAGACGGACTGACACCGCCAGGCCCATTGCCCGTAATCAAAACCGATCTCAAATCACTCGATCCGGACAGGGACGTTGTCATCTGGCTCGGCCACTCTTCCTATTTCGTCCGCATGGGCGGCAAAAGCATCCTCATCGACCCGGTGTTCAGCGACCACGCCTCGCCCGTCTCCTTCTCCACCCGGGCGTTCGAAGGCACCACCATCTATACGGCCGAGGATATGCCGGATATCGACTACCTGCTCATCTCCCACGACCACTGGGACCATCTGGATTACGACACGGTTACGGCGCTCATGCCTCGGATATGTCACGTCGTCACCGGCCTCGGAGTGGGCGAACATTTTGATCGCTGGGGCTTCCCGAATGATATGGTCGTAGAGGCCGATTGGGATACCGAGGTAAAGCTGGAAGAAGGTTTGACCATCCACGTCCTGACGGCACGCCATTTTTCCGGGCGGTTGTTTGACCGAAACCGCACCCTGTGGGTTTCTTTCGCACTGGAAACCCCGACTCGTCGGATATTTTACAGCGGCGACAGCGGGTATGGTGCTCATTTCAAGGAGATCGGCGAGCGATTCGGGGGCTTCGACCTGGTCATGCTCGACAGCGGGCAGTACAATGAAGCGTGGCAGCATGTGCATATGAACCCCGAGCAGGCCGCCCAGGCCGCCGTCGACCTCCAGACCCGGGCGGCGCTGCCGTCGCACGTCGGCCGGTTCAACATCTCCTACCACACATGGGATGAACCGTTCAGGCGATTCACGGCGGCTGGGGCTGGCAAGCCATACCGGGTCGTGACACCGATGATCGGCGAAGCAATCGATATCGATAATCGCTCAAAGCCATTTTCCCCTTGGTGGGAGTTGAGCGAAAAAAAGGAGGTCATTGCCCGTTAGCAAAGGGACCACTGTGTCGGTATCTCGTGTCTGCTATGTGTCCGCTTTTCTCACGACGCCCAGCGAAATCAACGACATTCCGCGCTTTCTGCACATCATGCTACAGTGTGTTTCGAATAGGCTTGGTGGCAAATAAGTCCAGTATTATTGTTTGGTTAGATGGTCCTATAAGTTGAACGTCCTCAAAAATGGCATTCAAAGGGTCGTGGATTGAGCTTGGACCTTGACCCTTTCTAAGTGAACAAGCGAAATGCCCAGCTTTGAACTTAGAACATGTGGAAAAACATGTGTGAATTTTGTCCAAAAAACAGCAGAATCTGCCTTGAATTAAAAAGAAGGAGCTGCCATCATTTAAATGATGGCAGCTCCTAGCATTTCGAAAATACGGTGAACCTTTTGGGCAAAAGGACCTTTTGCCCCTGCCTCCACATTTCGTGCCCCCTCCGTGTCTTCAGTCGTGTTAAACACGGCTTACCTGTGAACGGTGCGATCTGCAAGCACCTGAAATAACGAAGATAAGCGGCCTTCGCGTTTCTTTTCCGCTCCCCTGCCCGTCGGAGACCCTTAAGCATTCCAGCAGGCTGTTATTTCGGGGCGTTTTTCCTCGAGCATTGCTTCCACCTGATCGGGGACAAGCAGATGGATGCTTCTTTTTCTCAGCCAGCGTTCGCGCAGGTAGGAAGCTTTGACGTCGAGTCTGGGGATTTCGATGATTCGGATACGGTTGCCAGTGGGCATAATCCATTCATTTTCCGAAACGCTTTCTGCGTCGGGCCAAGTGCGCTTGATATAGTCGTCGGCCCGGTCCGCAGCATCCCAGCGACTGACGACGGCGAGGTTCGCCATGGAGGGGATTTCCAATCCACGGTTCCAGGTCGGGATTTCGAGAAATGTGGCGGCGCCCATGATGAAGTGCAGTTCGGATTCCGGTTTTTCTTCCTGATAACAGGTGAGGGTGTCGCAAGTGAAGGACGGGCCGGAGCGCTGGCCTTCTATGGGGTTTCCGTTAAGGCCGGGGATGCCCTTGACGGAGCGTTCGACCATTTCCATTCGCTGTTCGAAGGGAAGCAGCCGCTTGGCGTCTTTGTGCGGGGGCTGGCCGGTGGGGACGAGTTCCACCATGTCGAGTTCAAGGGCTTCTCTTGCTTCGATGGCCATGCGGACGTGCCCTATGTGAAGAGGGTTGAAGGTCCCCCCGAGAATACCGAGCTTCATGCTAGTGACTCCTTGTGTCATTTCTTCAGTATTGCAGGATAATACGTCATGAACGCCGCGGCAAGCCTTGTGGCGTGAAAAACGGGCCGATGCCTGAAGCGGCATCGGCCCGTGAGTGTCGAGCGGGTTGCTCTACTCTCGGATTTGCCAGTCGCCGAGCAGGACGAACTTGGCCGAGGTGAGCTCCTTGACTCCCATGGGGCCGTAAGCATGCAGCTTGGAGGTGGAGATGCCGATCTCTGCGCCAAGGCCGAGCTGACCGCCATCGTTGAACCGGGTCGAGGCGTTGGATACAACCAGCGATGCGTCAACTTCATTAATGAAGCGCATGGCGTTGGACTGGCTCTCGGTGAGAATGGATTCGGTATGACTGGAGCCGTGTTCGTCTATGAAGTCCATGGCCTCGTCCATGTCGGCGACGATTCGGACGGCCATGACAAGGTCAAGGTATTCCTTGCCCCAGTCCTCGTCGGTGGCGGACTCCGCGTTCTGCCCCATGAGTGGCAGGCTCTCCGGGCAGGCCCGAAATTGCACGCCTTTACCGCCGAGGTGCTCGGCGACCTTCGACAGGAAATCCTTTGCGACCGAGCGGTGCACCAAGAGGCACTCCAGAGCGTTGCAGCCGCTTGGATACTGCATTTTGGCGTTTTCAACGATGGGCAGAGATTTTTCGAGATCAGCGCTTTCGTCCACGAAAATATGGCAGACGCCTTTGTAGTGTTTGAGCACCGGCATCCGGGCCTGCTGCGTGACGGCCCGGATGAGCCCTTCGCCGCCGCGCGGGATGACAACGTCAATGTATTCATCGAGCTTGAGCAGTTCGGAAACGGCTTCGCGGTCCGTGGTTGCGGGGGCCTGCACGGCATCTCTGGGCAGCCCGGCCTCTTCAAGAGCGCGGTGCATGAGTTCCACGAGACACTTGTTGGAGTGAAAGGCTTCGGAGCCTCCGCGCAGAATCACGGCGTTGCCTGCCTTGAGGCACAGGATTCCTGCGTCGACAGTGGCGTTGGGGCGAGACTCGTAGATCATGGCGATGACACCAAGCGGCGTACGCATGCGTCCGACGAGCATCCCGTTGGGCCGTTTGACCATGCTCTCGATTTCGCCCACGGGGTCGGACATGGCGGCAACCTCCCGACATCCGGCAATCATTGAACCCAGCACCTTGTCGCTGATGGTCAGGCGCTGGGTTCGGGCCTTGTCCAAGCCGCGCTCTTCTGCGGCCTGAAGATCCTTGGCGTTGGCTTCGCGAACCGCGTCCGCCTCGCTTTCCAGCAGTTCGGCCAGACGGTCGAGAGCTTCAGCCCGGGATTTGCCGGACGAGTTGGCGAGAGCGCGGGACGCCTTTCGCGCCTTGCGACCCATTTCGGTCATTTCATTCTGTATGGTCATGCAAAACCTCCGATGCATTGTATTCTTAAAGGAATACGGGAATGTATTCACCCAGACCCCAAGCTGTCAAACCGAGGATCATGCGGCTGGAACGTAGCTGCAGTGAACATGCTTTGGTTGAACCTGCCATCATCCACCAAAGCCTCGCCGACTTGGATGTCAACCGATCCTTTCATCAAAAACAAACGTCGCCTGCCCCGGCAACGAGCCTATTGAAAAATGTACCATCATGTCATTTGTGGAATACATTTTCTGAGCCCGCTTCATTCTATACCTCCGGGAGGTTTGATAAAACAGGTCTTTTTCAACACTTTCGACAGTCGCTGTCTACACCCAGCACGGCGCAGGCAGGCCCTCAGGCCGCGTTTGAACAGTTTAAAAGACGACTTTTTTATCATTTACCCTTTGACTGTTTTTACAATTTTGATTATTTGCAATGAGCGTCCGGGAGCCTGACTCCCGGCGCGTTTTCAATTTGCGTTCAATACCATCTTCGAATCGGAGGAACAGGCTCCCATGAGCGAAAACGAAACCAATCAGAACAACGATTTTTCCAATCCTGAACAAAATGTGTCGGGAGGCATGCACCCGGCATTCGAAACGGCACTCAAGTACAAGAAGCAAATCCTTATGGGTATCGGCGCCGTTCTGGTGCTGGGCCTGATCATCGGGGGCATGCGCTGGCAGCGCGCCAGCGCCGTGAACAGCGCGCAGGAACGCCTCGGCACCATCCTGCTCGAGAACGAGGGCGAAGCGCGCATCGGCGCCCTGGAAGCCCTGCTCGAAGACGCCCCCTCCGCCATCCGGCCCGCAGTGCTTCTGGAACTGGCGGAGACCTGCATGAAGAGCGACCTTCACGAGAAGGCCGCGGACTACTATGGACGCCTCTCCAACTCCGAAGACAAGGCCGTGGCCCTGATCGCCGCGCTGGGGCAGTCCAAGGCACTTATCATGACCGGAAAGGCTCAGGAAGCATACGGCGTTCTCGAAGACGTCGCCGAAGATGCTCCAGAGAGCTTCACCGCAGCCGTCTACCGGCAGCTCGCCCTTGCGGCGGAGGCGGCCGGAAAGGATGAAGCAGCCCTTGCGGCGTGGGAAAAGCTGATGGACAAGCCCACCGCCGACAAGAACTTCATCGAATACAAGCTCCAGCAGCTCAACAAGTAAAACGGAACAAGCACGGAGAAAGTCAATGTCGAACCCCCTGCTGACCGAAGCTTCCGGCGAAACGCACATGCTCCTCGGCAACGAGGCCATCGTGCGCGGCGCTGTGGAGGCGGGCATTCAGGTCGTCACATGCTACCCCGGCACCCCTTCCTCGGAGGTCCCGGACACCTTCTTCCGCATTTCCCCGGAAGGTAAGTATTACTTCGAATACTCGGTCAACGAGAAGGTCGCCCTGGAAGTGGGCGGCGGCGCTACACTAGCTGGAGCACTAACCCTGACAACAATGAAGCACGTGGGCGTCAACGTCGCGGCCGACCCGCTCATGACCCTGTGCTACACCGGCTCTCCCGGCGGATTTGTGCTGCTCTCCGCAGACGACCCGGGCTGCCATTCCAGCCAGAACGAACAGGACAACCGTATCTACGCCCGCATCGCGGGTATGCCGGTCTTCGAACCCTCCACCGCGCAGGAAGCCAAGGACATGGCCCGCGACGCGCTGATCATGTCGAAGAAGCATGAAGCGCCGGTTCTGCTTCGCACCACCACCCGCGTGAACCACCTTCGCGGCCCGGTGGAATTCGGCCCGGCCTCCGATCCGGGCAAGCCCTCCGGATTCAAAAAGAATCCCTCCCGCTTCGTGCCGATCCCGGCCTTCTCCCGCCGCATGCACCTCGAGCTGTTGGATCGCCTCGACGCCCTGCGCGAAGAAGCGGAGAACAGCCCCTACAACACCATCACCGGCTCCGGCGAGACCGGAATCATCGCCAGCGGCATCAGCCGGGCATACGTGTCCGACGCGCTTGACAACTCAGGCCTCGCCGACCGCGTCAAGCTCTTCGACCTCGGCATGAGCTACCCGCTGCCGGAAAAGAAGGCGCTGGACTTCATGAAGGGCCTGAAGAAGCTGCTGGTCGTTGAAGAGCTCGAACCCGTGCTCGAAAACGAGCTGCGCGCTCTGGCACAGAAAAACGGCGTCGAGATTGAGATTCTCGGCAAGGGCGAACTTCCGCCGCACGGGGAATTCACCGTGACCATGGTGGAGAACGCCATCCGCTCCGTTCTTGGCGAAGCTGCCGTGGAAGAATGCGGCTGCGCCGGCGGCGAGGGACTGCCGAACCGTCCGCCGAACCTCTGCGCGGGCTGCCCGCACCGCGGTGCCTACTTCGCCACCCGCGAGGTCTTCGGCGACGACGCCGTCTACTCCTCGGACATCGGCTGCTACACCCTCGGCCTGCTTCCGCCGCTCTCCTGCGCGGACTTCCTGCTGTGCATGGGCTCTTCCGTGTCCGCAGGCGGCGGCGCCGCGCTGGCCGCCGGACAGACCGTGGTCGCCTTCATCGGCGACTCCACGTTCTTCCATTCCGGCCTGACAGGACTGGCAAACGCCGTGTTCAACAAACACGACCTGCTGCTGGTCATTCTCGACAACTACACCACCGCCATGACCGGGCACCAGCCCAACCCGGGCGTTCACCAGACCATCCTCGGCGAGAACGACTCTCGCGTGGATCTGGAGAAGTCCTGCGAAGGCGTCGGCGTGGAAACCATCCGCAGAGTCAACCCGCTCAACCGCAAGAAGATGACCGCGGCACTGGAAGAGCTCAAGGAAATGAAGGGCGTGCGCGTCCTCATCGCCGAGGAGCCCTGCCCGCTGCACACCCGCCGCATCACCCGCAAGGTGAAGCCGCAGGTGGCCTACGTCGCGGAAAGCTGCACCGGACGTTTCGAGTGTCTGGACAAGCTGGCCTGTCCTGCCATCTACAAGGATGGCGACAACAGGGCCGCGGTGAACGAGATTCTGTGTTCCGGCTGCATGCTCTGCCTGCAGATCTGTCCCAACATCAAAGCGAAGAAAAGGGGCTAACATGAACGATATCAAGCCCATCCGCATATTCATGACCGGTGTCGGCGGACAGGGGACCCTGACCGCGACCAACCTGCTTGCCAGTACCGCGCTTTCTCTGGAGCTGCCTGTCACCTCCGGCGAAATTCACGGCATGGCACAGCGAGGCGGCGTGGTGGAATCCACGGTTCTCATCGGGTGCAAGAGCCCCAAGATCGGTCACGGCGAAGCCGACGTAATGCTCGGCTTCGAGCCCACGGAAACCATGCGTGCACTGCCATATCTGAAGTCCGGCGGCACCATCTTCTCCAGCTCGGAATACCTGCTGCCGCTTTCCGTGGCCACCGGCCGTGAAAGCTGCCCGGAGCTGTCCGCCGTCGAAGAGGCCGTGAAGGCCTGCACCGACGACTACCGCTTCCTGGCCTGCCAGACGCTGGGTATCGAGGCCGGAGCCGTTCAGGCGGGCAACATCGCCCTGCTGGGCGCCATGGCCGCTTCCGGCAAGACCCCGATCACCGTGGAGGCGCTTGCGGACACCATCCGCAAGTCCATGAAACCCAAGATTGTCGACGTCAACCTTAAAGCACTCGAACTCGGCGCCGCCCAAGGCGCCTAGCGAGGAACAACATGGCGATTCACCATCAGGATGCGCCCGACGTGGCGTACCTGACCACACTGAAACAGATTCAGGATGAACTGGGCAGCGAGGCTCCTCTCGAAGAGAGCCTCAACGCCCTGCTCAAGACGCTGGCCGAGGATATGGGCTACGTCAGGGCGTTTCTGGTCATCATGGACCCCAAGTCCGAAAACCTGAAGCTCTCCCTGACGTACAGCCCGGCCATGGTCGACGAAGTGACCTATGCGCCCGGCAAGGGTATCGTGGGCCGCGTTTTCGAGTCGGGGAGCCCTGAGATCGTCCCACGCATGTCGGACGACTCTGCGTTTCTCAACAAGGCCTTCGGCCGGAGCGAAGAGGAACTGAAGAAGCTCGGCTTCATTTGCGTTCCCGTGTTCAACAGGGCCATGGAAGGAGACGGCACCGAAGTCATCGGTGCCCTTTCCGTGGACGTGCCGCTCATTCCCATGGATGACATGGAAGGACACAGGCAGTTTCTGGAGGTGGTCGCAGGGTTCATCGCCTATCACGTGGCCAGGCTTCAGGAAGAGATGGCCATGCAGAACCACATGCTGGCCCAAGGCGTCTCTTCCAGCGGGGAGCCCATTCCCCCGGCAAACTTTGTTGCCGCCAGCAAGGCCATGCGCATGGTCCTGCGTCAGGGTACGCAGGTCGCGCCGAGCCGGGCCACGGTCCTGCTTCGGGGCGAATCGGGCACAGGCAAGGAGCTGCTGGCCGAGTTCATCCACTCCGCAAGCCCGCGGGGTGACAAGCCGCTAATCAAGCTCAACTGCGCGGCCCTGCCGTCCGAGCTGATCGAATCCGAGCTGTTCGGCCATCAGAAAGGCGCGTTCACCGGAGCCTTTCAGACCAAGCGCGGCCTTTTCGAAATAGCGGATCAGGGGACCCTGTTCCTTGACGAAATCGGCGAGCTCTCCCTCGATGCGCAGGCCAAGGTGCTTCGCGCCATTCAGGAGAAGGAAATCCAGCGCGTGGGCAGCGAGCAGACCATCACCGTCGACGTCCGCCTCATCTGCGCCACGCATCAACCGCTGGAGGAGCTGCTTGAGAAGGGCATGTTCCGCGAAGACCTCTATTACCGCATCAACGTGTTTCCGGTCTTCATCCCGCCCCTCAAGGAGCGCCGCGAGGACATCCTGCCGCTCTCCGAACATTTCCTCATGGATTTCACGAGAGAATACAACAAGCAGGTCAAACGCATCTCCACCCCGGCCATCGAACTGCTGACCATGTATCACTGGCCCGGCAACGTACGGGAACTGCGGAACTGCATGGAGCGGGCCGTACTGCTCTGCGAAGAGGAGGTCATACGCACGTATCACCTCCCTCCGACACTGCAGACTGCAGAGAGTTCCGCCACCGGCACCAACCTCAGCTTCGGGGAGGCGGTCGCGAAATTCGAGCAGGAGCTGCTTGTGGACTCTTTGAAAAAGACCGGGGGCAATATGCTCCAGTCCGCCAGAGACCTCCGGGTGTCGTACCGGATAGTCAACTACAAGGTCAAAAAATACGGCATCGACGTCAAACGCTTCTCAGGAAGCAAGTCGAAAAGAAAGCGCAAGAGCGCAACTCAGGAATAATGAAAGCCCCCTGCCTTGGCAGGGGGCTTTTTGTTTGACCAATGCTCCCGGCAAGCGTAGATTTATAGCCAAACTGATACCAATGCAAAACAGTTACCATTAAGCATACGCATATGAATCAATGAAACGCATACTCATCGCGGCGACCCTGCTTCTTCTGCTGACTGCAACCGCATCGGCAAAAGAGTACGTTATGGTCTTCGGGGCCAGTTACCCTCCATTTTACTGGATGTCGAAGTCTGCCTCCACGGAAGCGGATGGGCACGGCATGTTCATAGACCTGCTGCACAACTTCCACAAAAAACATCCGGACATCGAGTTTCGCATGGTCAGCCTCCCGCGCAAACGCATGGACGCGTGGCTCGAGGACGGACGGGCTCAGGCATTTTCCCTCAGCTCCCCACTGTTCTTCACTCCTCGAGAGCGGCAGGACTACGCCTTCAGCAAAAACATCTGGACAACGTCGGACCATCTTGTCGTTCCCGAGGATTCGTCAATCGAATCGACGGCACTCGACGAGCTTCGCGGGAAAACAATCGGTTTTCTCCATGGAAATGACTATGCCTACCTTGACAGGGCTGCGGAAGAAGGTCTTTTCCGCCAGTATTACGCCATCTTTTCCCATACCCTTTTGCAGATGATGCACCACGGCCGGCTGGACGCGGTGGTGGCCAACCGCCACTCGCTGCCCTACCACCTAAGAAGAGCCGGGCTGTCCCGCGACGCAGTGCGGGTCATTGACGAACCGCTCTATGAATTCGACCTGTCAATCCTTGTCCGCAAAGGACAGGAACAGCTTCTGGACAAGCTCAACCGGTTCATTCTCGAAAGCCGCCGAAACGGGCTGCTGGAGAGACTCGAAGATGACTGGACAGCATCGGGCCAAGCCGTCAGCGGACCGGGGCCGTTGCCGAAAGACGTCGTCGAGAGGTGATTATAACGCGCCGAGTGTTGACCGTTAATGCAGGTGTGGTAATTAAATATCGTCCCGAAGTTTCCGCACCACTCTTCGGGATTGACGAGAGAACATTCTCCGTTACCTCACCCCTCAAGATGTGGCGGCCCTTCCCCGGGTCGCCACAGCCATTTCGGCCGCTGATTTCACAGCGCTTTACTTCCCGGCATAAATCACTATCCTTCCGGCCGTACCGCCAAGGTCCAAGAAGGAAAACGAATTGAACAAGAACACCGCTTCAGGACTGACTTCCGCTCTGGCCGCCTTCACGGGCTGGGGCCTGCTTCCCGTCTACTGGAAATCCGTCCAATCAGTCTGGCCTGTCGAAATACTCTGCCACCGCATCGTCTGGTCCATGGCTTTCGTGGCACTGATCATCACCATACAACGCCGCTGGCGGGAAACGCTCGAACCGCTCGGCAAGCCGCGCGTCTTCGCCGTCTGCTGCCTCACGGGCTGCCTCATCGGATGCAACTGGCTGCTCTACATCTGGGCAGTCAACTCCGACCGAATTCTGGAGACCAGCCTCGGATACTATATGACGCCGCTCATGAACGTGCTGCTGGGATTCGTCTTCCTGCGCGAGCGGCTGCGGCCCATGCAGATTCTGGCGGTAACCATCGCCGCATTCGGCGTCCTCTGGTCCCTCATCGGATACGGCGAGCTGCCGTGGATAGGACTAACGCTGGCAGTGTCCTTCGGCTTTTACGGACTGCTGCGCAAAACAGCCTCGGTCAACGCCATCCCCGGCCTGTTCATTGAGACTGCCGTGCTCACCCCGCTGGCCGGAGGGTTCCTGCTCTGGCTCGGGTGGAACGGAGACGCGTCCTTCCTGAGCTCCGGATGGCGCATCGACCTGCTGCTCATCGGCGCGGGCGCGGCCACCTCCCTTCCGCTCATGGGGTTCGCCAACGGAGCGCGAAAGCTGAACCTCACCACGCTCGGCATTCTGCAGTACCTTGCGCCCAGCCTGGCTTTCGTCGTGGGGGCTTTCGTTTACGACGAACCGTTGACGACCAACACAATTATCACCTTCCTGTGCATCTGGACGGCATTGGCAGTATATACGTTCGACAGCGTCCGGCGGCTGCGCCGGGCTCAGAGAATCGCCAACGGAAAAGGAGTGGCCTGATGGAACCCAGACTCATCGTTCACGGCGGCGCGTGGGACATCCCGGACAAGCACGTTTCGGATCACGTCAGGGGCGTTCGCCATGCGGCAGAAACGGTCGCCCCGCTGCTTCGGCAGGGCATGACCGCGCTGGAAGCAGTGGAGCGCGCCGTGAACCTGCTGGAGGAAGACCCGACGTTCGACGCAGGACGCGGCGCGTTCCTGAACGCCGAGGGAAACATCGAGCTGGACGCCATGATCATGGACGGAGCGACCCTCGACTTCGGCTGCGTGGCAGCCATGCGCAACCTGCTGCACCCGGTCTCCGTCGCGAGAAAGGTCATGAACTCCAAGGATTTTCGCTTTCTCGTCGGCGACGGCGCCATGCGCTTCGCCAGAGAAATGGGTTTCAGCGAGTTGCCGCCCGAAGAGTTGCTGACCGAACGGGAACTGCAGTTCTTCCACTCCATCAAAAGCGATGACTCCTTCAGCCAGATCGAAGCCTTCTCCGGACGCTCCGACACGGTCGGAGCCGTGGCGCTGGATGAGAACGGAAACCTCGCCTGCGCCACCAGCACCGGCGGCACGCCTCGCAAGCACCCCGGCCGCGTCGGCGATTCTCCTGTCATCGGCTCGGGCGGATACGCCGACAACGACACCGGCGCAGCCTCTTCCACAGGATATGGAGAGACGATCATGCGGGTTGTACTCTGCAAAACGGCCTGCGACTTGATTCCAGATCGTGGCCCTGCCGCAGCCGCCGACCGCGCGCTGGAGATTCTTCACAAGAAAGGCAGGGGATACGGAGGACTCATCTGCATTTCCCCGGACGGCAGATACGGCTTTGCCCACAACACGCCGAGAATGGCCTTTGCCCTTGCGGAGAGGGACGGCATCCGGGCCGACATCAGCGTAAAATGATTTCATGCGAAATTTTCAGGCCATCAAACTTGCCAAGCGGTCAAAAATGACGTATTGACCCCCGACTTCAATATCACACATCCTTCGGCAACCGGGTGCCCCGCGATCGGGGTTCGGAAGAGGGATGGAGGAAAAAAACCTGGAGGATTTATGTCTTACGTTACCATGAAACAGATGCTGGAGACCGGTGTTCATTTCGGTCACCAGACCCGCCGCTGGAACCCGAAAATGCGTCCGTACATCTTCGGCTCTCGCAACGGCATTCACATCATGGACCTGCAGCAGACCGTCAAGCTCTACCGCAAGGCCCACGATTTCATTTCCGACACCGTCGCCAACGGCGGCAAGGTGCTCTTCATCGGCACCAAGCGTCAGGCTCAGGATTCCATCAAGCAGGAAGCCGAGCGCGCCGGCATGTTCCACCTGACCAACCGCTGGATGGGCGGCACCCTGACCAACTTCCAGACCATCAAGCGCTCCATCGACCGCCTGAAGAACCTGGAAACCATGTTCGAAGACGGCTCCATCAACAAGTTCCCCAAAAAGGAAATCGTCAAGATGAGCCGCGAAGTGAACAAGCTGAACCTGTCCCTGGGCGGCATCAAGGACCTGACCGAACCTCCGGCGGCAGCCTTCATCATCGACCCCAAGCGCGAGCACATCGCCGTCAAGGAATGCCGCTGCCTCGGCATCCCCATAGTCGCCGTTACCGACTCCAACTGCGACCCCGACCTGATCGACTACGTGATTCCGGGCAACGATGACGCCATCCGCGCCATCAAGCTCTTCTCCACCCACATGGCCGAAGCCTGCATCGAAGGCGCCGCCCGTGCCAAGGACGGCGGCGACAAGGAAGAGGCCGCGGAAAAAGTTGAAGAAAAGGCCGAAGCCTAAAACAAGGCTTTCCAGGAGGAATTGAGATATGTCTATTACCGCTTCCATGGTCAAAGACCTGCGCGAGAAAACCGGCGCGGGAATGATGGACTGCAAGAAAGCTCTGGTCGAATCCGACGGTGACGAGGAAAAGGCCATCATCTACCTGCGCGAGAAGGGTCTCGCCAAGGCCGCCAAGAAGGCCGGCCGCGCCACCTCCGAAGGTCGCATCGGTTCCTACGTGAGCGCCGACGGCAAGAACGCCGTGCTCGTGGAACTCAAGTGCGAAACCGACTTTGTGGCCAAGAACGAAGAATTCCAGGCTTTTGCCGATGCTCTGGCTGAGAAGGTCGCCGGTCTCGAAGTGACCGCCGGCAACGCTGAAGACCTGCCCGAAGACATGGTCGACGTCGCCGACATCATCGCCAAGCTGGGCGAGAACATGCAGGTCGGCCGCTTCGCCAAGCTCTCCGCCGACGGCGTGATCGGTCTGTACATCCACTCCAACGGCAAGATCGGCACCCTCGTGTCCATCAACGGCTCTGACAACGCGGAAGCCGCCAAGGACGTGGCCATGCAGGTTGCCGCCACCAGCCCGCTGTGCACCACCCCCGATCAGCTCCCGCAGGAGAACATCGACAAGGAAAAGGCCATTTACCTGAAGCAGGCCATGGACGAAGGCAAGCCCGAAGAGATTGCCGAAAAGATCGTCATGGGCCGCATCAACAAATACTACAAGGAAGTCTGCCTTGTGGAGCAGCCCTTCATCAAGGAAGACAAGAAGAGCGTCAAACAATACCTGAAGGACGCAGGCGCCGGCACTGTCGGCGACTTTATCCGACTCGAACTCGGGGATGACGCCGAAGACTAGGAAAGCAAAAACGGGCCGCACGGCCCGTTTTTTTTGGGCGGGGCAAGACCCCATTGTCACAACCTATTGACAGAATGAGGAGAATATGGACAAAGTGCGGTTTTCGCGGGTACTCATCAAGCTCAGTGGCGAAGCCCTCGCGGGCGATCAGCAATTCGGAGTGGATCCGGAGGCTATCGACAGATTCAGCAAGGAAATCGCTTCTGTAGTAAGCGCCGGAGTCCAGGTCGTTCTGGTCATCGGCGGAGGTAACATTTTCAGGGGTGTGGCGGGCAGCGCCAAGGGCATGGATCGCGCGCAGGCCGATTACATGGGCATGCTGGCCACCGTCATGAACGGACTTGCCGTTCAGGACTCGCTTGAGAAAAATGAATGCGACACCCGCGTGATGACCGCCTTCACCATGAAGGAAGTGGCCGAGCCGTATATTCGCAGGCGGGCCGTACGCCATCTGGAAAAGGGCCGTGTCGTCATCTGCGCCGCAGGCACCGGCAACCCGTATTTCACCACGGACTCCGCTGCCGCGCTGCGTGCGCTGGAACTCAAGTGCGATGCCATCTTGAAAGCCACCAAGGTGGACGGGGTATACGACAAGGACCCCGTCAAATTTGACGACGCCGTCAAGTACGAGAACGTCACCTACCTTGAGGCACTGGAAAAGAGGCTCGGAGTCATGGACTCCACAGCCATTTCCATGGCACGCGACAATGAACTGCCCATCGTTGTCTTCGACCTTTTCAAGAAAGGCAACATGAAGCGTGTGGCAGAAGGCGAAAACATCGGTACCACCGTTCAAGGAGGAGATTAAGGATGAAAACGGTTCTGGAAGACGGCAAGAAACGCATGGGCGCCACCATCTCCAATCTGGAGAATGACTTTGCCAAACTGCGCACTGGACGCGCGAGCACCTCTCTGGTGGACGAGCTGACCGTGGAATACTACGGCGCTCCGACCCCGCTCAACCAGCTCGCTTCGGTCTCCGTTCCCGATGCCCGTACTCTCACGATCCAGCCGTGGGACAAAGGCGCTTTCTCCGACGTGGAAAAGGCCATCCAGAAATCCGATCTGGGCCTGAACCCCGTAAACGACGGCAAGATCATCCGCATCTCCATTCCGCCGCTCACCGAAGAACGCCGCAAGGAGCTGGTCAAGGTCGCCAAGAAGTACACCGAGGACTCCAAGGTTGCCATCCGCAACGTCCGCCGCGACCTCAATGACCAGCTCAAGAAGCTCGAAAAGGACAAGGAAATCTCCGAGGACGACCTGCGCAAGGGGCAGGACGACGTCCAGGCCCTGACCGACGACTTCGTGAAAAAGTGCGACGCACTCCTCGAAGCCAAGGAAAAGGAAATCATGGAGATATAGGGACCGCATGTCCTCCGACTTCATCATTCCCGCTCATATCGCCGTCATCATGGACGGCAACGGAAGATGGGCGAACATGCGCGGGCTGTCCCGGAGCAAAGGCCACAAGGCCGGTACCGAGGCGGCCCGCGCCATAGTACGACACTGCCGCGAGATAGGCGTCCGGCATCTTACCCTCTACACGTTTTCACGCGAGAACTGGTCTCGTCCCAAAGAGGAAGTGAGCACCATCTTCGATCTGCTGGTGAGCTTTCTCAACCGCGAGCTGGGCCAGCTTGTGGAGCAGGACATCAGGCTCAAGGTACTCGGGGATATCAAGGGATTGCCTATGGCATCCAGAAAGGCACTGGAACATGCCATGAAGAAAAGCGCCGACTGCACCAGCCTGACGGTGAATCTCGCCTTGAACTACTCGAGCCGAGACGAAATCCTGAGCGCTTGCAAAAGCATGGTCCGCGACGGTCTAGGTCCCGAGGAGATCACCGAAGAAGCCATGGCCGGCCGGCTCTACACTGCGGGACAGCCGGATCCTGATCTAATAATCCGCACCAGTGGCGAGCTGCGCCTCTCCAACTACCTGCTCTGGCAGGCAGCCTACAGCGAATTCTACTTTACCGACGTATACTGGCCCGACTTCACCCCCGAAGAGCTGGACAAGGCGCTGGAGCACTATTCCGGCCGCCAGCGCCGCTTCGGCAAGACCGGCGAACAACTCGAGAGCCAATCCTGATCCACTTCGGTTGCCCGCAGACTCCCGATCGGGTAACACTAGGCGGAAGACCTACAATCACGCACGAAATACATGGAAAGCACGCATAAAAAAAGGATCGCCACAGGACTGGCGCTGGCACTCATCCCCGCCCTGGGCATTCTGCTCGGAGGCTGGGTTCTCTTTCTGGCACTGACGGTGTTCGGCGGTCTGGCGTTCATGGAATATCTAGACATGTTCCGGCCCATGCGCAACGCCAAAGCTTACAAGCTGCTCGCTTGCGCCTTCACCCTGCTGCTGCTCCTGAGCTTTCACGTGGCTCCCAACAGCCAGTGGACCGCCATGGCCATGATCGGTGCTTTCTGGGCCGCCGCCATGACCTTCCTGTTCAGCTACGGTCGACACCCCGAGGAGGTCAAACCGCGCGAACCGCTCATTTTCCTGCTCGGCATGGCCTACATCCCGCTGAACCTGCACTTCTTCCTGCAGTTCAACAGGTTCGAGTGCGCTTTGGTTATCCTTGCAGCAGCCATATCCGACACGGCGGCATTCTATACGGGATCCATGTTCGGCAAACGCAAGATCTGGCCCACCGTCAGCCCGAAGAAATCGTGGGCCGGCAGTTTCGGCGGCCTCGGCGCGTGCATCCTCGTCACCGTCACATACGGACTCTCCTTCGGCAACGCACCGATCTGGGCTTGGGTCCTGCTCGGCGCTGCCCTGAACATTGCCGCCCAGCTCGGCGACTTCTTCGAGTCCGCGCTCAAGCGCACGCTCGGCGTCAAGGATTCGGGCTCGATCCTCCCCGGACACGGAGGTCTGCTCGACCGCATCGACAGCCTGCTGTTCGTTCTGCCGGTATACGGTCTGGCCAGGATGCTGCTCCCCTTCTTCAACTAAGGCCTCAGGACGTTTCAGTGCACACCTACATTTCACAGTGGCCCTCGGATGCCCGGCTCCCGGAAACTCCCCGCAGGCTCTGCATTCTCGGCTCCACCGGCTCCATCGGGGTCAGCGCGCTGGATGTGGTGCGCAAGCACCCAGCCCGGTTCGATGTCAAGGTCCTCGCCGGGGCCACCAATGCTCCCAAGCTCGCAGAACAGGCCGCCGAATTTCGGCCACCCTTTCTGGCAGTCATTGACGATACTGCCGCCATCAAGTTGAGGGAACTGCTCCCTCCTGACTATGAACCGGATATTCTCACCGGCCCCGAAGCCTACTGCGAACTGGCGGCGCTGGCGGAAGTCGACCTCGTGCTGTCCACCATCGTAGGCGCAGCGGGTTTCCGACCGACCCTCGAGGCGGCCAGAGCCGGCAAGATGATCGCGCTGGCCAACAAGGAGTCGCTCGTTCTCGGTGGGCACATCATCCGGGAAGCGTGCCGCAAATCCGGCGCGCTGATTCTTCCGGTTGACTCCGAGCACAACGCGCTGTTTCAGGGTCTGCTGGGGCACGGCGACAGCCGCGAGATAAGCCGCCTGATCCTTACGGCCTCCGGCGGCCCCTTCCGGGGCAGGAGCCGCGCGGATCTCGAAAAAGTCACGCTTGCACAGGCGCTTGACCATCCCAACTGGGACATGGGGGCCAAGATCACCATCGACAGCTCCACGCTCATGAACAAGGGGCTTGAGGTCATTGAGGCCTGCCATCTGTACGGGCTTCCTGCCGAACAGGTGGATGTGGTGGTACACCCGCAGAGCATCGTCCACTCGCTGGTGGAGTACGTGGACGGCTCCCAACTGGCCCATATGGGTCTGCCGGACATGCGCGTCCCCATCGCGCACTGCCTCTGCTTTCCGGACCGGGTACCTCTGCAACTGCCGAGCCTCAACCTCGCCGATGTGGGCAACCTCGTCTTCGAAAAACCGGATTTCTCCGCATTCCCCTGCCTGAAGCTGGCCTTTGACGCCTTCGCGGCCGGGGAAAGCCATCCCATCGTCCTCAATGCCGCCAACGAAGTGGCGGTTTCCCTTTTCCTGAAAGAACAGATCAACTATCTGGACATTCCTTCGCTCATCGAGCGTTCGCTCGCGGCGCACGAGCCCGTGGACGTATCCACCCCCGAGGCGGCCCTGGGGCTCGACGAGGAAATCCGCAAGAAACTCCTCGCCCGGGACTAGCCCCCGGCTCTCGAAACGGCTATCATTACTATTATGGCAACCAGTTTCATCGCAGTCATCATCATCCTAGGCGGCCTGATCTTCTTTCACGAACTCGGCCACTTTCTCATCGCCCGCCTTTTCGGCATGGGCGTGAAGACCTTTTCTCTCGGCTTCGGCCCCAAGCTCTTCGGTTTTCGCAAAGGACTGACAGAATACAAACTTTCGGCACTGCCGCTTGGCGGATACGTTCAACTCGCAGGTGAATCCGAAGAAGAGGAAGACGAAGAAGAGTTTCCGGAGGAAACCCTTTTCGGCGAACGTCCAGCGTGGCAGCGTATTCTGGTTGTCGGCGCCGGACCGGTCTTCAATTTCATTCTGGCATTCCTGATCTTCTGGGCTCTGCTCCTCGCCAAAGGCCAACCTGCCATGGCTCCGGTCATCGGACAGGTCATGGACGATACGCCTGCCAAGGTGGCGGGATTGGAAGCCGGGGACCGCGTTCTTTCCATCAACGGCATGGAAATCCGCACATGGGACGAGCTGCCGGGCCACATCCGTGAGTCCGGAGAAGAGCCGGTGACCCTGACGGTCGATCGCGAGGGAGAACAGCTCAGGTTCACCATGACGCCGAAGGTTCGGACCATCAAGACCATGTTCGGCGAAGAAGTCAGCGTCCCGCTGGTGGGCGTCGCCGCCGCCGGCGAGCAGATGTACCTGCCCGTGGAGGGCACGGGAGCGATTCAAGCCGCCGCAATCACCTGGGAACAGATGAACCTCGTCGTCACCAGCTTCGTAAAGCTCGTGGAGCGAATCCTGCCCGCAGAGACCATCGGCGGTCCCATCTTCCTTGTTCAGGCGGTGCACGAGGGCACAAAGGCCGGACTGGAGTACCTGCTCTACCTGACGGCCTTCATCAGCATCAACCTCGGCATCATCAACCTGCTGCCCATACCGGTGCTGGACGGCGGCCACATTGTGTATTTCATACTGGAGATCATCAAAGGCAAACCTGTTGATGAGCGCTGGCGCGCCGCAGCCACCCGAGTGGGGCTGCTCCTTCTGCTGACCCTCATGGCTTTCGCGATATTCAATGACATCCGCAGACTGCTCTCATAATCGACGTGGCCCCGTGCTCGTGCTCAACGGGTGCGAAGAACGACTGCAGATTGCCATCGGCACTACTGAGGAAACCGGCACCACCCTTCTTGCCTCGCAGGAGTGGACGGTGCCCGGTCGATCCGTGGGCTTCATCGCCCCGGCCATCGACTCCATGCTCAAGGGGCTGAACCTTGCTCCGGCAGATATTTCCGGAATCGCCAGCGTCCGCGGACCGGGCAGCTTCACTGGGCTGAGACTCACCTTGGCCGCCGCCGCAGGATTTGCCGCAGGCAACAACCTGCCGGTCGCCGGTCTGGAATTGCTCCCGCTCATCGCGCGGCCGCTGGTTTCCATACTGACTGAAACTATCCACGTTACCACGTATGCCCGTCGAGGGCAGGTATATCTGCAAAGTTTCCGGAATGGCCATGCCATCGCCCCTGCCGCTGCCTGTAAGGCGACCGACGCGGCTGCGATAATCGCTTCCTCCGGCCCTGCCTCTCTCTGTGGCAGCGGGGTCAGGAAAAACCCGGAAGCATTCGGGCAGCTCTCACAGGCAGGCGTTTCCATCCTTTCGCCTGTCCACGACTACCCCGCGCCGCAGGCAATGCTTGAAGCAGCCTCGGAAGCGTCCTTTGACGAAAAGGACATAGCCCCCCTCTACATCCGTGAGTCCGACGCCGAGGAAAACCTCGAAATCATCGCGAAAAAACGCGGCATGGACCCGGATCAGGCACGCAGGCACCTTCACCGTTACGAGTAGAGAGGGGCTCTTCAGCCTAGCTGGTCAGGGTGGTGACCGCCTTTTCGATCTGGCGGCCCAGAGGGGTCTGGACGGAGATTTCGCGTTCGACGTTGGTGATACCTTTGAGCACCGTGGAGTGCCTGCGCCCAAGACGTTCGCCGATGTCCTTCAGAGACATGTCGGTGTGTTTTCGGGCAAGGTAGAACGCGGTGTTGCGCGCGGTCACGATCTGACGCTTCCTGCTGCGCGACTTGAGCTGCAGGTCGGACAGGCCGTAGTAGCGGCACACGAAATTGATGATGGAATCGTAGTCCGGGGAAGGGTTCTCGATGGCGTAGTTCTCGAGGACCTCCCAAGCCATGTCGGTGCTCACGCCAGTGTTCAGAAGACGCGCCTTGAACACAAGGTTGTTCAGCGCGCTCTCGAGCTGACGGATATCAGACACGATACGCTCGGCCAGCAGTTCGGAGACATCGTCGGGCACCTGCACGCTCATGTTCCGAGCCTTGTGCTCCACAATACGCCGACGGGTTTCAAAGTCCGGCTTGTCGATGGAGGCCACGAAGCCGGAAGTGAACCGGGAAAGCAGCTGGTCGTCGATATTGCTCATCTCCCGGGGGCGGAAAGAGCTGGTGAGCACCACCTTGCAGCCGCGCTCGCGAAGCGCCTTGACAGTTCCGAGCAGCTCGTTCTGCATCTTCTCCTTGTTCTGGAAGAAGTGCACGTCCTCAAGCAGCAGCACGTCGGCCTTTTCGCGGAAGCGGGCCTTGAACTCGTCCATGCGTTTGGCGCGAAGGGCCAGAACGAGCCGGTTTGCGAACTCTTCGCCCGAGAGACAGGCGATGTTCACGGATTTCTTGTTGGAGACTTCGCAAAGACGCCTGCCAATGGACTGAAGCAGGTGGGTCTTGCCGAGGCCGGGACCGGAATGCAGGAAAAGATTCTCAGTGTCGAACGAGGTGTCGCAAAGGGTCTGGCTGGCGGCACATGCGAGCTGATTGGATGGTCCGGTTACGAATTCGTCGAAGGAAAAACGCCAGTTGTGGGCCTGAGTCTTTTTCGTCTCAGGCACATGCACAATGGGAAGACCGAGCTGCTTGGGCTTGGACTCGGTCTTGGGCTTGTCCGCTTTCTTGCGGACCAGAACCTCTACGTCGGCATCATCGCCGAGCACATCGACGGCAGCAATCCGGACATCCTTCATCAGCTTGTCACGCACCCAGTTGGCCACAAAAGCGTTGGGAGCGGTCAGGCGCAGCTTCTTGTCCTCAACATCGCAGGACAAGGGCTTCACCCATAGCTCAAATACGCTCGGAGTGAGGTTCTTCTCGAGATTGTGAAGGATTTGATTGCACGCAGTCGTCATCATGGAGATGGGTATTAGGCTAGACATCACCTTCGGGCAACAACGGTGAGCATCGCCCTGCACCGGAACGGGAAAAGATTATCTACAGCACCCCACATCCACGCAACAATCTGAAATCTTTGATACAAACGCTTCAACCCTTGTGGCTCAAGGCTTTTGTCACAACCCTGTGAAACGCCCTGAGCGCAAGGGTTTCCGCAATGTGACGGGAAAATCCCCCAGCTCGAACCAACACGATTGGGAAACTTTTTCCACATACCAAGATTCATTTTTCTTCGAATATCTCACTCTCAGATTCTTTTTCTCAGAGCCGAATGGTCTTTTATGGACACAACCCCCTTGACACCTGCTTTTCTAAATTTTTTATAAACGGACAAACCATTGAAATAAAAGCATTATCACTTAGACGTCACATGATTCTCATTTTCTTCCTTGCAAGTATAACCCCTTCATCTGTCTACATTCCGTGTTCATAGCGAGTTGGCACCTCAAATTTCCACACCCTGCTTCGATTTTCTCCAATATGAAAAAAGCGGCTCCCTCGAACGAGGAAACCGCTTGACGCTCATCTGGAAGGTGAAAAACTAGTCCCTGCCCAGCAGCTCTGCCCGTGTCGGATACCTCCCGCAGGCAAACCGCTCCGATTCGGGGCAATAGCCGAGCTGTTCGCAGCGGGCACCGGCGGTATCGAATATGGCCGGCAGCGCCTCGCGACACTCGCGCAGCATGGCATCGGCAACCTTGCGGACTTCCCATTGGGCCCGGGTGCAGCAACGCAGGTTGAAAAAATGCAGGAGCGAACGACAGTTCATGGTGATGACGATCTTCGTTTCCGCGGCTTGAGGAAGCACAAAGCGCGCATCTTCATTTGCCTTCGTCTCACGACCGTGCTCCACGAGAATGTCGCGGAGGTCTGCGTACGCATCCGATACATCGTCCATGAATTTCTCGAACCGCGCTCTGGCCTCGGGGATCTTCTCGATGGCGGGCGGAATCACGTAGTCCATGGTATCCGTCACGTACCGCTGACTCTGCTGAGAGTAGGATGCGATCCGGTGCCGGACTATCTGGTGCGAACAGGCGCGGGAGATACCTTCCACCGCAAAGGTGAAGCTGACGTGCTCCACCGGGCTGTCGTGACCCGACTCCAGCACCGAACTCACGAAGCTGGCCTGCTTCTCCCGCTCGATCTCGCCGGCCAGCAGTTTGGGCCACATGTCGGCGACGAACCCGGCATGATAGCACTGACGGAAAGAGGCATATATTAATGATAATGGCTCAGGCGTGTGCGACAGCAGTTCCACACGCAAAGGTTTCTGGGGCATTCAAGACCTCGCTTACTAATGGTATCCGGCTCCAATACACTGAAACCCACCCTCCCGTCACCCCCCTCGAGAGGCACAGGAAAAAGGGTATGACTCAGAGGCTCTTTATTTCTTGACGAAGCTGCGGACCAGGCATAACTACCTCGGCCATGGACATCACGACACTCATCCCGATTCTTCAGGCATCCATAGCCCCCTTCGTGCTCATCTCCGGCATCGGCCTGTTGGTGCTCTCCATGACGAACCGCATTGGCCGCCCCACGGACCTCATCCGCAAGCTGCTGGCCGAAATGGACAAAGCCGAAGGCGAAGACCGCGACTTTCTCAAAAGCCAGATAACGGTCCTGCGCCGCCGCTGCACCATTCTCCGACGCGCCATCGCGTTGGCCCTGCTCGCCATCAGCCTCATATGCGCCGTGACGCTGCTCCTGTTCGCGGAACAGATCTTCGGCCTCGGTCTGACCACCCTCGTGGAGATATGCTTCATCGGTGGCTTGGTGGCGATCATCATGTCCCTGTTCTGGCTGCTCGAAGACATGCGCATCACGCTGCGCTCACTCGATATCGAGATCGAACGGCACGGGAGCTAGTCTACCACGAGACCTTTTCGAGCGCGTCATCCAGCAGATCGGCGGGGTCGGCGACGCCCTGAAGGATGAAATGCAAGTTGCCCATAAACAGCGGCTCGTACTTTTCCAGATCCGAGCAGAGTTGTTGCCAGACAGCCTCTTCGTCAGCAGCATCCCCTCGAGCCGCCAGACGCCGCGCCAGCGTGTTGGCGTCGGTCATCAGGTAGAACACCTTGCCGCACCCGTTCATCCGGGTTGCGGCCTCTGGATCGTCGAAAACGCCCGGCTCCACGACCACCACGGCCGAGCCTTCCTCGCACGCCTGCTTTGCGGAGTCGGCATCCGCAGCATCTGTCACGGGCACTTCCAGCCTTTCACCCATCAACCGGGCCAGTTCCCTGCGTCCGGAGCCCGGCAGTCCAACGAGAAACTGGCGTGAAGAGCTCTTCCATGCCGCTTCGTAATCTTCGCGGCGCTCACCCTTGCCAAAGACCTTCTTCTCATCCGGCGCTTCCACTTCATATTTCTTTCTGATGAAATCGACCATGGTCGTCCTCCATTGTTTTCTTTGCGACATTTTTTGTAAACAGCTACAGTGCCTGCGTAAAGAGGAGTTTGAATGCCCAAGGAAATGCTTCACTTCCAGTTGGCGACCGACGCCGCCCGATCCGGTTCAGGCCCCATCGCCGAGGCTGCACGCTCGCACCCCGAAGCGCTCATGCTCGGCAGCGTTTTCCATGATATATTGTATTATATGCGCAAAGGACGCGATGAGGAAGCCCATCGGAAGGCCACCCGGCTTGCCGGAATTCTCCACGGCAAAAACGGTGCGGACTCGTTCGAGCTGCTCAGGGTGCAGGCAGCCCACGTGCAACAGGCCGGGACTCCCGAAGGACTCGCGCTGCTGGCGGGCATGGCCTCGCACATCTGTCTCGACGCGGCCACGCACCCCTTCATCTGGAGTGTCACCGGCAATTACGACAGTCAGGACCCGAAGCGGCGCTCCAAGGCGAGACAGCGGCACAGGGCGCTTGAGACATTGCTGGACATGAGTTTTGCCCGCGAACCGGGAAAGGCGGACATGCTCGGCAGCCTGGTCGCTTCGTTCGATTCGGATTTTCACTCGACGTGGGCATCCGATGTGCTCGGCGGCTGGTGCGAGGTCGATGGAGAGACACTCCGCGGCTGGGTGGACGACTGTCTGAGGACGTACGCGCTGATCCAGCGAATGACCGTCGCTCCCCTGCTCCCACGCTTGACACATACCCTCTGGAAGCTGTTACCGGACGCCGTTCGAGAGGTGACCACCCTACTTCGCTCCCCTCAGTTGCTGCGGCAGCGCGAGGCGGTTTCCGGCGCAGTGGGGTACGTTCACCCCGTTACCGGTCAGGCCAGAATCCACCGTTTTTCTGACCTCCTGGAAAAGGCCAAGAAAGACACGCTGGAGCTCTGGACAGCCATGGAAACGGACAGCACGCTGCATGACAGGGTCGGACCCAACCTCGATACCGGCCTTCCCTCGGATCAACCTCAGACAATGGCACACTTTCGCGAACCCGCCCTTGTCCGGCTGCCGGACGAAAACTAACCCTGTTTTTTTCAAAGCCATGTTGCCAAGATTATTGGCAGGGGCTATGATACCGCAACCAATTCGCAGTAAAAAGGAGTCCTCATGAAAAAATTCATCACTTACGGCGCGGCGGGAGCGGTGCTCGCCATCATTGTCCTCGTCGTCCTTGCGATCCTCAACCTCGGCACGCTGATCAAGACCGCCACCGAGGAATTCGGCCCCAAGTTCACGGGAACCGATGTTCGTCTCGGATCAGCCGACATTTCCTTCCTTTCGGGCTCCGGCGAGCTGAACGACTTTCTCCTCGGCAACCCGAAAGGCTTCACTTCCGATGAAGCGTTCTCGGTGGACACCATCAAGATCAAGGTGAAGAAGGAGTCCCTCACCAAGGACAAGATCATCGTCGAGGATGTGGTGGTGCTTTCTCCGCACATTACCTACGAAAAACAGGGCAAGACCGACAACTTCAAGGCCATCATCGCCAACGTGAAAAAGGCCGTGGCCAGCGAAGACAAGCAGGAGCCTGCGAAAACCGAGGAAGGCGAAAAGAAGCCGTCCAAGGCCATCCAGATCAACCACCTGCTGGTCAAGAACGCCACCGTCACCGTTGCGGGCGGCCTGACCAAGGTCTTCGGTGACAAGGGTGTCTCCATTCCGGTGCCGGACATTGAAATGCGCGACATCGGCAAGGACAAGCGCACTACCCCGGCTGAAGCGGTGCAACGCATCCTCAGGACTCTTAGCCAGAAGGTCAGCGGCTCCGTTTCCGGTGCTGCGCAGGAAATCGGAAAGAAGGCTCAGGAGGCGCTCAAGCGCGGTGCCGAAGCCTTCAAGAAGGGAAGCGATGCCCTCAAGAGCGGAACCGAACAGGGCGGCAACCTCATGAAGGACGCCAAGGAAGGCCTCGAGGGCATGTTCAACTAGCCCCTGTCATTCCAACAACCAAGGCCGCCCCCGCGGGGCGGCCTTTTTCAGTGCGCACACAGGTCCTCCACTCCCTCGCTTCAAAAGACTTTTCCAACACCTGTTCATCCATTGGGATGCCCCGGGCGGCTTGACTTTTTCCCGTTTAAAAGACATTTCCCACCACTGCGATTCACAATGGCTCCAGTCCAGAGTTTCATCAACGATTGCAGAACCTGCATCGGTTACCGTTTGGAAAAAGCTGAATGAAATGACTGTTTCAAACCACAAAAAAGTTTGCCAGAATCGCTGATAAGAGATATCAAATCAAGCTCGTCAATCTCCGCACTGGCATCATGAACCCAATCCCTTTGAGATTATGGAAGATAAGCATAAAGTACTCATAGCCAACAGAGGCGAAATCGCCGTCAGGATCATGCAGGCCTGCAACGATCTGGGAATCCCCTGCGTGGCAGTCTACACCGCCGAGGACGAAGCCTCCGGCCATGTGGAAATGGCACGCAAGTTGGGCGGCGACGACGCGGTCTACCGCATTCAGAATTACATCGACGCAGGGGACATCCTCTCCGTCGCCGACAAGGCCGGCGCCACGGCGATCCATCCGGGCTACGGCTTTTTCTCGGAAAACTACCGCTTCGCCCGCCGCGTGACCGAACGCGACAGGCCCATGACCTTCATCGGCCCCAGCTGGCACGTCATCCGGGACCTGGGCGACAAGATCAACACCAAGCGCATCGCCAGAAAGCTCGGCGTTCCGACGGTCCCCGGTTCCGACCGGCCCATTTACGATGAGCTGGAGGCAGAAACCATCGCCCAGAGCCTGTTCGATTTTCAGGAGAAGATGGGCGTCAAGCGGCCTGTCGTTCTGGTCAAGGCCTCTGCCGGCGGCGGCGGAATGGGCATCGACGAAGTCGAGGATATGGCCCGCTTCCGGCAGACCTACCGCCGCATCCGCAACTACTCGCTCAGGACCTTCAACGACGAGGGAGTGCTCATCGAGCAGCGCATCTTCGACTTCAACCACCTCGAAGTACAGGTCATCGCGGACCGCGACGGCAAGGCCCCGGTTCACTTCGGCACCCGTAACTGCTCCGTGCAGAGCCCGGGCCTCCAGAAGCGCATCGAAGTGGCCCCCGGCTTCCGCTCCACGGACATCGGGTACGCGTTCGACGCGGACAAGGTGCTCGACGACATCGTGCGCCACTCCCTGAGCATCGCCAGAGAGGTTCGCTACGACAACGTCGGCACATGGGAATGGATCGTCACCCCCTCGGGCGACCCCTTCCTCATGGAAGTCAACACCCGGATTCAGGTTGAAAACGGCGTCTCCGCCTGCATCGCCGATGTGGACGGCAACCGCGACGTGAACCTGATCCGCGAACAGATTCGCGTGGGCCTTGGCGAACCGCTCGGATACTCGCAGGACAACGTCGGCTTCGACGGCGTGTGCATCGAGTATCGAATCATCGCCGAGGACACCGAAAACGGCTTCGCCCCCTGGGTGGGCCGCATCGAAAAATTCGACTGGAAGGAGGCCGACTGGGTGGAAATGCACACCCACGTTCCCCGCGACCGGCACTACCAGATTCCCACGGAATACGACCCAAACCTCGCGCTGGCCATCATCTGGGGCGAGGACCTCGAGCACGCCAAGAAACGCGGCGTGGAGTTCCTGAAGAATCTGACGCTTGAAGGTGTCGACGCTTCCGGCCAGCCCATGAAGACCAACATCCCCTTCCTGCTCGGGAAGACGGAAAACCTTCTGGAATTCTGATCCGATGAACGCAGAGAAGAAACGCGAGGCGCTGCAGCAGCGCGCCAGCTACGCAAGAGAGATATTCGAAGGCAGAGACCTGCCGGAGCTCGATGCCCTGTTGGACAAGATCACCCGCTTCAACGAGCTGAACCCCGGACTCTCCGAGGAGAAGGCCGTGGAAGCGCTTGAAGGGTTCGAACGGCGTCTCGGCGCTTTCGAGGAGCTCAACGACGGCAAGCTCACGGCCATGGACAAGGTGCGCATCGTGCGCCATCCGCAGCGCGTGAGCCTCAAGGACATCCTTGAGAACGTTTACGACAACTACAACGAAATCGGCGGTCAGGACGAACACTCCATCGACCCCGGCATGGTCATCGCCCGGGCCTACGTCACCAGACGCAAGGGCAAGAAGGTAATCAACCAGCCCGTCATGGTCGTGGGACAGGAGAAGGGTCACGGCGAGGAGTTCCGCAACGGCGGCTCCATCAAACCGTGGGGCAACTACAAGGCGCTCAAGTACATGGAGGTCGCCGCGCGGGAGAATATCCCCGTGCACGCCTACGTGAACACCCCCGGCTCCTACCCGGTGGAGGACTTCCCCGGAGCGGCCCAGCAGATCGCCGAGAACATCTACGAGATGTGCGGCCTCACCGTCCCGGTGATCGCCGTCTTCTCCGAAGGCGGCTCCGGCGGAGCCGAGGCCATCGGCATGGCCGACAAGCGCCTGATGTTCTCCCACGGCTACTACTCGGTCATCTCCCCCGAAGGCGCCGCAGCCATCGAAGGCCGCATTCGTCCGCCCCAGCGCGCGAGTCGCGAGCTCATCGAGAAGTGCGCCTCCGCCCAGCAGATCACTGCGCAGGACAACCTGCGTAACGGATACATCGACGAGATCATTCAGGAGCCGCCCCTCGGCGCCCGCGCGGAATGCTTCGACTTCTACAAGTCCCTGCGCCAGCGCGTGATTCGCGCCACCGACGAAGTGGCCCTGAACGTCCGCGGCATCCGTCTTCTTCGCGGGCTGGCCATGCGCCTGTACCGCAAGGATCCGGACATCATCGTCCGCTGGGACCTGAGCGAGCGCGCCCGGCACCGGCTGGTCCAGCGGCGTTACAAAAAGTACCGCCGCATGGCGCAGCACGCCTACAAGGACCAGCGCACCATGCTGGAAAAACTCAGCGCCGCGCGCTCCGGGTTCATCTCCAACACCTACTCCGTCATGCGTTACGGCATCATCAAGCCGCTGCAGGACCGGGTCGGCCGTCTGGTGGAGGAGGTCACGGACGAAGTGCACGTGGTCACCGGCAAGCTCACCTCCATCGGCAATCGCCTGCGGGGCATGGCCGGAGTGAGCAAGAGCGGCGACAGTCAGGTGGAGAAGGAGCTCACCGGCCTTTCCGAACCCGAAAAGCCGGCCACCATCATCGAGACCACCCGCGAATACATCAGCCCACAGGCACGCAGTGACCGCGAGGTCTCCTGCCCGCACGCCGCAAAACGCGGCTGCCTCGACATCTGGGCCCGCGACCTGTTCAACGACTACGGCGGCGTGTGCCCGCACTGCGGATACCACTTCCCCATGGAGTACCAGTGGTTTCTGGCCAACGTTTTCGACGAGAACTCCATCGTGGAATTCAACGAGAACATCTCCGCGGGCAATCCCACCGACTTCCCGAACTTCGACGAACGCGTCGACGCAGCCAAGGAAAAGACCGGCCTGCAGAGCTCCTGCGTAACCTTCCACGCAAAACTGGAAGGCATGCGCCTGACCTGCGGCATGCTCACGGCCCCGTTCAGGGGCGGTTCCGTCGGCGCGGCGGAAGGTGAAAAGCTCATCCGCGCCCTTGAACTGGCGCAGAAAAAGCACCAACCCTTCCTCGCCTACGTGCACGGCACCGCCGGCATCCGCATTCAGGAAGGCGTCAACGGCCTCATTCAGATGCCGCGCGTGACCATGGCGGTGCGCAACTACATCGAAGCGGGCGGTCTCTACGTCGTCCTCTACGACACGAACTCCTACGCCGGACCGGTGGCCAGCTTCCTCGGCTGCTCCCCTTACCAGTACGCCGTGCGCTCCTCGCGCCTCGGCTTTGCCGGCCCCGGCGTCATCAAGGAGACCACCGGCCTCGACATACCGCCGGACTATCACAACTGCTTCAGGGCACTCTCCCGGGGCCATATTCAGGGCATCTGGGACCGCCGCGACGCACGGAAGAACCTGCATCAGGCCTTCCTGACCATCGGCGGCCGCAACCTGTACTACCGATAACGCTCAGGCGTTAGTCGATATGCAAAGGAAAGGGCGATCCCCACGGGGATCGCCCTTATCATTTTGGTCCGGTGCCGACTCAGGAGCATTTCATCGGAAGCCGGACCGCAATGGCTCTTTTGCACACCCTCGCACCGGGCGGATCAGTAAATCTTGCGTCGCGAGAAACTGGACCCGAGTACGGAGAAGGTGTTTTCCACGATGAACAGCGCGTTCTGATCGTTGGAAAAGGTGATTTCCTCAAGTTTCTTGAGCTGCACGTTGTTGACCACGGTCATGAGCACATTCTTTTCCTTTCGCGTATAAGCGCCGAATCCGTAAAGAAAGGTCGCGCTCTGCCGGAGTTCGGTCAGGATGCAGTCGCTGATTTCATTAGCCATATCCGAAATGATGAACACGACCTTCCGCTGGTTGAACATGGAAAGGGTCTGGTCCACGGTCATGGCCGTGATGAAGACCATGATGATGGACGCCACGATGGTATCCAGCGAAACGCGCGCCATACTGGTGACGAACAGGATGGAGTTGAAGGTCAGATACACTTTGCCGATGCCGATGTTGTAGCGCTGATAGAGATACACGGCCACCACGTCCAGTCCGCCGTTGGAACCGAGCGAGCGGAGCACTATCCCGGCCCCGAAGCCGATCATCACCCCTGCCGAGACACAGGCATAAACATGGTTCTGCACCGGGATGGGGATGTTGATGATCTCGTAGAACGCCGTGGCGGCGAACGTGGCATAGGCGCTATAGAGGAAAAAGCGTTTGCTGACCTTAACCCACGCCATCAGGAAGATGGGGACGCTCAGGATGAAGAACAGCAGGCCCGGATTGAGCCAGCCCGTCCAGTAGTACATGAGGGAGGACAGGCCGAACATGCCGCCGGGGATGAACTCATGCGGGTTGGCGAGACTCTTGACGCCCCACGAAACAATGGCGGAACCCACTGAGATGAGCAGCAGGTTCCACCATACCGAGTAGGTGTAGTCAAACCGGAACGTCGGGCCTTTACCGAGCGGCGATCTGCTTGTGCCAGACATTCATGCTCTCCAGCGTACCGCCGATCTGCGTGTTGTTGGGCAAAACCCCTGCGTGTCGATAACCGGCCCGGGCGAAAACCGCGTTCATCCCGAAGCTCCAGGCGCGTGCGATGGTGTAGGCGGTACGGTATCCCTCTTGGGCAAGATCACTCTCCATTCGCGCCAGCAGCTTTCCGGCAAGCCCCTTGCCCCGGTTTCCCGGCAGGGTCGCAAAGTCGGTCATTTCCGCGCACAGCCACGACGGATCCTTTTCCGCCGATGCCAACGCCTCGATACCCCGCTCCGACATCACGCCGTAAAAGGCCACATCGTCCTCCATGGACTCACGGATGAATCCGGGATCGGTGATGGGGAACGGATAGGACTCGAAGACCTCGGCATAGACCTCAGCCATCCTCTCCGCATCCTCGGGCCTCATCCTGCGCACTTCCGAGCAGTCCACGGAGGGGGCCAAAGGGGAGCAGGCCTTGTCCTCGGCCACGTCGAGCACATCGCAGATGAGCTTTTCATTGCCCGGGACGGCGCGGTCCTTGGCCAGATAGCGGCTCATGAAGCAGCCTGCGGATTCGCCCCGATACATGCGCGGGACATAGGCCTCGGTCACGAAGCCACCCGTACGAAACCACGGCAGGGCTCCGGCCGGAATCTTGGCGAATATCTTGGTATACCCCATCTCATTGGCCAGATCGTCAAGCCTGTCCACGATGCCGGGCATGTCGGCCTCGTCTAGCTTCATGAGGTAGACCCGGTCACTCGCAGGCCCGTGCTGGACCTGCGAGAAACCGATCTTCATGATCGTATCAGGCAACATCGTCACGACGCTCCATGCGCTCGTTGTTTTCAGGAGTCAGGCTGGTGGTATCGTCCCAGTCCGAAAGGAGCTTTTCGATTCCGATGGCCTTTTCCTCGGCGTCCTCCTCCTTGAGCTGGAGGTTGCACTTGGCGCACTCGCGGTCGCAGTAGTTCGCCTCGTAGGACTCCGGTTCGTTGTAAGTGGTGATGACACCCTCGTAGTTCCTGAGAACCACCTTGTTGGCGCCCCAGGACACCACGTAGTTGGGCATGACGGGAATCTTGCCGCCACCGCCCGGCGCGTCCACCACGTAAGTGGGCACGGAGAATCCGCTGGTATGGCCGCGCAGGCTTTCCACGATCTCGATGCCCTTGCCCACAGGCGTGCGGAAGTGCGTCAGGCCCTCGGACATGTCGCACTGGTAGATGTAGTACGGGCGCACACGGTTCTTCACCAGCTTCTGGTTAAGGGTCTTGATCAGACGCTGACAGTCGTTCACGCCGGCCAGCAGCACGGTCTGGTTGCCGAGCGGGATACCGGCATCCGCCAGACGCTTGAGAGCGCGGCGGGAGGAAGCCGTCAGCTCGCGCGGGTGGTTGAAGTGAGTGTTGATCCACAGCGGGTGGTGTTTCTTGAGCATCTCCACCAGCTCGTTGGTGATGCGGTACGGGAGCACGACGGGCATGCGGGTGCCGATGCGGATCACGTCCACGTGCTCGATTTCGCCGATCTGAGTCAGGATCCAGTCCAGACGTTTGTCGGAGAGCATGAGCGGGTCACCGCCCGAGAGCAGCACGTCGCGCACCTGCGGCGTGTTGCGGATGTATTCGATACCCTGCTCCAGTTCGTCGCGGCACGGGACGGAGTCCACGTCGCCGACCTTGCGCTTTCTGGTGCAGTGGCGGCAGTACATGGAACAGGTATTACTCACATGCAGCAGCACACGGTCCGGATACCGATGCGTAATGCCCGGTGCCGGGCTGTCCTCGTCCTCGTGCAGGGGGTCGGACATGTCGTGGCGACGAATCTTCAGTTCCTCCGGAGACGGAAAGGACTGCAGGAAGACAGGATCGTTCTTGTAGTCGCTCGCATCAATGAGCGAGAGGTAGTACGGCGTCACGGACATGGGGAATTTGCGCAACGTCCTTTCGTAGATGCGCTTTTCCTTGTCCGTGAAATTGATGCCGAGCACACGCTCGAAATCTTCCGCGTTCTGGATGGAATTGCGGATATGCCATTTCCAGTCGGTCCAGTCGGACCTGGAGGCGTTCTCACCGATGTTCTCTGCGAGTTCCTGCTGATGCTTAGTGAATATTTTCATTGTATTTCCTCCTGTTATAAGATTTGGCCCAGGAATTCCCTCGTGCGTTCCTCGACAGGGGCGTCGAAGATCCTTTCCGGGGAATCCTTCTCCAGGATGACGCCTTCCTCCATGAATGCCACGGAGTCCGCCACTTCACGGGCGAATCCCATCTCATGGGTGACGACCATCATGGTCATGCCGTCCTCGGCGAGCTGTCGCATGACCGACAGCACTTCCCCGACCAGTTCGGGGTCGAGCGCCGAGGTGGGTTCGTCGAAGAGCATCACTTCGGGCTCCATTGCCAGTGCGCGGGCGATGGCCACGCGCTGTTTCTGACCGCCCGAGAGCGTTTCGGGGTAGGCTTCTTCCATTTCCGCCATTCCCACCTTGTCCAGATAATAACGGCCAACTTCCTTGGCCTTCTTTCTGGAGATGCCGCGAACCTGCGTCGGACCTTCTATGACGTTTCCCAGCACGTTCATGTGCGGAAAAAGATTGAAATGCTGGAACACCATGCCCACCTTGGCGCGCAGGGCGTTGATGAAACGTTCATCGTCGCGGACCAGCTCTCCGCTGACCAGAATCTGTCCTTCCTGAAAGGTCTCGAGATGATTGACGCAGCGAAGCAGCGTGCTCTTGCCGGAACCGCTCGCGCCGATGACAACGACGACGTCGGAAGGGTTCACATCAAGGTCGATCCCCTTGAGGACGTGGTTCTCACCGAACCACTTGTTCAGGCCCGATATTTCAATGACCGGAGATTCCTGCATCATTTTCTCCTAAGCGTTGCTCACATCCAGCTTGGCTTCCATGCGACTGAAGAGCCAGCTGAAGATGGCGGTGTAGAAAAGATAAAACAGCGCCGCGATGAACAGCATTTCCATCATCATGAAGTTGGACGAAGCCAGCTGCTGGGACTTGAGCAACAGCTCGTTGATGGTGATGGTACTGGCCAACGAGGAGTCCTTCAGCGCGATGATGAACTGGTTGCCCAAGGACGGAATGGCGCGCTTGAAGGCCTGCGGCAGCACGATGCGGATCATGGCCTTCGAGTACGGCATCCCGAGGCTGCGGGCCGCCTCCATCTGACCGTTGGAGACGGATACTATCGCGCCGCGGAATATTTCCGCGATATAGGCCCCGTTGTGAATACCGAGCGCCAGCACCGCCGAGGTTATGGCGCTGAGGCCCGCGAGACTGCGGAGACCGAAGTAGATGAACAGCAGCTGCAGCAGAAGCGGGGTTCCGCGAATCAGGTAGATGTAGGCCCGCGCGGGAAGATTGAGCATCCGCTTTTCGGAGATGCGCAGAAACGATGTCCCGAGTCCAAGTCCCAGCCCCAGAAGAATGCCCAGCGTGGTGACCTTCAGGGTCATCCATGCCGCCGGCAGGAAATAGGGCAGGTACTTCGGGAGCACGGTGATGTCGAAGTACATGGTTGTTGTCCGTATGTATCAGGTAGTGTGAGTCGGGTGCGGCCGCAGCCGCACCCGCGCATGTCGTCGTAAAGAGGTCGGGGCTACTTGGTGGTGATGTCGGTATTGAGCCACTTGCGGCTGAAGTGCGTCAGGGTGCCGTCCTCATGCATTTCAGCGAGAACTTCGTTAACCTTCTTCAGCAGTGTGTCGTCTTCCTTCTTGAACGCCACGGCGATGTCTTCGCTGCGCAGCGGTGCGCCGAGCAGTGCAATGTCGAACTTGCCGGAGTTCATGGCGTTCACGCCCACCACGCGGTCCGTGATGACGGCATTGACAACGCCGCTGGCCAGCTCGGTCAGAGTCTGAGTATCGTCCTTGTACAGCTTCACCTCACCGGCACCGAGCTTCTCTGCGTCATCGGCGAAGGTGGTGCCGGTCACGACGCCAACGATCTTGCCCTTGATGTCTTCCGGAGATTCGAACGGAGCACCCTTCTTAACGATCAGCTGTGCGCCGGAGTAGTAATAGGGATCGGAAAAATTCACGACCTTCTGGCGCTCGGGGGTAACCGCCATACTACCGAGAATGCCGTCGTAGGCGCCAGAGCGCAGCCCTTCGATAATGCCGCTCCATTCGGTGGTCACGGGATTAAGCTCCACGCCCATGCGCTTGGCCACTTCCTTGGCCACGTCCACATCGAATCCGACAAGTTGATTTTCGGTGTTGTAGAAGTTGAACGGAGGATAACCGCCACTCATGGCGAAGCTCACCTCGCCCGCCTTTTCGACGCGGCTCAGGGAATCAACTTTTTCTTCGGAACAGCCAACAAGAGAGAGAACAAAGAGAGAGGCCAGCACAGCGGCCAGAAAGCGAAGACTAAACTTCATAACAACTCCGGATTATTTAAGGGGTTTTGCCCTCCACCTTTGAATGGTCTCAAAACCTGAAATCAAGTCCTGACCAGCGGTGAACAACACAGCCCCTTGGGAAAGAAGCATGGAAAGTCCGTTCGTATGAAAGATGCATTCAAAACATCTTTCGAAACATCAAATTCTGCATTACGGGCGTTTTTTCATTGCCTATTTCTGCAGAACGGACCCTACGCCCGATGCGTAAATAAAAGAGCAGCATTTGCCGCACATAACAAGGGGGTACCAGGGGGATACGTCGGGTACTCGGGTATACCCGAAGACTACATCAGGGAGGGCTTGTGGCGAAGGTACCCGGAAAGGGTCGTGCGGCTTCCGCGAAGGCCGAGCTTGCGGCGAATATTCTTGCGATGCGTCTGGACCGTCTCGAAAGACATGTTAAGCAACTCAGCTATTTCCTTACCACTTTTTCCAATCTGCACAAGTTGGCAGACTTCCATTTCACGTGGGGACAACCGCAACAGCTCGGCATCAAGTTCGCCAGTACTGTCGCCTGTCATGTCCACGAGTTGCTCTTCGATAACGGATCTATAGCCTTCGCGTATTTCAGGAGCCTTTTCACGGGCTATCCGTTCAAGAGCGGGCAGCACCTGCTTTTTCACCTGACTGGTGATCTGGTCGCGCAGTTCCTGCCGTTCTTCTTCCACGCTGCGAATCACCTGCCGCAGGGCTATGCCCATCTTTTCAATCTCCGCTTCCTTGTCACGCAGGTCCTCTCGCAGTTCCATCTGCTTGGAGAGGTCGTGCAGGATGAGCTGGTAGAGACTGTAATCGGAAAACTGAACTTTACGCAGGATGGCTTCGGCCGGGAAGCTGTCCCCGGTGCCGTCCACCCCGGCGAGCTTTTCCGTCCAGACCTGACGAGCCCTGACATTCTTCATGGCCTGCCTGAGGTGCGAACGGTAGCGGTTGCCAACCAGGTCCAGACAGTCAAGCCCTGTCAGACTGCGCTCCGCCCCGCCGTGCTGATCCGCTGCTGCGGCGTTGGCGGCGAGGATAACCCCCTGCTCGTCAATGAGAAAGGTGGCGTCCTTGGCGGTTTCGAACAGGGCGTTGAAAAGCGTGATGGAGTCGGACCAGGCTGAAATGTTGTCCTCAAGCCTTTCCTCATAACTCTCGTAAAGCGTTTCCATGGGCCGGTTGTCCGTGGCGATGACGATATACCCGTCGCCCCGTTCCCGCCCCAGACTGATGATCCGAAGCACGAAGCTCCTGCCGTCGCAGCAGGAAATTTCATGGATGGTCTGCGGAGGGAAGCGCTCGAGCACCTCTCTGAGAGAGGTTGCCTTGAGTGCCAGCGCTTCCCAGAAGGGAATACCCGACTTACCCGAACGCGGAAGATAGTCCAGCCTCTCTCCCTCCACCCAGGTGACCATCCCCGACGCGTCGGTGAACAACACAAGGTCGTTCCACGCCTGAACAACGTCGGCGGTGTCGGAAAGAGGGGTGATGGTAAAGGTATCTTCAGTCATGGGTTTCCCGTTCAATACATTCCGCGTCCACGATATACCCGGGCCGTCAGGTATTCAACAGCGAAAAACAGGGATATCGGCACCGCAAGAAACAGCAGCGTCAAAGCCGATCCCACGCTGCGGTCGGATGAGTTGAGAAACGGAAAGAGATACCCGGTATACGAGTCCACGGCTCCACCGCCTATCAGGAAGACCAGAAAATATTCGGAAAACGCCACCAGAAAGACGATGGACGCTCCGGCCACGACGGCGGGAATCAAAAGCGGCAGCTCCACCTTCAGGAAAATCCGCAGCGGGGATGCTCCGAGGTTTGCCGCGCACTGCTCGTATTCGGGACCGACGGCCTGATACCCGGCGACCAGCGCCCTGAGCATGTAGGGATAGCTGAAGAGCGTGAGCACAAGCACCACGCCGGGGAACGTGTCGGCCAGCCCGGCATGGATGAACATGACATGCACCCCCATGGAGAACGTCATGGACGGCACCAGCGCCGGAGCCAGCAAGAGCCCTTCCAGAAAGCGCTTCCCCGTAAACCGGCAACGCGCGAAGTGATGCGCGGGCATGATGCATAGGATCAGAGAGAGCAAAACGGTGCAGAAGGAGTAGGCCATGGATGAAAGCAGCTTGGAGCCTATGTCCGAGGCGTGGTTCGCGAGATAGACGAGCCCCCTGTAGGACAGCTCCTCCGGGACCAATTGCGGCCACGTCCAGCCCGGTGCCACCGTATAGACCGCCAGTACGGCCAGCGGAAAGAGCGCGAAAAACGCTATGAACAGAAACACCAGCCGATTCGTCACAGCTTGCGCTCCCTCGACTTCATGGATGCCGCGACCCGCGTGTAAAGCCAGATGAAGCCAAGCGAGAACAGGAACATGCAGGTAAGAATCGCCATGGCTGTCGGCCGGTCCGAGAGTTCACGCCTGAAGTACAGGTTGTAGGCCTCGATGGACAACATGCCCGGCGAACTCTCTCCGAGCAGAAAAGGGATGTCGAAGGCCCCGAAGGAGTAGAGAAAGAGAATGATGAAGGCCGTATGCAGGGTGCGGGCCATGTGTGGCACCACGACTCGGGTGAAGATGCGCCACTCTCCGGCCCCGAGCATGCGCGCCGTCTGGACCTGTTGCGGATTCATCCGCTTGAGCACGGCGTAGGCAAGAAGGATCGTGAAGGGAATCTCCTTGTAGATGTAGGCCAGTATCATCCCGAAGCTGTTGCCGGAGAACAGCACCGAAGGGAACTCGGAGACCGTCTCGACAACTCCGAGGTGGTATCCGATGGAGCTGATGACACCCGACCGGCTCCAGAAGACAAGCACGATGAAGGCTACCGCTATGTGTGGCAGAATGAGCGGCACCTTATAGATCACGGCGGCCCGCTCCAGCCGTTCCGGCAGCCGCCATATCAGGTAGGCGACCACCGCCCCAACGGCAACCGATATCACCGCTGAGGTCAGCGCCACGAAAAAGGACTGCCACGCGGACGCGAGATAGTGCGGCTCCAACAGATTCAGGTAGGCATCGAAGGCGCCGCCATCGTAAGGAAATGGCAACAGAAAGCCGAAGGACTGGGCTGCGGCGAGCACCAGTCCTCCGGCAAAAAGCACCGCCAGCGGCAGGAGCAGCGGCGAAAGCTTCAGGAGCGTCCGCCCGGCCCCGGCGCTAGCGCAGGACATTCTCCTCCCAGCCCTTCTCCAACGCCTCGACGTATTCAGCCGCCACTTCGGGTACTTCGGCATTGGTCAGCGCTTCGGCGCCGAGGGTCGCGTCTCCCAGATCCACTCCACTAAAAGCGGCCCGCTGTCCCTGGCCCAATCGGCTCACGTCGATGCCGGGAAAGTCTCCCCAGTTTTCCGGACGGAGTTTGGACAGCTGCGCCTCGGGACTCATCAGGAAGTTTGCAACCACCATGGCGCCGGCCTTGTTCGAGGCGTTGAAAGGAATCGCGTTGAAGTGAAGATTGAAGATCGCCCCTTCCTTCATGACGAACGTCTTCACCGATTCGGGATACAGCCCTTCCATGATCTTGTTCTGTGCATGCATCGGATGGTAGCTCATGTTGATATCCACTTCACCGCGGGCAAAGAGGGTATCCAGCGCGGCAACGTCCTTGGGGTAGCTCTGTCCTTCCTGCCACAGGTAGGGTTCAAGACGGTTCAGATACTCCCAGAGCTTTGGGGCGTTGCGTTCGAAAAGCTCCTTGTCCCAGCCTTTCAGGTACTGATCCACCCCACCCGTAACCGCATAGAACGCCTGACGGATGAAGGCGGAGCCGGTGAAGTCCGGCGGCTGAGGATAGGTGAACCTTCCGGGATGTTCCCTGACCCACTGCTCAAGCTCGGCGAAACCGGCGGGGTGGTCAACGCCGCGTGCGGGATCATATTCGAAGACGAACTGGGCCTTTCCGTACGGTGTTTCATACCCGTCCACCGGAAAGCCGAAATCGTACGCGGCCAGTTCCTTGTCGACATACTGCCTGTAGTTGGGCAGCTTTTCCGCATAGGGTCCGAAGAGCGCGTCGGCTTCCCTGCAGGCCTTGAAATTCTCGCCGTTTATCCAGAGCAGGTCGATGGTCCCCCTATCCCTGCCGGCGGCCTTCTCCGTCAGCAGTTTATTGACGAACACCGAGGCATCCATGGGCACGCGTACCAACGTGATGCCGTAGCGTTCGCGGACCTCGCCCGCAACGTAGGTATCCACCCATTCGTTGATCTGGGCCGACCCTCCCCACATGTAAAACCGGACGGTACTGCCCTCCGCGGCTTTCCGGGCGGCTGCAAAGTCCTTCTCCAGCCAGTCCTCGTCCGCGATATCGGGTCCTCCGCACCCCGTCATGAATACCAGTAAGGCGGCAAACACCGCCGAGACAAGACGCCTTGCCATCAACTCCCCCCGTTATTTCATTCGATTATTTCGATTGCCACCCTGTCTCCGCGACGCAGGGCGGAATTGGTACCGTAGACGGTTATAACAGTATCGCCGACCTCCACAAGATATTTCGTGAAGTGCCCGGCGAAATCCGCGCCAAGCACGCGTCCCGCGCCGTCCCCGCGAGGTGTCAGTCGCAGCGACTCCGGACGCACGGCCCTGCGCCGGGCTCCCTTGCAGCCCATCAGCGCCAGCACTCCGCTTTCCAACACGTTGAGCGGACCGAGAAACCGCGCCGCCTCCTCGTGAACCGGGTTGAAATACACATCACGGGCCTCCCCGAACTGCACCAGCCGCCCGTCCATGACCAGTCCGATACGGTCTGACATGACGAAGGCCTCTTCAAGATCATGAGTGACACTCAACGTGGTCACCCCGAAATTTCGCTGCGTTTCACGTATGAACTCGGCGGTCTGGAGCTTGAGGTTCCGATCGAGATTGGCGAAGGGCTCGTCGAGCAGGAGCATCATGGGATTCACCACCAGCCCTCTTGCGATGGCAACGCGCTGCCGCTGTCCGCCGGAGAGATGCTCAGGATAGGCGTCGGCCTTGGGCACGAGGTCGAAGTAGTCCAAGACCTCCATGACCCTGCGCCGGACCTCGCCTCCCGAGAGTCGCCTGGCCCGAAGACCGAACGCCACGTTCTCGAAGACGCTCATGGACGGAAAGAGCACATAGTCCTGAAAGACCATTATCACCGGGTTGTCCCGGGAGGGCTCGTTCTGGAAGACCACTCTGCCGGACGTGGGCCGCTCCAGTTCCGCAATCAGCTTGAGCAGCGTGGTCTTGCCAGCGCCGCTCGGCCCGATGATCGAAACCATCTCCCCCTTTTCCATGCTGAAACTGACATTCTCCAGCACCGGAGCGGATTCGTAGGTCTTTGTCAGCTCTTCGACGCCAAAAAACATTCCATTTCATCCAGATAGCGTTGAATTCGCCCGAAAGTGAATTCGTTTCTGAGCTGTCTTCCCGGGCGGGTGTATTCGTACCAGGCCATGAAACACCAGCTCATGGCGCGCAACAGGATCGTCCGTTCCATGACGTCCGCCCCGCGAAGGCAGTCGTTCAAGGGCAGGTCCAGCCCGGCACAATCCCTGTACGCGCTCACAAAGGCGCGCTTGCCCTCGTCATCAAAACGAAAGTCCGTCTTCCAGAGCGTCGTGGTGGGCACGAGGAAATGGCCGAGATCCTGAAAGCGGCTGGAAATCACGCCCTTCTCCCAATCCACGAGTTTGACGCGCTGCCCCGCCCCTTCGCCCTCGCGGTCCACTATGAAGTTTCCCGAGTTCACCTCGGTGTTGACCACGCAGAAAGGGTCCGAGGCAAACAGGTCAGCCGAAGCCTCGGCCAGTTCCAGCACCGTATCGCGGTATCGCAGGATCATGTCACGTTCGCGTGCTCTGGGATGATCCGGGAAGCGGTGGACCAGCTCCAGACTCTCCGCGGCGATGTCCCGTACGGGGTCTGCCTGCACCACCAGCCCCTCAGGAACCGGAACCGCATGCACCGCCGAAAAGACCTCTGCGGCTCCCCGCCAGTCCCGCTCGTATTCCAGCGGGCCACCCGGCAGGTATTCCATGAGCAATACGCCGTGTGGGAACGCCTCCGACCCAACCGGGTCCACCTGAAGCGGTTTCGGCGTCACGCCCGAGGGCTCCACCGCAGAAAGCACCCGGAACTCGTAGCCGATCTGGTCTTCAAGTCCGAGCTGCGAGCCGTGATTGATGCGAAAGACGTACAGGCCGCCGTCCGCCGCCCGCACGAGATGGTTTTCATTGTATTCGCCTGCGGCGAGGAACGTCACGGCTTGCGGCCCGGCCACTTTCAGCCAGCCGCAGGATTGAAGATAGTTGTATATCTGAAGGTTTCTGCTCATTTTATCATCCGAATCATTGCCAACGTCGCCCGCGCGCTTATTATCGACACATGACCGACAGCAAGAAACACGACATCGGCCTGGACCTCGGAGCATGCAACGGCTGCTACGGATGCGTTGACCTCAACCCCGAAATATTCGGGTGGGACGACGATTCCGAGCGACCGTTCCTCATCAGGCAGGAGGCCACCCGCGAAGAGATCGCGGAGGCGGCAGCCTGCTGCCCCGGAGACTGCATCTTCCTCGAAGACGAGAGCTAGTCCCCGTTTTTTTTGGGGGCCGGGCAGGACTCGCTGCAGCAGCTCCCGAAGAGGAATCCGTTGTATGTATGGAATATGCGGGTCTGACGCTCCCGCTGCTCCTCGGTCAGCGCGGCGCGTTCCGCACCGGCGGCCATTTTCTTCAGTTCATCCCATGAAGGCACCGCCTGCATGCCCCCTGCAATGCAGTCGCCCGTCTTCACGTCCATGAGGGAGGCGTCCATGGTGTCCGTAACCAGCGCGTTGGGAGCCGGCAGGTCGCCGATGAGCCGAGCCGCGCAGACGGTCTCACGCTCATAGCTGCCGATGTCCCCGGAACAGAAAATAATGACGAAGATCGGGTTGTCGTCTTCGTCGTACACCACCAGATCGATGGGCCGGTCATACCTCTCGCCGTCTATGACATACTCGAGATTGACCTTGGCCTTGAGCCGGTCCTTTGGGTACCCCTTCTCCTCCACCAAAAGTTTGGCGAGCGCCTGACGAAATTCCTCGTAGGTGGTCTCCTCGATCTCTTCGCCCGTCAGGTAATCCCTGAGCGTGCCGCCCAGACTGGTTTCATGCATGACATCCTCCCATGGCAAGTATCCTGCGCTATATCACCTTTTTTTCCACTCTACGCAACCATGGCCCATGAAAAAAGGGGTTGCGACCCGTTTCGTCCTGCAGTATTGGTACGGCCAAACTCTAAATTGGTTGGACCAATATGCCGAACTTTCCTCAATATGAACTCATCGCCGAACGGATACTCGAACTCATCCGCGACAAGGAGTTCGCGCCCGGAGACAAGCTGCCTCCAGAGCGCGCTCTGGCGGAACGCTTCAGGGTATCCCGCAACTGCATCCGGGAGGCGCTGCGTTCGCTGACCGAATCGGGCATCATCCGAAGCCGGCGCGGCGACGGGACCTACTTCGAGGGCCCGGACACCTCCAAAGCCTCCGAGCACATCGGCAAGGCGGTGAGCCGCCACAAGCAGCGCATTGCCGAGATATTCGAACTGCGCCACATGCTGGAGCCCCAGATTGCCGGACTCGCCGCGAGACGCATCGGGCTCGACGACCTGCAAAAGCTCAAGGCTCTGGTCTGCGATCAGCATCGGGCCGTACTCGCGGAAGAAGACGAGTCCGGCATCGACGACCAGTTCCACCGCATCCTTGCGGAAGCCGTAGGCAACCGCGCCGTGCTGGAAGTATTGGACGCCGTCCACGAGCTGCTGTGCGACACCAGAAGCGCGCCGCTTCGGGATCGGGAGCGTGGCCTTGCGTCGGTGCAGGGTCACCACGCCATCATCGAGGCACTGGAGCAGGGCGACTCGGATGCCGCTCGCAAGGCAATGGAAAACCATCTTTCCAGAATTGAACAGACCGTCATGAAATAACCGGAGACCCGAAATGCTCACCGTCTTCATCACCTACATGCTCATGGGCGCGCTGGCCGGAGTGCTCGCCGGACTGCTCGGAATCGGCGGAGGTCTCGTAATCGTCCCCATCCTCTACTTCTGCTTCACGGCGCAGGGCGTGCCGCACGACGTCATGATGCATCTGGCGCTTGGCACCTCGCTCGCCACCATCATTTTCACATCCATCTCCAGCTTCATGGCGCACAACCGTCGCGGCGCAGTGCTCTGGAACGTCTTCAAGACCATCACGCCCGGAATCCTGACCGGCACCTTTCTGGGCTCGGTCATCGCGACCTCTCTGCCCACGGAATTTCTCAAGGGCTTTTTCGGTATTTTCCTGTACTATGTGTCCTTCCAGATGCTCACGGGCAAGAAGCCCAAGCCCGGAAGAACCATCCCCGGCACGGTCGGGATGTTCGGCGCGGGCAACGGTATAGGAATCTTTTCCGCGCTGGTGGGCATCGGCGGCGGGACGCTCTCGGTTCCATTCCTCACCTGGTGCAACGTCAAAATTCATCAGGCCATCGGAACCGCGGCGGCGATCGGACTGCCTATCGCCATTGCCGGGTCGGCGGGCTTCCTTGTCCGCGGTCTCGGGAACCCGGACCTTCCGGAGTTTTCGGCGGGATACATTTATCTCCCCGCCCTGCTCGGCATCGTCAGCATGAGCATTTTCACCGCTCCGCTCGGAGCAAAGCTGGCGCACAGTCTGCCGGTTGACAAACTCAAGAAGATTTTCGCTCTGCTGCTCTTTCTCGTGGGCAGCAAGATGCTCTGGAGTCTTTTCTAAAACAAGGAGACAGCCATGAAGGAAATTCGCGACAAGGCACGTGAACTGATGAAAGGATACTGCCGCGTCTGCAAGGTGTGCGACGGAAAGGCCTGCGCGGGCGAAGTCCCCGGAATGGGCGGCCTCGGCACCGGCTCGTCGTTCATGAACAACGTGACGGCCCTGAGGCAGGTCCGCCTGAACATGCGCCTGATTCACGACGCAGTCGAACCCGACACCGGCACATCCCTGCTGGGACTGAACCTCGACATGCCCGTCATGGCCGCGCCCATCGGCGGCGTGTCTTTCAACATGGGCGGTGAAGTCGAGGAAAACGAATACACCGACGCCATCGTGGGCGGCTGCCGCAGCAAGGGCATCATCGGCTGCACCGGCGACGGCGTCCCTCCGTTCATCCACGAATGCGGTAACGAGTCCATTCGCGCCAATGGCGGGCACGGCATCCCGTTTGTCAAACCGTGGGACGGCGGCGAGCTGCACGAAAAACTCGAAAAGGCCCACGTCACGGGCTGTCCGGCCATCGGCATGGACATCGACGCCGCCGGGCTGATCACACTTCGCAAGATGGGCCGTCCGGTCTCCCCCAAGACCGCCGACGAAATCCACACCATCGTGGACACCGTGCACGACTGGGGCCTCAAATTCATCCTCAAGGGCGTGATGACTCCTGACGAGGCGCTTCAGGCCGCGGACCTCGGCGCAGACGCCATCGTCATCTCCAACCACGGCGGTCGGGTGCTGGACCACTGTCCCGGCACCGCCGAGGTGCTCCCCGACATCGCCGCACAGGTCAAGGGACGCGTGACCGTACTCGCCGACGGCGGCGTGCGCGACGGGGTGGACGTCCTCAAACTGATCGCCCTCGGCGCAGACGGCGTCATGGTCGGCCGGCCCTTCTCCGTGGCAGCCCTTGGCGGCCTTCAGGAAGGGGTGGAAACCTTCGCCGAGGCTCTCAAGGCCCAGCTCATGCAGGCCATGGTGCTCACCGGTTGCGCCACCATCGCGGATGCAGGGCCGAAAATCCTTTACGGATAAAAAAATGCTTGCATAAGAGACGGTGAACAGATAAACACTTCTCTCGCCTGCCGAAGTGGTGGAATTGGTAGACACGCATGATTCAGGTTCATGTGGGAGCAATCCCGTGGAAGTTCGAGTCTTCTCTTCGGCACCATAAAAAGAACAAAGGTTGCGGCTCAGGCCGCAACCTTTTCTTTTTGCTTTATTTCCGCATAGCCGGATATCACCGCATCCCCCTCTTCTCCTGAACGCCGAGCCTTTACGGAGCGCAATAGTCCGCTCATCACAATGGGCACAGTTCTCCGCTGAACACACTCCCGCGGCAACAACGCGTCATGCTCAAAACAATCATTCTGACATGAATCATCGCCAACTCGGAAGCGGGAGCGCTCTTGAATCGGCAATTCTATCCTCAGAAAATCCAAGATAGTCATTTTTTGATAAAAAACTTGACCTTTTCTTTATACACCCCCTACAAGGCTGTAACAGAAATGTAACAAAACTGTTCCCGCCCTTCCGGACAGTCATGCGCAAATCGCGACTGAGGCTCCATGCCTGTTAATATAAATCGAGGAGATTGCATGAAGATTTGTCTGAAACGGAAAACATTGGTTGGCTCGATTCTTCTTTCGGCCATCATGGTGCTGATGTCCAGCATCGCTCTTGCCGCCACACCGAAGTACATTTTCTACTTCATCGGCGACGGAATGGGGCCGGCCCAACGCCAGTGCGCAGAATACTTCCACAAACTCGAGGTCAACGACCCCGAAGCGGAGCTGATCATGAACCGGCTTCCGGTGTCCGCAGTGGTCACCACCCACTCCGACAACACGTTGATCACCGATTCGGCCGCAGGTGGAACCGCGCTTGCCGCAGGGTTCAAGACCACCAACGGCGTTGTCTCCAAGCTGCCCGACGGCACTGACACCAAGACCATCGCGGAAGCCGCCCACGACGCAGGTTACGCCGTGGGACTTGCGACTACCACGCGCATCACGCACGCCACCCCGGCCGCATTCTCGGCCCATGACATGGATCGCGGCAACGAAAACGGTATCGCTGAAGACCAGGCAGGATGCGGCTTCGAATACCTCGCCGGGGGCGGGTATCGCCACTTCGTCGGCAAGGACAACGCCGACGGGCTCAAGTCCAAACGCAAAGATGATCGTGACCTGATCGCCGAATTCAAGAGCAACGGATACACGACCTTCGTGGGAGAAAGCGCTCGTGACGCATTCCGCGGCTTCTCCCCGAACAAGGGCGACAAGGTCATGGCCCCGTTGGCATACAGCCATCTGGGAATGGAGATCGACCGCCGCAACGCCGCATCGAACAAAAACGCCATGCCCTCGCTCGCGGAGCTGACCTCCAAGGGCATTGAGGTGCTTCAGGCTCAGGAAAAGCCGTTTTTCATGATGGTCGAGGGCGGACGCATCGACCACGCGGCTCACTGTAACGACCCCGTCGGCACCATTTACGACACGCTGGCGCTGGATAACGCCATTGCCAAGGCATACGAGTTCTACGAAGCGCATCCCGAGGAAACGCTCATCGTCATCGCCGCCGACCACGAAACCGGCGGGATGGCCATGGGCATAAGCCTTGATTCCAAGGGCTACTTCCTGAAGCTGGACGAACTGCTCAAGGTCAAGGCGTCCGTTGAAGACGTACTCTGGAGCAAGTACCCGGAGTTGGTTGAAAAACACGACAACGTGGACGAACGGCACAAGGCCTACCTCGCCTTCGTGGCCGAAAATTACGGTCTGACCGACCTGAACCCGCGCGAACAGGGCATTCTTCAAAACGCCATGAGCGTGGAAGACAACAACCAGAAGCTGGCTTCCGACAAGCGCACCACTTACGGCTACTCCTACACGCCGACCATGATCGCGGTTGCGCATCTGATTTCCGAACGCGCCCGCATCAGCTGGACCTCCTACGTCCACACCGCGTCGGTCATCGCCCTGTCCGCCGTCGGCGCCGAAGCACAGCGGTTCACGGGTTTCAAGGACAACACCGACCTGCCTCGGATCATGGCCCGGGCCATAGGCGTGGAACTGTCCGGCATGGACCGCACCCGTTCCAGAGCCCTGCTCGGAAAGACCCTGCCGCCCAACGCCAAGTATTCGAAGATTCCTTACGGGACCACCGTCAACTAGCACAGTCCGGGGAACGGCCTCAGGCCGTCCCCCTCTTTATTCGGAGAGGAAATGCCGAACCTGCGAACGCTCCTGCTGACGCTCGCCATGACCATTCTTGCACCGTGTGCCAGCCTTGCGTCACACCCCGACTCGACCAGTGCGCCAGAAAACGTTCACGAGTTGAGCGGCGTTGTCGTTTCCGTGGACAACGATGGCATCGTCCGATCAGGCGCCGGCACCCTCGGCCTCCAAAGGGCGGACGTGCTCATTGACGAAGGCCAGTGGAAAGGGACCCGGGTCACCGCCTCCAACCACCTCAACGGCCAGTTGGACATGGACGAGATATACCGAGCCGGAGACCGCATCCTGCTGGCCGTACAGGTTCAAGGGGAGCGCATAACCGGAGCCCGAACCATCAACACCTACCGGCAGAACTGGGAACTGACATTGTTCGCGGTTTTCGCCGTCGCCCTTGTCCTTTATGCGAGGTTCATCGGCATCAAAGCGCTTTGCTCTTTCGTCGCCGCCCTTGGTGCGCTCTGGTATTTCTACATCCCGAATCTATTGGACGGCCTTCCCGCACTGCCATTGAGCCTTGCGATGCTCGTGCTGCTCTCGCTTGTAATCATCTTCACGGTGACCGGTTTCACGAGACACGGCGCGGCCGCGTTCCTCGGAACTGTCTGTGGCTTGGGCGCAACGCTGGGGCTGACGCTGTTCTTCGGTGACAAGCTGAACCTTGCAGGCATGACCACTCCGTTCTCCACCACCCTGCTTGTACAGGGAGCGTACCACCTGAACTTCCTGCACATCTTTTACGCCGCCGTACTGCTTGGCGCTTCCGGCGCCGCCATGGATATTGCCGTGGACATCAGCGCCTCCATGAACGAGATCAAGTGCAAAAAGCCCGAGATCGGCACGGCAGAACTCATCGGCTCCGGCTTCACCATCGGCAGGCAGGTTATAGGCACCATGGCCACCACCCTGCTTCTGGCCTACTCCGGCGGCTACCTCACCATGTTGATGGTCTTCGTGTCACAGGGAACCAGTGCCTCGCGCATAGTGAACATGAAACTGGTGGCTGCTGAAATCTTTCGGGTACTCATCGGCAGCATCGGCCTGCTCCTGGTCGCCCCGGCCACCGCCGTTATAGCCGGTCTGCTCCTGCGACCCCAAAAACACCGAAACGATGTGCCGACCGACAAACAGTGCAACAGGTCAACACCGTAAAACCCAAGCCCACACGAAACAGGGCTCCGATCCACGGATCGGAGCCCTGTTTCTGTTTGAACAAGTGTCAACTTCCGTGACTATCAGCCCTTTCCGGTGCCTCGCGATGCAGGGGAGGTCTTGGCAGGCGGGGTCTTCCTGCTCTTGGCAGGCGCCTTGGCCTCCTGTTTTATCGCGGGGGGCGTCTCATCGGTGGGCCTGACCTCACCGTCTCCGGGGACCTCGGCCGGGACTTTTTCAGAGGCGCGCTCATCCTCTCCCGCCTTTTCTTCGGAAGTGATGGAAAGGTCTGCCCCCTGATCCTCGGACCATGACAGCTCCAGCGAGAATTTGCGCTTGTGCTTCTTCACCTTGGCCTCAACCTCGACCTCCAAGCGCTCCGAAGGCTTCAGAACCAGTTGGTCGTCATCCCGCTGAACAACGAGACTGCCGGACTTGAGGCTGTCCAGCATGTCTTCCAGATAGGTCACGGCCTCATCCCGAGAGATAACCTGTTTGAACTTTACCTTGTTCTTTTCCATAAAGGGCCCTCCTTCTGTCTTTCGGGGGGGTGTCAGGTGAGGGAGAGGAGCACTTCACAAAGACGGCGTCCGTCTATGAGCGGTGCGCTTTCGTCACTCACCAGCTCACAGTCCACGACCTTCGCCCCGAGCTTCTCCACCTCTGTTGCGTCAAAAGGGGTCCTGTAATCCCCGCGACGGGTATCCACGATCACCAGGTCCGGTATGGCCTGTCCGTTTACTCCGTCGGCGCGGACATATTCGCCAAGGTTCTTCACCTGATCCGCCACGCTCATGCCGAGGGCTTCCGGATCGTGTCCCGTGTTGGGCACAAAGACCTTGGGACACGGATTGGCCGCAATGGCCCTTCCAACGCCGCGCGGCAACAGGTTCGCCACAACGCTCGTATAAAAACTGCCGACTGGATAACATATCAGTTCGGCTTCGGACAAAGCATCCAGCACACTCTTGTCCGCGACGGCTTCGGTAAGCCCTTCGCTGTTCAGGGACTCCGTGAGCCAAAGAGACTCCACAGGCTCCTCCAGCGGCCCAGTCTCCTTGCCGGTAAGCAGATGCTGTCCCACGACCACCCTGCCGCCGCGAAGTCGCGCCGCAAGGTGCAGGTCCCGGTTTACAACGGGAGTCACGGTCCCGCAGACCTGTACGAGTCTGGAAAAAAGATACACCACCGGATCCATTTGTCGCCGGTTCGCAAGGTACCCGGCAGCCAGTATGAGGTTCCCGACGCTTGCTCCCCGAAGGTCGAAGTCCTCGGGGATACTTTCCATGAAATCCTTAAAATGATTCAGGATGATCTTGCGCATCGGGTCCGGGATGGTGCGCACGTACCGGTGTCGCCCGGAAGCCATATCGTCCAGTTCGGCCTCGAGGTCCGCGTTGTCCTCTTCAGCGGACAGCCTGTAAGTGAAAAGACGGTAGATTTCTGGATTGCCGTGCACGGTCTGATCCGAGAGCGCCATGAGGCGATTGCGGATATCCCCGACCGCAGGCATCCCGAAGGCCTCTCGCAACACGGCAGAACTGCCACCAGAGTCGAAAGGCGTAATGATGTGAACTGAGTTGTGGGTATAGCGTATGAGTTCGCGCGATGCATCGCGCAACGCGGTCCCGCCACTGAAGAACAGTATCCTCGGGCCCACCTCGGGCGCGCGCCTGTACCGCTCCACCTTGAGGTGGTCCGGAATGGCGACCTCGCGCGAAATGCTCACCCGTCTGGATTGGGACTCACTCATGTACAGACTCTCCGGTCATCAACGCTTCCATGCGCTTTAACAGCGCACGCTCAAGTTGTCTTCTCATTCGGGGAGCATAACACAAGATCGGCCGCAACGCATAGGCAGAGCGGTTCCGTCACGAAGCCGCGTCAGCCTTGTCGGCCGGGGAGGGAGCCTAAGGCCGGTCGGAAAGGAGTCAGATATCCCCGTAGAAGCCATACGGACATTCCCCTCGGCGTTTGCAGCCGTACATGGCTTCATCGGCCTTGCCCAGAAGGGTCGCGGGGTCATCTCCGTCATCGGGATAGACGCTGATCCCGACAGTGGCACCGACGCGATACTCTCTGCCCGCAATGACGTAGGGACGCGAGACTATCTCGATAAGCCCGGCGGCAACGTCACCGGCATGGGCCGGATCCTCAAGACGCTCCAGCAGGATGCCGAACTCGTCGCCGCCGATGCGGGCCAGCGTGTCCGCGGCGCGAATACGCTTCTGAATGCGCTCCGCCACGAGCCGCAGGACCACATCGCCGGTCTGGTGACCGTTGCTGTCGTTGATGCTCTTGAAGTCGTCAAGGTCCACAAACAGCACCGCAAGGCGCGTATTGTAGCGCTTTGCCGAGCTTATGGCGTGTTCCAGCCTGTCGAAAAACACATGCCGGTTCGGGATGCGGGTGAGACTGTCCATCGTGGCCAGAACCTGCAGGGCCTTCTCTTCCTTTTTCCTTGCGGTCACATCTTCGACAACGCCGACGATGGTCTCGGTGCCGTCTTCATCCCGCACCAGGCGTGAGCTCTCGGAACACCAGATTATTTCACCGTTGCGGCGCATGGCCTGAAATTCGTAGTTCGTGACCACGCCGTCGCGCCGGATGTTCTCCAGATAGAGCCTGCGCTGCTGCCGATCCACCATGATGCTGGCTGCGCGATCCTCAACACTGAGCAGTTCCTCGAGCGACTCGTAGCCCAGCAGCTTGATCAGCGCAGGGTTCGCTTCGAGAAAGCGTCCCTCCACCGTGGAGCGGAAGATGCCCTCCACGGCGCGTTCGAAGATGGAACGGTACTTCTCTTCTGCGCGACGCAGCTTCTCCTCGGTGCGCCGGTGCTCCTCGATTTCCTTTTCCAGCAGCTTCTTCTGCCGGTGCAGTTCGAGGAAGATGTTCACCTTGCTCTTGAGCGCCTGCACGTCCACAGGCCGGAACAGGTAGTCGACGGCGCCGGAGGCGTATCCCTGATTGACGTTCTCCTGATCCTGAAAAATGGCGGTTATGAAAATGATGGGAACATGGCGGGCGCGGTCTATCTCCTTGATTGCCAGCGCGGTCTCGTACCCGTCCATCTGCGGCATCTGTATGTCGAGCAGGATGAGAGCAAAGTCGTTCTTCTTGACCAGCTCGATTGCCTCAATGCCGTCAGCTGCCTGCACGACCTTGCACTCCTCCATCGCCAGCAGGTGATCGAGCAGGACGCGGTTGGTTTCGGAGTCATCGACCACCAGCACTTTCATGATACCATCAGGCATCCCCCACCTCCGCTGCGTCCACGCGCGACAGCCGCACGGCGTCATCCTCTTCGGGTTCGGCGCGCAAGACGAATTCATAGCTGTCCAGAGCGGTGCAGAGTTCGAAATCCCTTTCAGGGGCGTGCGTCATCTCGGGATCAAAGAATTTGGCCGCGGCAGGAATGGTGGAGAGGTATTTTTTCAGCGCGTCGAAGCTGTTGGGATATCCTTCCACCTCGTTCTTGATGTACATGGCGCACATGGTGTCTTCCATACTGCGCTCCCGCCCGGCGGTTCCCAGGGCCACAAGGGTGGCCTGCTCGTGCCCGGAGGCTTCGATGTAACGGGCCACGGCCCCGGCGTTGACAAAAGAGCCGGTGATGATCTCGGCAGCGCCCGAGGCTGCCAGAAGCCCCTGCGTTCCCGCGCTGGTGGTGTGTACGATTCCGCGCCCCCCGAAGTCCGTATTCTCTATTTCGGCAGGAGAGTTGCCGAAGTCGAATCCGGGAAGCATCACGGCATCGCGTTCGCCGATGAGCAGGGCCTCCTTTTCTCCGGCCAGACGCCGGGCGGTATCTTCCGACCCTGCGGCGAGGTACTCGCCGGCACCGTTATCCACAACCATGCAGGCCACGGAAAACGCACGGAACACATCGATGACCACCGTCAGCCCCTGAGCGGCTCTGGCCCCTTCAAGACCTTCCAATATCTCAATTTTCATCTGCAACAACTCCCGAAAGGTAATGCTGGCTAACGCGTCCCGCCAATCGGACATTACTCCGGGGAAACCACGAGCGCAAGGCCTAGCTCCACATTTCAACAGTTCTTCCCGGCAGTTGACGGCTCGCGGATGGTCAGGTTACATGCTAGTGATGAAAGAAAAAACCGTTCTCGTCACCGGCGGCGCCGGATTCCTTGGATCGCACCTGTGCGAACGTCTGCTTGAACAGGGTAACGAAGTGCTCTGCGTGGACAACTACTTCACCGGGCGAAAGCAAAACATCCTGCACCTTCTGGACTCCCCTCACTTCGAGATTCTGCGCCACGACGTGACCTTTCCGCTCTACGTCGAGGTGGACGAGATATACAACCTCGCCTGTCCCGCATCGCCGGTCCACTATCAGTTCGATCCGGTGCAGACCACCAAGACCTCGGTCCACGGCGCCATCAACATGCTGGGACTTGCCAAGCGGATCAAGGCCAAGATTCTTCAGGCGTCCACCTCCGAAGTCTACGGCGACCCGGAGATGCATCCGCAGCGCGAGGAATACTGGGGCAACGTCAACCCCATCGGTCCGCGCTCGTGCTACGATGAAGGCAAACGCTGCGCCGAGACGCTTTTCTTCGATTACCACCGTCAGCACGGGCTGGAAATCAAGGTCGCGAGGATTTTCAACACCTACGGCCCGCGCATGGCGCTGGACGACGGCCGCGTGGTGTCCAACTTCATACTGCAGGCCCTTCGTGGCGAGCCCATCACCATCTACGGGAAAGGCCGCCAGACGCGCAGCTTCTGCTATGTTGATGATCTGGTGGAAGGCATGCTCCGGCTGATGAACGACACGCCCGCCGACTTCACCGGTCCCATGAACCTCGGCAACCCCGGCGAGTTCACCATCATGGAGCTGGCGGAGACGATCTTGGAACTGACCGGCTCCAAGTCTGAGATTATCCACCATCCCCTTCCGGAAAACGACCCCATGCAGCGCAAACCGGACATTTCTCTCGCCCAAAGCGCCATCGGCTGGGAACCCACCGTACCGCTGCGCGACGGTCTGAAAAAGACCATCGACTACTTCAAGGCCCTTACGGCTGACGCCTAGAGAGACTGCGATGACGCCGGGGGATTCCCGGCGTTTTCGCGTCAGGGGGTCAGGCTTTCAAGCGCTTCCCAGAACTGCTGCCCCACCACGCCGTGATCAAAACGCGATGTTACCGTCTCACGAGCCGCCTGACGCATGGCTCCGTGGAGTTCCCTGTCGGCGGCCAGTCGCATGACGGACTCGCTCCACTCTTCGGGATCGGACACGAGAAAACCGTTGACGCCGTGCTCGACGATCTCCGTGTTGACGCCGTGGGCGGAAGCCACGGGCACGGCGCCGCAGGCCATGTAACGCAAGATTCTGGAACCGCAGCGGCTCAGGGAAAACTCGTCGCTTTCCAGCGGCACAAGCCCCACGTCCATTGACTGAAGCTGCCGCACTTCCTGACGCGGCGACCATTTGGACCAGAAGACGTAATCCTCGCCGCAACCGTGATACTGCGCATCCGAGACCACGGAGAACTGGAGTATGCCCGCATGGCGATGGAGGTGCTCCATACAGCCCTCGAAAAGCGCCATGTTGACGCGACTTCCCATCCAGCCCACCTGAAAACAGTCGGACTCTGCGCTACGGGAGCCGAGAGCAAAAACCGAGGTGTCCAGTCCGGTGGAGACAAGCCGCACGTTTGCGGAATACTCCGAGGCCCCTGCCGCGAGCCTGTCATTGCCCGCCACGCAGAGGTCGGCCGCTCCGGCCTGCGCCGCAAAGCGACGGCCGAGGGTGGCCGCTTTTCCAGCGTGTCGGCCGGAACCGTCCCCCGGCAGCGTCCACACGGCTTCATCAAAATCGAAGACCAGGGCACCGCAACGACGCTTTATCAGCCGAAGCTCCCAAGGCGAGAGCAGGTGCTGCTGAACAACGCAGATGTCCGCCTCAGGCATTGTCGCCATCCTCGGCATTCGCAGCGCCGCGCTGAAGGAGAGGCCCATCCGATGTACGTCATGACCTCTGGCCGAGCCGCGCTCGGCAAACGGACGCGCCCGGAACCGGACGGCCGGAAGTCTTTCATCCGCCGGGGTGAGAAACAGTATCTTCATGTCTGACGTGGCTTTTTCCTGATCATCTCCTCAACGATGTCCATGTATGGCTCCATGCCGCACTCGACATCGTCGGGCCACCGAAAACCGTCCGTCCTCGGTTCAGCGGCGGCCTTCAAAACCATCTCGGCCAAGCCATGCTCGTCTCCCGGGTCTTCCATAACCATGTCTCCGGGCAGAAAGACCGAACTCCCGTTGCTGCTCGAAGAGATGACGCGGCAGCCACAGGCGAGCGCTTCGACCACGGCGTTGGAGCACGCGTCGTAGAAGGTCGGAAGGACAAAGATATCCGAAACACGGTACAGCGCAGGCATGTCCTCCACCTTGCCGAGGAACTCCACCCTGTCCGCCACGCCAAGCTCTTCCGCGAGCTTCACATACTTCTCGGGATTGCGCCCGCCAGCCACCTTGAGCCTGAAATTACCGGGAAGCAACGGCATCACGCGCACCAAGGTGCGCACTCCCTTGAGCGCGAAATTGGTTCCCGCCGTGGAGATGACCATCTCATCCGGAGCAATACCGGCTTCACGACGGAGTTCCGCCCTCTCGTCTTCCGCCACAGGGCTGAACCGCCCAAGATCGGGCTTGTTGTAGATGACCTTGATGCGTTCGGGGTCAAGCTGCGGAAAGGACCGACACATCCAGCCCTTCACGAGATCGGAAACGCAGATGATGAGCGGGTCGCTTTCCAGCCGCTTGCGTTCGAGCCACTGGATAATGCGGTTGGCAGGCGAAATCCTTCGACGCAGGCTCTTCATGAAACGCTGAGGTCCGGCAGGCCAAGCGTTGATGGAGAGGTCCCAGAAATTTCGCTGAGGGCCGCCCCCCACGCGGATGATGTCGTGGCCAAGGCTCTTGCCCAGCCCAAAACTCAGGTCGTAGCCGCCACGTTTCCTCGCGGCTTCGGCCTTCAGGGCAAAATGCAACACCTTGAACCACTTGAACGGCCCGAACCGACCAAGTACAACAGGGCGCACGCCTTCGGGCGGCTCGGTCTCACATCTGGCGCATATGAAATCGACGTCATACCCTTTTTCGACAAGAGCCCCGGAAAACCTCCAGGCAAAGCTCTCGGCGCCGCCGTAGCGGCTCAGACGGGGCATGACGACGGCAATTCTTGCAGTTTTGTCAGTCACGGAGGAAGATTGACAGGCATCGCTGGAGACCGCAAGATTTTTTGCGGCAAACCGACACGAACGGGAGAACTTCACCTTGATCATCAGCGCCAGTCGCCGGACAGACATCCCGGCCCTGTATCCGGAGTGGTTCATGAACAGGGTCCGGGCCGGATTCTGCACAGTGCCCCGTCCGAGGGACCGCAAAACCCATGACACCGTGTCCCTGCGCCCGGCAGATGTGGACGCGCTGGTTTTCTGGACACGCAACCCGGCCCCGCTGCTTCCGTATCTGGCTGAACTTGAGAGGCTCGGGCTGGGCAATTCCGTATTTCTGTTCACCCTGTTGGATTACCCCGAAACCATGGAACCGGGACTTCCCCCGCAAGAGGAGCGCATCCGCACCTTTCATGAGCTCGCGGCCCGTCTCGGACCGGAACGCGTCATCTGGCGGTACGATCCTGTCGTCATCTCCCGGACCTTTGACATGGAGCGCCACCTCAACAGCTTCGCGATGCTTTCAGACAGACTGGACGGTGCAACAAAACGCTGCATCATCAGCGTTGCCGAGGACTACCCCGGCAACCGCAGCAGGCTTGCACGGCTCGATCCACATGGCCTCGCGCCGAACTTTAATGCCCCGGACCTGCCCGAGATAATGAAAGGATTCGCAGACACGGCCTCACGGCACGGCATGGAGATTTCCTGCTGCTCCCAGCCGGAGGCGATCACCGTACTGGGCATCGACAACGCCCCGTGCATCGACGGCGAGCGCATCAACCACCTTTTCAAGACCTCGGTTCCATGCAATAAGGACGGCGGTCAGAGGCCGAGGTGCCGTTGCACCCGCTCAAAGGACATCGGCGCCTACGACACCTGCACTCACGGGTGCCTCTACTGCTACGCCAACGCGGACTTCGGCCGCTCCGCCGAAAACCACCGCAGGCACGACCCCGAAGCCACCAGCCTGACGGGCTCACCACAGGCACAGCTGCCGCTTCTGCAATATACCTGACGGAGTCCCCATGTTCTTTCAGACCCCGCAATTCGACCTGACCCTGCAAAGACTCATCAACGTCCAGTGGCGTAACGAGTTCCTTGACCTGCTCATGCCCGTCGTTTCGGACATGAAGACGCTCATATTCATTCTGATACCGATTATCGCGCTGCTCGTGTATCGACGCGGACCAAGGCAGCTCGTGCTTTTCCTCGTACTCGTCGCTGGGCTTGGGATGGCCGACTTCACGACAAACTTCGTCAAGGACGGCGTGGGACGAGTGCGTCCGCTCAACGCCATCGCTGGGACCCACTTCGTGGAGGACGGCGAATGGCAGCAGCGGGGGCCGGATTTCGTGCAGACCAAGGAGCACGGCTCCTCATACCCTTCCGCACACGCGGCCAACACCATGTGTCTGGCAATTCTGGTCGGCCTGCTCTGGCCAGCCGCGCGCCGGTGGATGTTCGTGGTGCCCCTCGTGGTGGGCTACTCAAGAGTATACCTGGGAAAGCACTATCCGCTGGACGTGCTCATGGGATGGCTCTTCGGCGTTGTGGTCGCGCTGACCGTTTGGCTTATATGGAGCAGACTCGTGAATCCGGCCGTGCTCCGCCGGTCGAAAGGGTGACTCACGACCAGCCCTGATCCCGGCGGCGCTCCGCTCACTACTCCGCTGAAAGTTCGTCCTCAAGCAGGGCTTCGGCCCTGTAGCGGCGGTACATCACCACACCGAGCCAGCCGGAAATCATGAGCAGCACGACGCTTACGCTCACAGCTATCACCACGCCCTGAGTGGACTCCGCGTTCATTCCAGCTCCGAAAAGAGCGAACACGAAGTTCTGCGGAATGTAGCCGAGAGAAGACCCCAGCACGAACGGCAACAGCGGGATACTGCTCACGCCCGCCGCGAGGTTCGTCAACAGGTTGCTCCCCAGCGGGAAGAGGCGAATCGCCAGCGCCATGAGAAACGGCTGACCGCTGAGAAACGCATCGAGCCTCCCCAGACGGTGGCCAAACTTGCGGGCGACGAAGTCGCGGCCCGAGAATCGGCCGTAAAGGGAGGCCAGCGCGCAGCCGAGGCCGCAACCGAGGGTGGTCAACAGGGTTCCGCCGACCGCACCGAAGGCGAAACCGCCGAGAAAGCCGAAAAGCTGCCTCGGAAGCCCCAGCGCGGTAAGACAGGCCGTGATGCCCATGAAGATGAGACAGGACATGGGGCCGGAGCCCAGCACGTGGGAGTCGAACCACGCGGTATCCCGCAGCAGGCCTTCCAGCCCGGAGCTCCTCGCCATCCAAACGCCCGCGCCGAAGATGCAGAGCATGATCACGCCCTTGACGGCCGATCGTATGCCGCTTCTCTCCGCGCGGTCTGGACCTTTCATCACTGTTTTCTCCATATCCGGAACACTGTCGCAGCCAGAAAGAACTGGGCGGTAATAAACACAGGGTCGCGCTGCACCGCTCCGTAGGCAAGGCCGGACAGAAGCGACGCCGCGAGGACCGTCAGCAGCCACGGGCCGCCTTGTAGCGTTTTTTCGCCCGGCAGCAAAGCCCCGGAGAGCAGGAAAAATGCGGACTGCCCGAGAATCGCAGGCAGCAGAAGCCACCAGTACGCGGGCAGGACCATGCTATCTGCGTTCCCGTATGGAGTATTCGAGGTTGCGGCTCATGAGCCAGCGCACGCCGATCAGATCGTAAATGCCCTGAACGCCCCGTTCCCAGTTGCTGTACTTGGAAACACCGGTGACTCTCGGACGGTGGTTGACCTTGACCTCGGAAATGCGCGCGCCCTGCAGACGCATGAGCGCGGGCAGAAAACGGTGCATGTTCCGGAAGCGCGGGAGCTTGAGAAGCAGCTCGCGCCGCATGACCTTGAGGGAACAGCCCGTGTCGCGAACGCCGTCGGCAGTGAACGCGTCCCGGACCTTGTTGGCGAGCTTGGAGGCGATGCGCTTGGAGAGCGTATCCTTGCGGTTCGCCCGCCACCCCACCACCATGTCAAATCCGCGGCAGAATTCGTCCAGCATTGCCGGGATGTCTGCCGGGTCGTTCTGGCCGTCCGCGTCCATGGTGATGACCACTGGCGTCTCGGCGGCGTCGAACCCGGCACAAAAAGCCGCGGACTGGCCGCGGTTCTCCATGAATGTCACGTAGCGTGCGGTTTCGGGGTTTTCGTCGGCTATTTTCTTTATGACGTCGAGGCTGCCGTCGGAGCTGCAGTCGTCCACGAACAGGGCCTGCCATTTCTTCCCGGTGCTTTCCGCGGCGTTTCGAATCTCACGGAAGAGCGCGTCGAGATTGTCCTGCTCATTGAAAACCGGCAGGACCACGGTGAAGGAGTCGTTGTTTTGCATAGCCGAAAAGAAATACGGAATTTGGAGAAAGTTGTAAATAGAGGCTTGACAGTCGGCAGCAGAAAGCCTAGTTACCTCTTCGCAACGTGACGCGGGGTGGAGCAGTACGGTAGCTCGTCGGGCTCATAACCCGAAGGTCGTCAGTTCAAATCTGGCCCCCGCTACCATAGCATTAACGGAGACCCGTTCTCGAGCGGGTTTCTTTTTTCCCTAAAAACGGGAAGCGCCGACGCTGAATCGGCAGACAGACATCAAGAAATGACGCGGGGTGGAGCAGTACGGTAGCTCGTCGGGCTCATAACCCGAAGGTCGCAGGTTCAAATCCTGTCCCCGCTACCATCGATCATTAAACCGGAAGGCCGAACGGTCGCACCTCCGGATTCAGCAAAAATTTCCATGGTGACGCGGGGTGGAGCAGTACGGTAGCTCGTCGGGCTCATAACCCGAAGGTCGTCAGTTCAAATCTGGCCCCCGCTACCACATTTCCGTAAAGAGGCATTCGATGAAAAACGAATGCCTCTTTCTTTTGGTTTACCGCGCACCACTCCTTCCTGTATCCTCTCTCAATGAATGGACCAGCCCCCAACTCCAAGTATCCGGCAAAACGCTTTCCCCAAATAACTTTCATAAAGAATTTCAATACGAACCCGAACATAGAGATCGGGGAATACACGTACTACGACGACCCGGATGACCCTGAAAGCTTCTTCCGAAACATCCTCTACCACTTCGATTTCATCGGAGACCGACTGGAGATCGGGAAGTTCTGCGCCATCGCACGGGGAACCCATATCATAATGAACGGCGCAAACCACGCCATGGACGGGTTCTCATCCTACCCCTTCTTCATCTTCGGCGCAGGCTGGGAACACACCGCGCCGGACGAACTTCCGTATAAAGGTGACACCATCATCGGCAACGATGTCTGGATAGGCCACGACGCCACCATCATGCCGGGCGTGACCATCGGCGACGGAGCCGTAATCGCGGCCAAAGCGGTGGTCGCAAAGGACGTGGAGCCATACAGTGTGGTTGCGGGCAACCCGGCCAGAGAAGCTCGAAAACGGTTTGCCCCGGAAGTTGTCGAAGAACTGCTGAAGATTCGCTGGTGGAATTGGGACATCGAAAAAATCACCAGAAATCTCGAAGCCATAACGGGTGCAGACCTGCAGACACTCCGCGCCGCCGAGTGAATAGTAAAACGGGAAACAGGCATTTGACATCACCTTCCCGCGGCAGCATTATGTCCGTGTACTAGGGAGGCATCATGACCAACATCCTCAGAGATCCACTCAGCGGACTGACGCACTGCATCGGCGCGGCCCTTGCCGTATGGGGAACGGTCATGCTGATCCTGCGCTCCGTGTCCCCCGTCCAGCCGTGGCACATCGTAACTTTCTCCGTGTTCGGCGGCGGCATGATCCTGCTGTACATCACGAGCACGCTCTACCATTGGTTGCCGCTCAAGGAAAAAGCCCTCGCGATGATGCGGCGGATAGATCACTGCATGATCTTCATCTATATCGCGGCCACCTACACCCCCATCTGCCTGATCCCCCTGCGCGGCCCCTGGGGTTGGAGCATCTTCGGCGCAGTATGGAGCCTTGCCGTCCTCGGCATCGCGGTAAAACTCTTCTGGATGCACGCCCCCCGCTGGGTCTCCACAGGTTTCTATCTCGGCATGGGCTGGATGGTCATCTTCGGGGTCTACCCTCTGGTGCAGAATCTCCAGCTCGGTGCCCTGCTCTGGCTGCTCGCAGGTGGCCTTGCCTACAGCATTGGCGCCATCATCTACGCCCTCAAGCGCCCCGACCCCTTCCCCAAGGTTTTCGGATTCCACGAGCTGTTCCATGTCTTCGTCATGGCTGGCAGCGCATGTCATTACATTGTGATGTACCGCTACATCACCTGATTACGACATCCCCCACCCTCTTGAGCTTCAGGCTCGTTTTCCGAAAAATCAGTGCGCTTTTGCTCGAAATGCGGAATGACTATACATTTCAGAGCTTATTAAGCACTTTCAAGACATTGAAATAAATTGCTTTTATTTCATATTGCCAAGCTTCAATCTTTCCTGTAAGCCCCATTTCACTGATATTTACCATTTTTGAAACACAGGAGAGGAATTGGGATGAAACGTCTTATCACTGCTGTTCTGGTCATGGTCATGTGCCTGAGCGCCGCCTCCGCCTTTGCCGCGGACAACTCCTGGCAGCGCGTCAAGGACGCCGGAAAACTCGCCATCGGTCTCGACGACGCGTTCCCGCCCATGGGTTTCCGCAACGATGACGGTGAAATCGTCGGCTTCGACGTGGACGCGGCCGAAGAGGTCGGCAAGCGCCTCGGCATCGACATCGTCTGGCAGCCCACCGAATGGAAGGGTGTGATCAACTCCCTCTACGCCAAGAAATTCGACTGCATCTGGAACGGCATGACCATCACGCCGGAACGCCAGAAAAAGGTCGCTTTCACCAAGCCCTACATCATGGACGGCCAGATCGCCGCGGTCCGCATGGATGAAGCCGACATCAAGAAGCACGAAGACCTCGGCGGAAAGATCGTGGGCGTGCAGGCTGGCTCCCCGGCTCTGGAAGCCGCAAAGAAGCTGCCCAAGGCTGCTTCCGAGATTCGCGAATACGACACCAACCCCAAGGCGTTTCTGGACCTCGAAGCCGATCGCCTCGACGCCGTGGTGGTGGACAACGTGACCGGCCGCTACTATATGGCTTCCCGCCCCGGCAAGTTCCGCGCACTGCCCGGCTACATCACCAAGGAAGCCTTCGGCGTGGCCTTCCGCATGGAAGACAACGCCCTGCGCGCCAAGATTCAGGAAACCATCGACGCCATGATCGCCGACGGAACCATGGGTGAAATCTCCCGCAAGTGGTTCGGCGAAGACGTCACCAACCCGGAAGACTGGTAAGCACGCACCGTGAACTCACGCATCGCACAAATACTGGGGAGCGCCGCGCTGGCGGCGCTCCTCGTTCTTTCCCTCGGCACCGCCGCCACGGCAGCGGATGCCGACGCGCTTATGCGCAAGGCCAACAATATCATGGTCACCGGCGACCTTGACGGCGCCGTGGAGGTTTACCTTCAGATTCCCGCTCCCGGCCCCGAAGGAGATCAGGGCCAGTTCGTATCCAGCCGGATGCAGGCCGCCCGCCTGAAGTATGCCGCCAAGGACTATGACGCCGCCCTGCGCATCATTGACGGGCTGTTGGAAGTCTATCCCGACAACATCGAGGCAAGACAGTTCCGCAGCTCGGTCGAAGAAGCAATGATGCCCGCATGGAAACAGTTCCTGAAGGACACCGCAAAATTCGTCCCGCACCTGCTCAAAGGCAGCCTCATGACCCTGCTGCTGGTGGTCTGCACCATGATCGTCTCGCCCATCGGCGGACTGCTCATCGCGCTGGGGCGCATCGGCACGGTCAAGTCCGTGAGCCGCCTGTGCTGGTTCATCATCTGGCTCTTTCGGGGCACCCCGCTGCTGCTGCAGCTGTTTTTCATCTATTACGGCCTGCCCGCGCTGGGCATCACCCTCAAGCCGGTGACCGCCGCCCTGCTCGGGCTCGGGCTGAACTATTCGGCGTACCTTGCGGAGATCATCCGCAGCGGCATCCTGTCCATCGACCACGGTCAGATGGAGGCGGCGGAAGCCATGGGAATGACTTACTGGCAGGCCATGCGTCGCGTCATCATCCCACAGACCTACAGGGTCATCCTGCCGCCCGTGGGCAATGAATTCATCGCGCTGATCAAGGATACCGCGCTGGTCTCCACCATCGCCATGGTCGAGCTGATGCGCACCGCGGACCAGCTCTTCAACGCCTCGTTCAACATTACGGTTCTCGGCCTCGCCGCCGGAATCTACCTTCTTTTCACCACCGTCTTCACCTTCGGCTTCGAGCGCCTCGAAGCCAAGGTCGGCGCTTACGAGAAACGCTGATGCAACCGCTGATCGAACTCAACGACATCGTCAAAACCTTCGGCTCGCACCGGGCCGTGGACAACGTCAGCCTTTCGCTGAACCCGGGTGAGAAGACCGTCATCATCGGCCCTTCCGGCTCGGGGAAGTCCACCCTGCTTCGCACGGTCAACTTTTTGGAGACAATCGACTCCGGCACCATCAGGTTCGAGGGCGAGGAAGTAGGCTACCGCGAACACAAGGGCGAAAAGGTTCTCGACCGTGCCCGGAACATCTGCCGCCTGCGCACCCAGATCGGCATGGTCTTCCAGCACTTCAATCTGTTTCCGCACATGACCGTGCTTGAAAACGCCATGGAAGGACAGGTGACCGTGCTGGGCAACAGCAAGGCTCACGCTCGCGAAATAGCCATGGACATGTTGGGCAAGGTGGGCATGGCCGGATTCGCGGACAGACACCCGGCCTCGCTTTCCGGCGGACAGAAGCAGCGGGCCGCCATAGCCCGCGCCCTTTCCATGAAGCCCAAGCTCATGCTTTTCGACGAACCTACCTCCGCGCTGGACCCGGAACTCGTGGGCGAGGTCTTCGACGCCATCAAGCAACTGGCGAGGGAAGGCATGACCATGATCATCGTGACCCACAACATGGGCTTTGCCCGCGAAATCGCGGACAAGGTGGTCTTCATGGAAGACGGCGGATTTCTGGCTCAGGGGCCGCCGGACCAGTTTTTCCGCGAGGAGTGCAAGGACCCGCGGGTCCAGAGCTTCATCGACAAAATATTCTAGCCAAGCGCGATATTCCAGGCGGGCCCCCTGCGGGGCCTGCTTTTTTCGATCAAAAAAGCTCATCATGTTGAGCAGTTGCACCGTCAACAAGAGCCGCAACAAATGCGTCTTTCCATACCCTAAAGTTTTCGACCGGTTAGCCGATCAAGGGAATGACGACACTAGGTTTATCCGGGGGTGTAAGACATGGTTACCAAGTTGGCGAATGCAACCGGCTTCAAGCGAGTACTGGACCTTTGCAAGGGCAGCCGCTTCAGAGAGGCCGAAGTGCTGCTCAAAAGCCTTCAGGACGAGTACCTCGCCGTCTGCGAGGAAAACGACGCCCTGAAGAAACAGCTGGGTGAGGTCGCCGAGATCCTGGACCTTTCCGAAAGGGTCAAGTTCGACGGCAGAAAGTACTGGCTGGAGGAGGACGGAGAGCTGTCCGGCCCCTTTTGTCAGGTCTGCTATGACCGGGACGGACTGCTTATCAACCTTCAGGAGCGCGGCCCGCGCTGGGAATGCTGCCACTGCAAGAGCATCTTCCTTGAAGCGGCTTCAGAAGGCAGGCCCGCCCCTCGCAGGACTGCGGAAGAGCTTCCGCTCTTTGCGGACCACGAATACGCCTGATCGGGATCAGTCGAGGAAACGGGTCCCGTAGAGCGTCGCTTTCCGGGCCCAGAACTCAACCTCCTCCTGATAGGTGTAGCGCGCCGAGATGAAGGACAGGCCGTCCAGATTCATCTCGGGCAGATAGATTTCCAACCGGAGCTCACGTCCGCTCGTACGGAATTCCTTCCATAACGTCCGGGCGAAATCCCTCATGGACTGCGCTTTGGGCAGTCGCTCCACATCAAGATACACCTTCACGATCTCCACGGGAATACCGAGCATGGTCGACTGGGCGCGCTCCATAACTCCATAGCGGAAGCCGTGCGCGCGCTTGTTCACTTCGGGGGCGGCCTTGTGCACCTTTGCCGTGGGCTTGCGCGGAATGACTATGGTCTTGCGGTCGCTGTCACCCTTGCTCGTTATGGTAGGCTGCGAACCCGCGGCTTCCGGCTCGATCAGGCGTCGCAGGACATAACCCAACGCTCTGGATTCCTTGCGAACCCTGGCGGACGGGGAAAAGACCGCGTACCAGCCGTTTTTGAGAAAATCGACTTTGACGGCCTGCCCTTCCGGGATGGTCGTGGCATACTTGGAACCGCCCGCACGCTCCCTGCGCAGGTTCAGTTCCATGGGAGCCCGGAGGATGCGGCCCCACTCGGTGGACGAAGCCTTGGAAGTACCGGCGAGGGATGCTGCATCAGGCTTTTGTTTCGTCTTGGGAGTGGTTCGGGGTTGAGACGATGTCACCTTTTTGCTCGGTCGCGAGGCTACTGCAAGGTAGTCTTCCTTGGCCCAGCCGAAGGAGTTCATGCGGCTGCGTATGGTGGCTTTGGGTTCAAAGACAGCCACCCAGCCGTCTTCGGGGAAATCGGTCCGCACGACCACGCCGGTGTCGAGAACGCCCAGCCGCTTGGCTCCACGCTCCGGACCGGAACGATAGTTGAGCTTGGTCTTTGTGCGCCTCCACTCGCCCCAAGGTTTCTTCTCCACCCTTCCACGCCGCTTTTTGAGATATTTGGTGTTGGCATACCCTGCCACGCGGGCGGTATCAGGGTCCGTCATCCACGGCTCGAAGATGGCGGCCCAGCCGTCCTTGACCCAAGCGATGCGGACCTTTTGTCCTGCTCGGAGCAGTCCGACCCAGCCCGAGCCGGCATCGCGCTTCTGCCTGAGATTCAGCGGACGGTCCGGATACCTGATTTCTCCGAAGGCTTGCGCCTCGGCCGCAAAAAGACACAGAGCAACAGAAAGAAGAACCGGAAACACAAACGCTTTTCTAGCCACTGCCCTAGTCCTCCTTGTCCAGTTCCTTGAGCACCTCATCGGTGAGGTCCACGGAAAGATCAATGTACCCTATGGCTTCAGGATCGGTAAGAATCATGGAAAAGCCCCGGCTCTCGGCAAGCGAGCGCAGAATTCTGTCCGCCCGTTTCATGATGAATTCGATGAGCCTGCGCTCCTGCTCCCGCAGCTCGAGATTGCTGTCGGTCACCAGCTTTTCATGCGCCCGAAGCTGACGCTTGAGTTGCTCCTCACGCATGTCCCGTTCTTTTTCTGAAAGCAGGCCCTGATCGATCTGGGCCTTGAGCTCATTGATCTGCTTGGCGCTTTTGCGGATGCGGGCATCCTTGAGCCTGCCGAGACGGGCAAGGTCGTCTTGAGCCAGCTTACCTATTTCGGACTCGCTGACGATGACCTGCGGGTTGACGAAGCCGACCCTGGCCATGGCCGGAGCGGCAAGAAGCAGCACTGCCAGAACGGCCGCCGCGCATGATATGATTCTGGACATGACGTCCCCGTTGTTGCGATTTTTCATGGGTTCCGGTTGTACCGCTTCGCCCTGCGGCTGTCGAGAGGCTTGTATGATTCCGCCAACGGTATGCATAGTCATCGAGAGGTCGCATCAGAGCATGTTCACAGGATCGAGATCAAGTGAGACGCGCATCTCGGCATGTGGTCGTGCCGCACTGCGGACCATGGCGAACAGTTCACGCATGGCCTGCCATGTGCCGCCCTTGAGCAGGCAGTTGAAGCGCTTTCTGCCGCGCAGCTTTCCCATGGGGGCCGGGGCCGGTCCCAGCGCGGTGATACCAAGCTCCACCGCACGCTCCCGAATGAGCGCGCTGACGGCTGTCAGCGCCCCCGGGCCCTGATCCCATCCGTCCGGATAGCTCATGCGAATCAGCCCGAGATTGGCATAGGGCGGATAGCTGAACATCTTGCGCCGCTTGATCTCCCGTTCGAAAAAGGAATGATAGTCCGCCGAGACCACTTCGTTCCACACGGGGTGCTCTGGGTTGCGCGTCTGAATGAGCACCTTGCCGGGTCGCTCACCGCGTCCGGCGCGCCCCGAGACCTGCACCAGCAGCTGGAACGTACGCTCCGTACAGCGGTAATCCGGCAGATTCAGGCCCAGATCGCCGTCCACGACCACCACCAGCGTGACGCTAGGAAAATCGTGCCCCTTGGAAAGCATCTGCGTGCCGACGAGCACCTGCGCCTCGCCGTCGCGGAATCGTCCGAGAATCCGCTCCATGGCATCCTGCCTGCGGACCGTGTCGCGATCCATGCGCAGGATGCCGGTCTCTTCGGGCAGCGCCTTTTCCAACGCCTCTTCAAGACGCTCCGTCCCCTCGCCCATGGGGATGAAGTTCGCACCGCCGCAGTTGCGACACAGCAGCGGATAATCCAGCGAGAGGCCGCAATAATGGCAGAGCAGCCGCTCGCGCCCCTTGTGATAGGTCATCCCCACTTCGCACTCGGGACAGCGAATCGCTTCGGCGCAGTCGGTACAGTACATGACCGGAGCGTATCCGCGGCGGTTGAGCATTACGATGATCTGTTCGCCCTTTTTCACCGTCTCGCGCATGGCCTCCACCACTTCGGGCGCGAAATGGACGGACGGATCCTTGATGCCCGCGATGTTCACCAACTGCACCTCCGGCAGTTTTCCGGCCCCGGCCCGGTCGGCCATGGAGTGAACCGGGATGCGCCCCTGATCGCCGGCGTGGAAGGTCTTCACGTCCGGGGTTGCGGATCCCAGCACCAGAAGCGCTTCGGAGCGGCTTGTCAGAAAATGGGCAACTTCCTTGGCATTGTAGGCCAGACGCTCTTCCTGCTTGTAGGATTCGTCGTGCTCCTCATCCACCACCACGAGGCCGAGGTTGCGCAGCGGTACGAACAGGGATGAACGGGTGCCGACCACGCAGACCGGTCCGGGCGCGGTCGCCGCCTGCCGAAAGATGTTCTCGCGCACGGACGGGCTGAGGTAGCCGTGGTGATACAGCACAGTCACGCCCGGCAGCGCGTCGCTCACGGCCCGATGCAGCTGACAGGCGATGGCGACTTCCGGGGCCAGTATCAGTGCGGAGCGCCCCTTCTCCAGACAGCGGCGGATGAGATTCACGTATACGAGCGTCTTGCCGCTGCCGGTCACGCCGTGCAGCAGATGACTTCCGCCGGTGTCAAGAGCGGGGATCAGCCGTTCCAGAGCCTCGGCCTGCTGTGGAGTGGGGTCGTGAAGCCGCGGCGGTTCCGCGCACGGGGAGACCTCTACAGGCGATTCGTCGTCGCCGATGCTGACCAGCCCGGACTTGGCAAGCGCACGCACGGCCTGCGGCGCACCATCGCCAAGCGTGTGCTTGAGCCACGAGATGCTCGTAGCGCCGTTGTCGTGCAGATATTCCAGTACGGCGAGCTGCCGTTTGGCGTTGGGACGCACCGGCCACGGCGGGTCGGCGGCCAGCCTCGCGAACCGCTCCTCGGCCTCGCGTTTCGGGTCAAGCCGCACGCGCATGCGCCCTTCCCGCCACATCCGGGCAAGACGGTCCTTGTCCGAGGGCGAGCAGCCTGAGAGATCACCGGGGCGCATGGAGGCCGGAAACGATTCACCCGGTCCGCAATCAAGTCGAAAGACGATGTCAGCCGTGCGAAGCCCGCGCGGCAGGAAGGCTTCGAGTATCCGGCCCACCGGTTCCATCTGCCGCACCCCGAGGCTGGCGCACATTTCCAGATGGTCCGGGGTCAACATGGCACAGCTTTCCAGCGGCCACATGATGCGACGCAGTTTAACGCCTTCGGGGGCATCGTCCTGCGGGCCGATGACCACGCCAACGCGCCGCATCCGTCCGAGCGGGACGATAACGCGCATACCGGGCTCGACATCGCCGGGCCGCTCCGGGGCAAGATAGGTGAGGGTCTGATACGGGGGCGAGACTATGGCCACCCGCCACATGCCGGACATGCCTTACTCCTGCCGGACAGGCACTGCGGAGAGCCCCGCCGCGAGCGTATCGAAAGGCGCCGGAGGCGCCGGACAGTCACCCGTCATGGCGGCGGAACGGATTTCGGCAGCGTCATACAGGGCAGGGTCGGCAGCGCCGTTCAGGTCAGTCCATTCAAGCATGAACTCGACGCTTCGCCCGGAAGCAAGCTGAATTTCCCCGGCCTCGGGCACCTGAAAGCCGCCCTCAAAGGCGTACTGCCTGAAGCGAATATCCATAAAGCCGCCCGACGTCGCAAGTCGCACCCTCAGCAGGGCCATGGTTTCATTGTCCAGCCAGACCTGCGGCCTCGACTCGTCGCCCGGGTCGGCACCTATGACAAGGCTCGGATGGTCGCCCACAAAGCCGAAACCGCCGGTGGCGTTGTCCACTCCGGCGGATTTCCAGTACTCGACTTGACCGGGCATGTTCCAGAAGAGGGTCGGCGGCAGCGGAAAATCGGAAGGGCAGGCCGCGCCGACACCCGAAACGGAGCCGACAGCAACAGCCTTTCCTTTCATGGAAGACGCGCTCCATCCCTGCCTCCAGCGCGGACCGTGCTGCCAGACCGTGGCCCGGACATCCGGGAAATCGGGAAAACTCATCTCCACGCGCCACGACTGCAATGCGCCGTACGCTTTGCCCAGACGCGAGGAAAGCTCCTTGTCATCCGGGGTGAAAGCGAAGGCGGCGGTCGCGGAAAACACCATGACCGCCGCCAGAACGAACGCGACTATTCTTTGCACGGGAGGATCTCCTGAATCCGGGTCACCAGTTCGTCGTGCAGTTCTTCGTCATGCAGTGCGAAGTAAATGTTCGCGGTGAGATATTCAATCCAGTCGCCCGCGTCGAAACGCTGTCCCTGCAGTTTGACAGCGATGAGCTTGCCCTGGTCGGCAAGCCCCTGCAACGCATCGGTGAGCTGAATCTCGCCGCCGACTCCGACGCCCTGCTTTTCGAGGATGTCGAAGATCTCCGGCAGCAGCACATAGCGGCCGGTGATGGCGTAGTTGGACGGTGCGTCCTCGGGCTTGGGCTTCTCGACCAGCTTGTCCACGTTGAATACGCCGGGGGCGAATTCTTCGCCGGAAATGATGCCGTAGCGGTGCACCTTGTTTTCAGGCACCTCGATGACGCCGACGGCAGCCTTGCCTTCGGTCTCCGCCGCCTCCAGCAGCTGGGAGATGCCCGCATTCATGCCGAACATCAGGTCGTCGCCGAGCATAACCGCGAACGGTTCGGTCTTGCAGACCTCCTTGGCGCACAGGACGGCGTGTCCGAGGCCGAGCTGCTGCTTCTGGCGAACGGAAATGATATTGACCATCTCGGCCACTTCGCGGACTTCCTCGAGCAGCTGCTCCTTGCCGCCGCGCTCCAGGACCTGTTCCAGCAGGAAGTTGCGGTCGAAATGATCCTCGATGATCTTCTTGTTCTGGTTGTTGACGAAGACAACATCGGAGAGCCCCGCTCCGATGGCTTCTTCAACGATGTACTGCACAATGGGCTTGCGGAAGATGGGCAGCATTTCCTTGGGAATGTTCTTGGTGGCGGGCAGGGAGCGAGTGCCCCAGCCTGCGACGGGAATGACGGCTTTCTTGACCTGCATTGATGCCTCCTAACGCAAATGCTTCTTCAGTGCTTCGACGATGTCGTCAGCGTACATTTCCACCTTGTCCGGATGCTCTCCCTCGACCATGACACGGGCCACGGCCTCGGTCCCGGAGTAGCGCAACAGGACGCGCCCCTTTCCTGCCAGCGCGTCCTCGACCTTGCGGACCGCCTCCTGAACCTTGGGGACCTCGTCGAACGGAATCTTGCGCTCCACGTGGACGTTCTTGAGAATCTGCGGAAGCGGCTCGAGCAGCGTGGCCAGATCCGAGAGAGGCTTGTCCATCTCTTTCATTATACGCAACAATTGCAGCGCCGCAAGCAGCCCGTCGCCTGTTGTGCTGTATTCGCGGAAAATGAGATGCCCGGACTGCTCGCCGCCGAGAACCGCGCCCTTGCGGCGCATGGCTTCCACCACGTAGCGGTCGCCCACCGGAGTGCGCAGCAGGCAGCCGCCGCAGTCCTGCATGAAAAGCTCGAGCGCCATGTTGCTCATGACAGTGGCCACCAGCATTCCGCCGGGGAGCATGTCCTTGTTCATGAGCTCATGGGCGCATAGGGCCATGATCTGGTCGCCGTCAAGGACCCGGCCGTTCTCGTCGCAGACGATGAGCCTGTCGGCGTCCCCGTCAAGAGCCAGTCCGATGTCGGCGTTCTCCTCCCGGACCTTCTGCGAGATGACCTCCGGATACAGCGAACCGCACTTGCTGTTAATGTTCACCCCGTCCGGCTCAACGCCAACGCGGATGACCGTGGCGCCCAGCTCCTCGAAGACCGAGGGCGCCACGCCGTAGGCCGCTCCGTTGGCGCAGTCCAGCACGATCTTCATGCCGTCGAGCGTGAGAGAGTTGGAGAAGCTGTGCTTGAGATAAACGATGTACCGCCCGGCAGCGTCCTTGATGCGCTGGGCCTTGCCCACCTGCTCTGCGGCGGGATACTCCCACTGCGTGTCCTGATTCATGACCAGCGAGGTGATCTCGTCTTCCACCGAGTCGGGCAGTTTGTATCCCTTGTGGTCGAAGAACTTGATGCCGTTGTCCATGAACGGGTTGTGCGAGGCCGAGATGACCACGCCCAAATCCGCCCGCATGCTGTGCGTCAGAAAGGAAATGGCCGGCGTGGGCATGGGGCCCACCAAAAACACATCCATGCCGTTGGCGCAAAAGCCGGAGGTCAGCGCGGTTTCGAACACGTAGCCCGAGAGGCGGGTGTCCTTGCCGATAACCACGCGGTGTCGCTTGTTGCCGTTGCGGAAATACTGACCTGCGGCAAGGCCGAGACGCAGCGCGACCTCCGCGGTCATGGGGAATATATTGACCTGACCGCGCAGGCCGTCGGTTCCGAATAATCTCTGATTCATGGTCTCTCCAATCAATCCTTCTCTATGACGACCCCGATTTTCTCGGGGTTGCGCTTCTTGACCACCACGCCCTCGGGAACGGTGACCGTGTAGTCCAGTTGCTTTTCGCCGGGCGACAGGTTCTCAGGCGGGTCGAGCCTCACGTGAATGTCCTTGCGGAACGCGTTGTCCCGAAACATCATCAGCGGGCCTTCGATGAGCATCCGCACGTAATCCTGCCTCGGCCTGAGACTCAGCCCCTGCGGCGAGTCAACCTCCAAAGGCATCTTGACCCATATCTCCCGGGTCTTGGGCTTGAAAAACGCTTCCACCTTGACCTGCGACGGCGTGGCCTCCACCTCTTCGGGCAGGTCCAGTGCGAGGTGCTCCACCCAAGAAGTCGGGACATCCCTCGGGAAGTCCTCCTTCATGACGACATCTGTTCCCGTGATCTTGCGCAGCCTCGTTTCGGGGCCGCGCAGACGAATCTGTGACGGCGTGACCTCAATGCGGTCGAAGACGAAGAAATTGTTCAGCTCACCTCGCCACTCGGCTTCGACCTCCACCGTCTTGGCGGCGATGCGGTCGACCACGAGCGTAAGCCGGTTCGGTGTCAGTTCGACTATGTCGAACGAGGACGGCACCGGGATGCGGTCCACGTCAATGTCCACCACGTTCTGGCCGGCGCGGAAGTTTCGGGCGTCCACATCATAGACGAGCCGTTTGTTGTCGAGGGTGCGCAACAGCCCCTTGGGGCCCCGCAGACGCACCTGGATGCTGTCCACGAAGCCGGTGTCGACCATGAGCCCTTCGGGGGGGTTGCTCATAATCACCGACATGTCCACCACTGTCTCGACCCGCTCCTGGCCGTTGACCAGAAACCACGAAAACACGGCCATGACGACAGCCAGCAGCATGTATTGCCAGTTCTTGCGCATGAACTATCGCTCCAAAGCGTTCTTGACGACCCGGCGCAGCCGAACCTCGTCAAGGCTGGTAGTCAGGCGTCCGCCGATGGCGATGGAGATTTCCCCGCGCTCCTCGGAGACCACGATGGTAATGGCGTCCGAGCTCTCGCTGATGCCGAGAGCGGCGCGATGCCGGGTGCCGAACATGGTATTGCCCCTGAGCTTGCCGGACAGCGGCAGAATGCAGGACGCCGCGCTAATGCGCCCCCTGCGGATAACCACGGCCCCGTCGTGAAGCGGGGTGTCGTGATGAAAAATGGTACGCAGCAACTCGGCCTTGATACGCGAGTCGATCTCAACGCCGCGCTCGATGATGTCGCCGAGAGGGACGTTCTTTTCCAGAACGATTATGGCGCCGACACGTTCCTTGGCCATGCCGATGACGGCCAGCACGAGCTCGTCGAGAATCTTCTCCTCTATCTGCTGCCCCTTCATGAACCAGAACCGACCTGTTCCGAGCTGGGAAAGGCCTTTCCTGATATCCTTCTGAAACAGGATGATGATGACAAGGAAGAAGGAGTTCAGGAACTCGCCCAGCAGGGTGTTGAGCGTAAAGAGATTCAGCCTGCTGGAAACAAAGTAGATCACCAGCACCAGCAGCAGTCCGTAAACGACCGCCACGGCGCGGGTTCCGCGCACCAGCAGGATGAGATTGTAATAGATGAACGCGACGATACCGATGTCGAGAGCGGCCTGCCACGCGAACTGAATCCCGAAAAGCTCGAACATCCTTATTTCCTATGTCAGAGCGTGCACAATGGTCAACGTCTGCCTTGTGGCAGCCACTTCATGCACCCTGTGAATGGCGGCGCCCTTCATGGCGGTCACGGCGGTCCCGGCCTGCGTCGCATTATGCCGTTCATCAACGCCGAGGCCGAGCAGCCCCTGCCAAAGAGATTTGTTGGAAAGCCCCATGTAAACCGGCAGCCCCAGTTCCAAAAAACGATCCGTGTCGGCCAGAATGGCGAGGTTATGCTCCAGCAGCTTGCCGAAGCCGATGCCCGGGTCCAGAACAATGCGGTCGGAAGGCACCCCGGCCTTGTCCAGCGCCGAGAGCTTCTTCTCGAAAAACGAGATTATCTCGTCCACGGGGTCGTCGTACGACGGCGCGTCCTGCATGTCCTCGGGCCTGCCGAGGCTGTGCATGAGCACGTATCCGGGCCTGTACTGGGCCAGCACGTCGAGCAGCTCCGGGTCGAACTCGAAGGCGGACACGTCGTTGACGATGTCGGCGCCTGCTTCGAGGGCTCGGGCAGCGACTTCCGCCTTGTAGGTATCAACGGAAACGACCGGCATGAACTCCCCTTCCGGGCCGGACATGGTCCTTCCCGCCAGAGCGCGAATCACCGGAACAACCCGTGCGAGTTCCTGATCGGTCTCCACGCGGTCAGAATACGGACGTGTGCTCTCCCCGCCAATGTCGAGGATGTGAGCACCTTCGGCTGCCAAACGTTCACCATGGGCGACCGCGCTCTCGGCAGCGGCGCTGCGTCCTCCGTCATAGAACGAGTCAGGGGTGACATTGACTATTCCGGCAATGAAAAAGGGAGCAGGGCCAATGACCCTGCCCCCCTTGATGGTCCAAACGGTTTGTTTCATACAGTCGCCGACAATGTGCTTTTACTGGAGCTTGGAGCCGCCGTCGGAGTCGTCGGACTCGCTGCCGGAACCGGAATCGCCGGAGCCGGAGTCGTCCTTGTCCTCGGCGTCTTCAAGGATGAATTCCTCGTCACTGGAATCGGCGGAGCCGCTCTCTTCGGATTCGGATTTCTTTTCGCTGACCGGAGAGTATCCGGCGCCACCTTCCTTCTTGCCGGAACCGAGGTCGCGCGGCTCATTCATGATGGGCGCAGGCGGCAGCTCCTTGCCTTCCATGAGCAGGTCAATGTCGGCGCCGGTGATTGTCTCGCGCTCAAGCAGCGCCTCGGCGATCTTGTCCAACACCTCGCGCTTTTCCTTCAGCAGGGAGCGGGCCTTGTCGTGTCCTTCCTCCACGAAGCGGCGAACTTCGGCGTCGATGACCTTCGCGGTCTCTTCACCGTAGTTCTTGTCGTGGATGAGTTCCTTGCCGAGGAAGACCTGTTCCTGATTGTCGCCGAAGCTCAGAGGGCCGAGCTTTTCACTCATGCCCCACATGCAGACCATGTTGCGGGCGATCTTGGTGGCGCGGTCGATGTCGTTGCTGGCTCCGGTGGTAATGGAACCGATGGCGACTTCTTCGGCCACGCGGCCGCCGAGAAGCATGGCTATCTGATTTTCGAGATATTCCCGGTTGTAGCTGTGGCGGTCGTCCACCGGCAGCTGCATGGTCACGCCCATGGCCTGACCGCGCGGGATGATGGAAACCTTGTGAACGGGGTCGGTGCCCGGCAGCAGCTTCGCCACCAGCGCGTGACCGCCTTCGTGGTAGGCCGTGATGCGCTTTTCCTCGTCGGAAAGGATGACGCTGCGGCGCTCCTTGCCCATCATGACCTTGTCCTTGGCTTCCTCGAAGTCCTCCATTTCCACGCGGTCCTTGTCCTTCTTGGCCGCGTGCAGGGCCGCCTCGTTCACGAGGTTTTCAAGGTCGGCACCGGAGAATCCGGGGGTCCCGCGGGCCACGACGCCGAGATCGACCTCGGGAGCCAGCGGCGTTCTGCGGGCGTGTACCTGAAGGATGCGTTCGCGACCGCGCAGGTCCGGGGTGGGGACCACCACCTGTCTGTCGAAACGGCCGGGACGCAGCAGAGCCGGGTCCAGAACGTCGGGACGGTTGGTGGCCGCAACGAGGATGACGCCTTCGTTGGACTCAAAGCCGTCCATTTCCACCAGAAGCTGGTTCAGGGTCTGTTCGCGCTCGTCATGACCGCCGCCGAGACCGGCGCCGCGCTGACGACCGACCGCGTCGATTTCGTCGATGAAGATGAGGCACGGGGCGTTCTTCTTGCCCTGCTCGAAAAGGTCGCGAACGCGGGATGCGCCCACGCCGACGAACATTTCGACAAAGTCCGAACCGGAGATGGAGAAGAAGGGCACGCCCGCCTCACCTGCCACGGCACGGGCCATGAGCGTCTTACCGGTGCCCGGCGAGCCGACGAGCAGCACACCCTTGGGTATGCGGCCGCCGAGACGGGTGAACTTGCGCGGGTCGCTCAGGAACTGAACGACTTCGTAAAGCTCTTCCTTGGCCTCGTCCACGCCGGCCACGTCTTCAAAGGTGACCTTGGCGCTTTCCTGGTTGATGAGTTTCGCCCGCGATCGGCCGAAGCTCATGGCCCCCCGACCGCCTCCACCGCCGCCCTGCATCTGCCGCATGAAGAAAATCCATACGCCGATGAGCAACAGCATGGGGAACCACGACACAAGCAGGGTCATATACCACGGCCCGTCGTCCGGCGGTTCGGCCTCCACCTGCACGCCCTGATTGATCAGGTTGTCCACGAGGTTCGGGTCATCCGGGGCAAACGTCTGGAAACGCTTGTCCGCCGAGGTGACGCCGGTGATGGACTGTCCCTGGATCTTGACGGAAAGGATGTCGCCGGAATTCACGCGCTGGAGGAACTCAGTGTAGTTCATCTTGACGCTGGGCGAAGGTTGCTGGCTGAATAGGTTGAAGAGAACGACCATCAACACTGAGATGATCAGCCATATTGCGAGATTCTTGGTGAAATTGTTCAAGGATGACTCCTCGGTAAGCGGATGCGATTGGCTATCGTTGAAGCGTTTCGCCCTTAGGGCGTTCGGTCGAGTGTTTATCAACGACCTTCATAAGACTCCTGCGCAGAATTGCAAGAGGTTCGGGCAAAAAACGGCTCTTTCGGTCCGATCAGTTCGCCCAGTCACGTATCTATCGCAATTCGTGTCCACGGGCAACCGCGTCAGTCTATCTCTCCCACGAGCTTGAGCAGACGCACGGCGCGGTCGGAGATGATGTATCCCTTGCCGCTCTCAACGCCCCGGCCTTTGAGCTTGACCCAGAAGATAAGGCCAAGGTCATACAGCGCGCTGAGGCTGGAGCGATCGTACTCGTCAAGAAGTTCCTTGCGCACCAGCCCGCCGGAACGCCGCAGCTTGCTCAGATGATACAGGTCGACCAGGATGTCGAGCGTACCGGCATCGAGCATTTCTGCGTCGGGGTGCTTGGACTCGGTCAGCATGCGCCAGCGTTTTCCGGCGTCCTGCCCGCCCTCCTCGAACAAGGCCGCCTTGCCCTCTTCGGTCAGCCGATATCCGTTGGGGTTGGAACCGCAGTGGGTGAAGATGACTCCTTCCTCGACAAGCCCGGCTCCCATCAGTCCTTCCAGGGCACCTTCCGAATACACGGAAGCCAGCTTGGCCGGGAGCATTCCCAAGTACCGCTCGATTCTAGCGTAGTTCTGGATATCCCGCAGGATGCCGATGTCGGTGTCGGTGAGAGCCATCATTTCTCCTAGACGCTTTCCAGCCATGCCCGCACGGCACCGAGCTGGCCGGAAACCGATTCCGGACCGGTCCCGCCCGGCGATGTCCTGCGGCGGACGCAGGCGTCATAGTCGAGCACTTCGAAAACGTCTTCAGCTATGTTGTCCGAAAACTCGCGAAATTCGTCAAGCGAGAGATCTTCCAGCCCCTTCTCGGCCTTTTCGGCATGGGCCACGGCCGCACCTGTGATGTGGTGCGCCTCGCGGAAGGGAACGCCTCTGGCGGCCAGATAGTCGGCCAGCTCCGTGGCGTTGAGAAAGCCCTTCTCGACGGTTGCTCGCATGCGCTCGGGAACAAAGACGAACCCGGGCATCATGTCGGCCATGACCGCAAGCGACGTCGCCACGGTGCGGTCCGTGTCGAAGAACGGTTCCTTGTCTTCCTGAAGATCGCGGTTGTAGGTCATGGGCAGTCCCTTGAGCACGGTCAGCAGGCTCATGAGCGAGCCGAACACGCGTCCGGTCTTGCCGCGCATGATCTCGCACGCGTCCGGGTTCTTCTTCTGCGGCATGATCGAGGAGCCGGTGGAGTAGGCATCCGGCAGCTTCACGAAGCCGAAATTGGGGTTGGCCCAGATGATAATCTCCTCACAAAAGCGCGACAGGTGCGCCATGACCACGGACCCCGTAAACAGCGCCTCCAGCACGAAGTCGCGGTCCGAGACCGCGTCCATGCTGTTGGCGAACACGCCGTCGAGCCCGAGGTCGTCGGCCACGGCCTGCGGATTGACCGGATGCGTGGTTCCGGCCAGCGCCGCCGCACCAAGCGGAGAGACTTCCGTGCGCTTGAGGCAGTCGTCGATGCGTTCGGCGTCGCGCATGAACATCTGGCAATAGGCCAGCAGGTGATGCGCCAGAACCACCGGCTGCGCGGGCTGGAAATGCGTGCATCCCGGCAGGATGGTCTTCTGATGCGCTTCGGCCTGATCCGCAAAGGCGCGGACGACCTGCTTCAACAGGTCGCGCCACACGCGAAGGCGCGTGGAGACATGGAGGCGGAAATCCAACGCGACCTGGTCGTTGCGGCTTCGCGCGGTGTGCAGCTTGCCGCCGAGCGGTCCGATGATTTCGGTAAGGCGGGACTCCACGTTCATGTGAACGTCCTCCATGGAGGTGTCCCACTCGAAGTCGCCGGATTCAACTTCCGCGCGAACCTTGTCCAGTCCATCGACGATGCGCTTTGCCTCGTCCTCGGTCAGAAAGCCCTGCTTGGCGAGCACGCGCGCGTGGGCCTGAGAACCGCGAATGTCTCCGGCAAAGAGCTGCCAGTCAAAGGATACGGACTCCGAATATTCTTCCATGAGGGTGGCCGTCGCGTCGGCGAAGCGGCCTCCCCACATTTTCTTTTCAGCCATCTCAGCTCTCGCAGGATTCGTCGGTTTCCTTGCCGCCCCACTTGCTCTGCTGCATACGGCCTTTCAGGCGCAGGCCCACGAGCTTGATGAAACCGGCGGCGTCGGCCTGATCGTAGACAGTGTCTTCCTCGAAGGTCGCCAGATCAGCGTTATACAGGGAATACGGCGACTTGCGACCGAGGGGGATGCAGTTGCCCTTGTAGAGCTTCAGGCGCACCGTGCCGGTGACCTTCTCCTGCGTCTTGTCGATCATGGCCTGCATGGCTTCGCGCTCGGGACTGAACCAGTATCCGTAGTACACCATCTCGGCGTACTTGGGGATCATGGAATCGCGCATGTGCATGACTTCGCGGTCCATGGTCAGACCTTCGAGGTCGCGGTGGGCGATGTGCATGATGGTGCCGCCCGGCGTCTCGTAGACGCCGCGGGACTTCATGCCCACGAAGCGGTTCTCGACCATGTCGACTCGGCCGATGCCGTGCCTGCCGCCCATCTCGTTGAGCTTGGCAAGCAGCGCGGCCGGGGAATGCTTGACGTTGTTGATGGCGACCGGGTCGCCCTTTTCGAAATCGATGGTGATTTCCTCGGGCTCGTCCGGGCACTGCTCGATGGGCAGGATGTTGCGGTAGCAGTCCGGACCGGGAGCGTTCCACGGGTCTTCCAGCTCGCCGCCCTCGAAGGAGGTGTGCAGCAGGTTGGCGTCGATGGACCACGGCTTCTTGCGGCTCACGGGAATGGGAATGTCGTTGGCCTTGGCGTACTCGATGAGGTCCGTGCGGGACTTGAGATCCCAGTCGCGCCACGGAGCGATGGTGCCGATGCGCGGATTCAGCGCCATGGTGGCGAGTTCGAAGCGGACCTGATCGTTGCCTTTGCCGGTGGCACCGTGGGCCACGGCCTGAGCGCCTTCGAGTTCGGCGATCTCGACCATGCGCTTGGAGATCAGCGGACGGGCGATGGCGGTTCCGAGCAGGTAGCGCCCTTCATACAGCGCTCCGGCGCGAAAGGAGGGGAAAACATAGTCGCGCACGAATTCCTCGCGCAGGTCTTCCACATAGGCCTTGGAAGCGCCGGTAGCCTCGGCCTTTTCCTCGATGCCGTCCATTTCCTCGCCCTGACCGAGGTCGGCGGTCATGGTGACGACTTCGCAGTTGTACTCGTTCTTGATCCATTTCAGGATGATGGAGGTATCCAGACCTCCGGAGTAGGCCAGAATGACCTTATCGATCTTACCCATTTGTATATTTCTCCGTACGTCTCTTGATTTGCTACTTGAAGACCTTTTCCATGATCGCCTTCTGCATGTGCAGGCGGTTCTCCGCCTGGTCGAAGACGATGGAAGCGGCCGATTCGAACACTTCCGCGCTGACCTCTTCGCCTCTATGCGCGGGGAGGCAGTGCATGAACTTGGCGTTCGGCGCGGCTTTGGCCATGAGCGCCTCGTCCACGATGAAGCCGTCAAAAGCGGCCTCGCGGAGCTTCTGCTCTTCCTCCTGCCCCATGCTGGCCCACACGTCGGTGTTGATGTAGTGAGCGCCTTCGGCGGCCTTGGCCGGATCGCGGGTGAACGTCACCTTGGCGCCGAGGTCGACGGCCTTGTCCACAATTTCCTGATCCGGGTCGTACCCTTCCGGGCAGGCCACCGTCAGCTCGAAGCCGAACATGGCGCTGGCGTTGATGAAGGAATGGGCCATGTTGTTGCCGTCGCCGATCCAGGACACCTTGACCTTCTCCAGATCGGGGGTGCGCTCGTACATGGTCAGCATATCGCTCATCACCTGACAGGGGTGATACTCGTCGGTGAGAGCGTTGATGATGGGGATGTCGCCGTATTCGGCCAGCACGTCGAGCTTGTGCTGACCGAAGGTTCGCACCACCAAACCGTCGGCGTATCGGGCCAGCACGCGGGCGGTGTCCTCAAGGGGTTCGCTGCGGCCGAGCTGGGAGTCGCGGGACGCGATGAACACCGCGTTGCCGCCCAGATGACGGACGCCGACCTCAAAGGACACGCGAGTGCGCGTGGAAGCCTTTTCGAAAATCAGCAGAATGGTCTTTCCGGCAAGGACTTCCGGGCGAAGCCGGTCGCGCTTCATTTCGTGAGCGCGCTTGAGCATTTCGCACGCCTCGTCCTTCGGAATGTCAAGAATGGTCAGAAAGTGGTTTGCCATGGTTACTCTCCATCGTTCAAAACCTGTGTGTGGTGCGTAAACGATGGAGTTTGTCCCAATCACGACCGATTGTAAAGTCCTGACGACCTAAAGAACCCCGCAAAGCCGCGAACGGCGTGGATTTTCAGACCGTCCGCCGCCTCTTGCGAAACGCGACATTCACCAGCGACGTCGGCACGCCATCGCGATTTCGCACAAAACAACTCCCGATCCGCGAGAAAAATCGTCAAAAAACGGCGCGACGGCACATTCCGTCAGCGATGACCGCCAAATCTGCTCCGGGAGCTTCTGAGGTACTCGTAGAACTGCCGAACCGTGAGCTTGCGGCTTGCCGGACCGGAGCGGGCGTAGAACTCCTCGGTCTGACCGTTGACCAGAAAGGCCGGGGCGTCTGCGCGTACGCAATTGACGCGCAGGACACTCTTTCCGTCCAGATGCACCACGCGGGCGTTGACGAACGGCTGAAAATGCACGCCCACATGCTGACCGAGCAGATTGTTGAAGTGTAGCAGGGCGCGGTCGTCGTTCTCGAACCTGTCGTCATCCAGTCCGAGCACCTCGCCGGAGTCGCTCACGCCGATCAGCAGGGTTCCGCCCCGAGAGTTGAGAAACGCGGTAACGGTCTTAACCGAGGCCAGTTCGATCTCGCGGCCGTTCTTGCCCGCCTTGACGTTGAAACGCAGAGTCTGCTTGAATTCCACCCGCTCGTTTTCACCGCCTTCGATCAGCGCCTTCACATCCTCGGGGTTGGCGTAAGCCTGCCTGAGACCGAGCCCCTCGATGCGGCTACGGTAACGTCTGAGGAGATAAAGAGCCAGCAACGCAGCCAGCACGATGGCTCCGCCGAAGCCGTAGATGAAACGGTCACCGGTCAGCTCGGTGTTCACGCTGCTCTGAGGCATGGCCACGCCGAGGTACATGCTGTCGCCGAATGCGGAAAGCGGCTTGGAGCCGCCCCACCAGACCTCCCCGTTCACGCGGAACCGGAACGGACTGCCGCGCAGGCCATGGTCCTGCATGAGCATCTGTGCGGCCTTGCCCGCCACCGGATCCCTGAGTTCACTCGGGGACACGGCCGCCTGAGGCGTCGGCTGTTCGCCCTCGTCGACCTTCGGAATATCCATGAACCGCTCGGTCTCCCAGAACAGAAACAGCTTCTGGGCCTCGCCCCTGTCGGCACGCGCCAGCTGATCCACGACAACCGAAACCGGCAGGATGAACGTGAGCATGCGTCCCTTCTCGCCCAGCAGCCACGAAACGGTCATCCACGATTCGCCGTGCCCGTGGAACGTGTAGGCGCTTGTCCAACTGAACTGACCGGGCTCCAGCGCGGCGCGTTCGGACTGCAGCCGATGCTCCAGCGAATCGAGATCGATGTCCGGCAACCGCTTGCGGTCATCCTCGGACACGTTCCAGCGGAAGGTGCCGTCCAGAGGGTAGCCTGAAGCAAGCATGTCCCCTTCTCGAAGGACAGCCATCTCCAGCCCGGCTTCGTCGGAAACCAGAATGCCCGACATGAGCGTGCGGTCGCGCATGACTTCCATGACGCGCTGGCGGACCTGATCGTCGTCGAGGCCGCTGAACTGTTGGCGTTCTCCGGTTTCGGAGAGGACGTTCACCAGCACGGAGACGGTTCCGGCAAGCCCCTTCACGGAGTTCTCGACGGCCATGGCCGCAGCGTCCTCACGGAAGGAGCGGACGCCCCATACCGCAAGAAACCCCACCGCCAATGCGGCGAGGACCACGCTCACCACCAGTGTGCGGTAAAGAGACCTGCCTCCTGCCCACTTCATGCGGCTTCCCCGGAAACGGCGGCGACCGCCAGTTCGGTGAGCGCCTCCATCTCCTCGCCGTGATCGTACCCGGCGAGGTGCAGAATCGCATGGGCCAGCAGCCGGGAAAGGTGCTCGCGCGGATCCTGCCAGTACAGACGGGTTTCACGGGCCAGCGTATCCACGGAGAGTGCCACCTCGCCGAGATAGCGTTCTTCGCCATGGTCATCGGACACGACGCCTTCCTGCGCGGGGAAGCTCAGGACGTTGGTCGGCCCTTCGCATCCCAGAAAAGAAGAATTGAGCGCGGCCACTTCGGAGTCATCCACGAGCCGCAGCTCGAAAGACGCCTCATCCAGCCCCAGCGCGGCGAGGATATCGTCGCACAGGTCGTGCAATTCCCCATTGCCCAGCGGGAACAACGGGTCGGCGGGCGCATTGCGGACGATTTCCACGCTCACTGGCCGGCTTCCTCTGCTTCCGATTTGTCGTACGCGCTGACGATGCGTCCCACCAGCGGGTGGCGGATCACGTCTCGATCATCGAATTCGGAGACCACGATCCCCTCCACGTCCTTGAGGACGGCCCGGGCGTGCAGCAGACCCGAACGGCTGTCGCGCGGCAAATCGATCTGGGTCAGGTCGCCCGTGACCACGGCCTTGGAGCCGAATCCCAGACGGGTGAGAAACATCTTCATCTGTTCGGAGGTCGTGTTCTGGGCCTCGTCAAGGATGATGAAAGCATCATTGAGGGTGCGCCCGCGCATGAACGCCAGCGGGGCCACTTCGATAACCCTGGTCTCCAGATGCTCCTGCACCTTTTCGAAATCGAGCATGTCGTTGAGAGCGTCGTACAGGGGGCGCAGGTAGGGGTTGACCTTCTCGGCGAGGTCGCCGGGCAGGAACCCGAGCTTTTCCCCGGCCTCCACCGCAGGACGGGTCAGCACGATGCGCTTGACCTCCTTGCGAAGCAACGCGCCCACGGCCATGGCCACGGCCAGATAGGTCTTGCCGGTTCCGGCCGGTCCCACGGCAATGGTCAGATCGTTATTGCGAATGGCGTCAAGGTAGTTGCGCTGGTTGACAGTCTTGGGCGTGATCTGCCGCTTGGGCGAGCCTGCGTCCACTTCCTGCCGAAAGACGCGGTGCAACTCCGCTGAGGGATCTCGGTCGATGACCCGACAGGCAAGATCCACATCCTGCGGCGCGAGCTTGCGACCTTTTCGGAGCATACCGTAAAGCTGCGTGAGCACGCGGGCCGCGGTGTCCACCTCGTCCCCGCCGGTTACGGAGCCGGGGCCGGCGGAAATCACGGCCATGCTGCCGCGCGACTCGATGCGGACGTTGAACCTTTCGCCGACAAGGCGCAGGTGATTGTTTTCAGGGCCGAAAAGAATGGCGGCCCGGTGGCTGTCGTCGAATTCCAGCTTTCTCGTGGTCAAGTAAAATCTCCAAATCAGCTCTTTTTTCTCAGAAACATCCAGCGGCAGACACGTTTCTCGAGAAAGTCCGCCGCTTCGTAAAGCGCCGCGCCAAGGAGGCTCATGCCGATGATTCCCGTAAACATTCTCACGTAATCCATGGCCCCCCACGCGTCCATAATCAAATACCCGAGTCCGCTGGTGGTGGCAAAGGATTCAACGAAAAAAAGCACCGCCACGGCAACGCCGGTGCCGAGGCGAAGCGAGGTGAATCCGTGAGGCAGCGCCGCAGGCACGAGCACGTCGAACAGCAGGTGCCGCCGTCCTCCGCCGATGGAGCGGACCGAGTCGAAATACCTCGGATGAATCGCGCGTACGCCGTCTCGGGTCGTCACCAGAATCTGATAGCCGAGGATCAGCGAGATCATGACGATCTTGGACGCGTCGCCGAGCCCCAGAACCAGCAGAAACACCGGCAGCAGCACGATCTTGGGGATCGGATAGGTCAGAAAGACGAAAGGAGCAAGCATGGCGTCCACACGCCGCACGCTGCCCATGAGCAGCCCCAGTGGAAAGGCGGTAATCCATGCAAGCCCCATGGCCGCCAGCACCCGCCACGCGCTCGCGCCGAAATGCTTCCAGAAAACCGGAGTGGCCGCGGCCTGCGCGAATGCCGACAAAGCCTCCAGCGGGTCAGGCAGAATCCGCCCCCCCAAGGCAAGGGACGCGGCCTTCCACAGAAGCCCCAGCACCAGCAGGACCACGGCATATCGCAACATGCCTTTCATATCCCCTCCAATGTGCGACGCAGCTCGCCGAGCAGCGAGAACCCTTCGGGGGTGGTCTTGAGAGCGGGATCACCGAACCCGGGGTTGTCGAGACAGGCCACCGGGCTCGCCGGGGATCCGCCGAGCACCAGTATCCGTCTGCCGAGCGTCACGGCCTCCTCAAGGCTGTGCGTCACGAGCACAGAGGGAACGCGACGGCGCTTCCAGACGTCGAGCATGGTCTGCTGGAGCTTCTCGCGCGTCAGGGCGTCGAGGGAAGAGAACGGCTCATCCAGCAGCATGAGGCGGGGGCGCGTGGCAAAGGCCCGTGCGATGGCCACCCGCTGCTGCTCGCCGCCGGAGAGGGTCCCGGGATAGTCGTCCGCCCGTTCCAGCATCTCCAGTTCATCAAGCCGGGCTTCGGCCTCGAAGGTGCGTTTCGCTCTGGAGACGCCCTGCACTTTGAGCCCCATGGCCACGTTTTCGCGCACGGTCTTCCACGGCAGGAGACCGTAATCCTGCAGAATAATGGAGATGTCGTTCCGGGGACGGCTAACCGGTTCGCCATCGAGCAGCACCTGCCCCGCATCCGGCGCGCTCAGGCCGCAGAGCATGTAAAGAAGCGTCGTCTTGCCGCAGCCGGACGGGCCGACCACGGCAAGCGTCTCCTCTTCCCCGAGGGAAAAGGAGACGTCGGCGAGAACGGCCCGGCCGTCAAAGCGTCTGCTCAGTGATTCGGCTTCAAGCATGTCAGGGCGCGACCGGCGATACGGCCCAATCTCTGGGAATCCTCTCGTCGAGCAGGTCGTGCGCGACCATCCAGTCCTGAACCGAGTTCAACTGCTCCGCGGAGGGCAGGCTGGGCATGGGATATTCATAGATGGGGAAGTCGGGGACCAGCGGCGGCGGAATCCGGCAGCTCACCGCCATGAGCTCGCGATACTTTTCAGGATGCTTTCGGAGGAGTTCCAGCGCCTCGACGTAGGCAGCCATGAAACTCAGGTACTTGGTCGCGCTCCCTTCGAAAAAGCGGCGATGCAGGTTCAGTACGGTCAACGGGATGCCCAGCGTCTCCGCGGTAAACACCACGCCGCCTCCCCTGAAGCGCGTCAGCGAGACCAGAGGCTCGGGCAGCAGCGCGAGGTCTATCTCGTTGGAAAGAAGCATCTGGAGCCGGATGGGGATCTTCTTGATCTCCACACGCTTAAAATAGTCGTAGGGCAGCCCCTTGCGCTCCAGAATCCTGTCGAGAAGATACTCGATGATGGTGGACTTGGAGATGGCCATCTCCGCCCCCTCCACCCCTTCAAGGCCCACGCCCTTCTTGGCGGGAGAGGCGACTATGGCGAACATGGGCTGTCCCGGACGGGTGCTGTACGACGTGGTGGCGATGCGCATGGGCACACCCTTGTCGATAAGCATGTAGGTTGCGATGAGGTCACCGAAGAAACCGTCGAGCTGCCCGGCCTGCAGGGCGGTATCCCGTTCAAGGGCAGAGGAGAATTTAACCAGCTCAACATCCAGCCCGTTCTTATGAAACAGGCCCTCGGCGACGGCCACCTGAAGCGGGAGCGTGTCCAGAACCGGGAGGATTCCGAAACGGATTTTGGTAAGAGAATCGTCGGCCCGCGCAGGCAATGCCGAGAACAGAAGGATAAGCAGTACCAGCAGTTTTCTTTTCATTCGGCCACTCCGTATCAATTTGACGTTCAGTAGCACGGAAGCGGCCGAATGAAAAGAAAGCCGGGAATGTTCGGTATCCTACGAGCAGCAGTCGTGGCCGTGTCGGCGCTGCGGGAGCATGTTCCACGCGATGAGCAGGAGCAACGCGATTGCCGAAGCCGTCCCCAGCCACTCCGGGACCGCCTCGTCAACTTCGGAAAGCACCGCCGTGATATCCAGTCCGAGCCCCTCGTAAAGCCTGTCGGTCAGCCAGCCCAAGGCGATGGAACAAACCGCGATCGCGAACAGGTAGGCAAACGCCGCCCGGCGTCCGAGCGCCTTGAACATGACGGTGAGGGTCGCGCCGTTGGTGGCGGGACCTGCCAGCAGAAAGACAAGCGCCGCGCCGGGGGAAAGGCCCTTGAGGACAAGCGAGGCCGCGATTGGCGTGGAGGCTGTGGCGCAAACGTAGAGCGGGAGGCCGACCAGCAGCATGATGAAAAGCGGCAGTATACCGTGCCCGATGTTGTTTTCGATGAACCCGTCCGGAATGAGAGCGGCGATGATCCCGGCAAGCACCACGCCTATCATGAGCCACTTGCCGATGTCCGAGATCATCTCACCGAACGCGTAATCCATTCCGCCGCGGAACCGTTGCCACGCACCGGCCTTTTTCGGCTCGTCGTCGCAGCAGCCGGAACTGCATCCGCAACCGGCATGGACCAGGTTTTCCAGCGGCTCGGGCTTTTCTTCCTTGTCAGGCCCCATGTTGACCATCAGCCCCGCGACGATGGCGGTGAAAAAGGCGCCCACAGGCCTGACAACGGTCATGATCGGGTCCAGCAACGCATAGGTCACCGCGATGGAATCAACGCCGGTTTCGGGAGTGGAGATCATGAACGAGGTAGCCGCTCCCTTGCTCGCGCCCTGTCGCCTCAGCCCGAGCGCGGCCGGGAGCACGCCGCAGGAGCAAAGCGGCAGCGGTATGCCGAACAGAGCGGCCTTGACCACGGGACCGGGCCCATTACCGCCGAGATGTCTGGCCATGAATTCGTCCGGAACGAATGCCTTGAGAAGCCCCGCCACAAAAAAACCAAGCAGCACGAAAGGCGCAGCCTCCACCAGAACGTGCCACGATTCAAATATGATTTCCGTCAACATAAAATATACCCTTTCAGTCTGTCTTTAAGGGCATCATATGCACGTATGCTCAGATGTCAAATTGAAATAGCCCGCTTCTGCGCGGGCGAAAGAGGGAGAGGAGGCTTACGCCTCCTCGGAAATGTGGGCAAACCCCTGCTTGAGCAGCGCTTCCACATGCTCGTCGTCAAGAGCGTAATATACGTTTTTTCCTTCCTTGCGGTACCGTACCAGTCTGGCTGCGCGCAGCAACCGCAACTGGTGTGAAATGGCGGACTGGGACATCTCGAGGACCTCGGCAAGAGCGCAGACGCAGAGTTCCGAAATCGACAGGGCGTGCAAGATTCTCACGCGGGTATAGTCCCCGAGCGCCTTGAACAGCTCCGCCATGAACAGAAACTCTTTTTCAGAAAGCATATTTCCCTGAACGTCCTGCACATTATGCTTGTGTCCGGGGGTATTGCTGCACGCTTTGGTACTCATAAGGTTCTGCCTTGTTGTCCTGAAGGCCGCCGCCTTCCCGTCAATTCCATCCAGCCCTCCACCCGATACCACGGGTGAAGGGGCATGGATAGTATATTCGGGCCCTGAGCTGCCGCTAATCGATTATTTTCCGCACGGCCTGAAGCACATCATCGTAGTCCGGCTCGTCGGTTACCTCGGGAACGACCTGCGAATACTGGACATTGCCGGATTTATCAACAATGAAGACCGTCCGGGCCAGCAGGCGCAGTTCCTTGATGAGCACGCCCCAGCCGAGGCCGAAGGACGCATCGCGATGGTCGGACAGCGTCTGCATGACGTCCACGCCCGCGTTGTCGGACCAGCGCTTCTGGGCAAAAGGAAGGTCCATGCTGACCACCAGCACCTGCACCTTGTCCCCGAGCTTGGCGGCTTCCTGATTGAAGCGCCGGGCCTCGAGGTCGCACACGTGCGTATCCAGCGACGGCACGGTGGCGATGATGAGGACCTTGTCCTTGTAGTCATCCATCGTCTTGGTTCCCAGCGCGTTGTCCAGCAGCTCGAACCCCGGAGCCTTGTCGCCCGGCTCCACCGGATTGCCTGCCATGGTCAGCGGATTGCCCTGAAACGTGATTAACCCTTTTCTTTCGGTCATTTTTTCTCTCCTTGAATTTCCGGTTTTCACGCCACCGTATCATATGATGGGCAAAAATCATCCTAAAATGAGCGGTCCGCCCGACGAAGGACGGACCGCAACCGGACCGCAAACCGTTACTGGCGTTCCGTCGCCTTTGTCAGCATGGTCACGTTGGACTGCGTGAAGAAGCCGTCGAAGTCGCCGTAGCGGTGAATGTATTCGTTCACGATGAACGTGGAAGGCATGGGCCGCGTGAAGGTCTGCTTGAGGCCCTCTTCCGGCGAGCCCACAAGCTCCACCAGAAACTCCATGCCGTGCTCCCCGAGCGCGTCGAACGTTTTCTCGATGTTTTCCGTCCTGAATGCCAGATGGTGCACGCGGGTATTGTAGTTGTGGATGAACAGCTCGGTCGGCCCGGACTCCTCCACAGACTTGAACGGCTCTATGCCGGAGGTGAAGACCATGGCGAAATCCTCTGCCGACAAGCGCGCCACGTTGGTTATGGAGTTGAGCGCCTCCACGTAGATGGCGAAATCGAAGTGGTAGTTGGTCAGCTCCATGAATTCGATGATGGCCTTGTCGCGCTCCTCCGCTCTGACCCGCGTCGCGGCGTGGTCGAGCTCGTGAACGTCGCGCAGATGCGGCCAATCGGGCTTCTCGAAATGCCAGTCAAGGCGTTGCGCGTCATCCGGGCAGTAGACGCTCTCCCCGTCCAGCCACTGGATGTACCCGACAGAGTTGCCGGTATAGGGAGAGGGTTCGGTCTGCATGAACAGAAAGGACGGCGTACGCAACGGCTCTTCCGTGAGAAAGCGCACGCCCCGTTTCTTCTGGATGGCAACTGTCTCCTCAAGGCGCGGACATTTGAAGACCAGCGTCTCCAGCCTCGTATCCGGCATGGCATCCCCTTTCGGCCCCCTGTTGACCGGCCTGAAGGGATTCTCACCCATGATGCGAGAGGTGACCAGCATGTCGGCGCTGCCGTCCTGCCTGAGGACGCAGGTGCGCACCCCGTCACGCTCGAACGCCTGTTCGTACCTGTACCCGGTGGTGTTCAACACCTCCTGCACTGCATCCTTCTGCCGTTCCGGCTGGGTATTGATCACTATGGCTTCAAGACCGCCCACAAGCCCTTCCAGCCCATGCTCGGTCCGTTCCTTCATGACGCGGTCCACTTCGGACCGCAACCTTTCGTCGTCGTTTCTGAATGCTTCGGGCATGCAATCCTCCCGTTGGGGTCTATGCGAATCCGAGACGCCGCATGGTCAGGTACTTGCGTCCGGAGGCCTGCACCACCGACGCGATGTCGTCGGCCTGCTCCAGTCCGCTCTCGCGGATGTCCTCTACCCACCGGGTCACCATATCCTCTTCTTCGAGATAGGCCATGATAAGCCTGCGAACGCCTGCCACGTCAACAGGTCGCTCGGCCCAGTTGAGCCCTTCCTGATACATGATGCGCGCAGAGATGAATGCTCCGAGCAATGCGTGGAAATGAGCGCGCGGAACGTTTCGCAGGACTCGGTCACCGTACTTTTCAGCGAGTATTGCCGGGCAGTATGCGAGCACCATGCGCTTGAGCAGCGGATTGGCGGCCACTGACGCCACGCCTTCGTCAAGCATCGCCACCACCATATCCGCGAGATCGTTGATGTGTCGGGACAGCTCGTAGGAGAGCTCCGTGATGGTCTTGGAGCCGCCGCAGCTCTTGTACTCGCGCATGAGCAGCCGGGCCTCGTCGCGCGCCCGCAGCCGCAGGATGTCCAGCACCTGCTCCACGTACGTGTCCTTTATTTCGAGGAACTCGTCTTCCGACAGGGCCAGCCCCGCAAGAATCTCGTAGGAGGAGCAGATCACGCCGGTCTTGTTGGCGGACGGGCCGGGGACGACCATGACGCCTGCCTCCTCGAGCTTCGCGCGGGCGTCGGTGGAGATGAAGATGTTGGCGCCCTCCACGATGCCCCGCGCAGTGGGCTTGCCGTCGTGACGCAGGAACCGCTGCCAGTTCTGCATGTTGATGGTGTCCGGCCTTCCTCCTGACGGAATGAACAGGTCGGCCTCCACCGTGTTGTGCAAGCTGTCACGCACGGCCCTGCCTTCCTGCGTCTCAGTGGAGACCACGAACGCATCGGGGCCGGAGAGTTTTTCTGGGTCGAAATGGGACGCCTTCTTCTCCCCGTCCACCAGACGCAAGAGCTCCTCGTGATCCAGCCCGGCCGGGTCGTAGGCCGCCCCATGTCCGTCCGACATGGCCACGATGCAGGCGTTGTCACCGTACTCTCGGCGCAGAATCTTCATGACGTTGGAGGCCACGTCGCCGGCGGGACCGCCGGTGAGCTTGACCGTGAACCTCTGGTTGTGCGGGGCGATGCCCATGGCCCGCAGCAGTTCGTCCGCAAAGACGATGACCCCTTCACTGGTGACGCCGTAGTGCTTGTGCCCGATCCCTGCCCGCGGCTTGGAGCTCATGAACGCGGCGGGCCACTTGTATTCGCGCTTGCGGGCCCGGTCCACGAACCACTGCACGTGTTTGGGCGTGATGTTCTCGTCCGGCCCCAGATAGATGATCTCCTCACGATCTAAGTAGTCCACCACTTCCGGACGCGTCCAGTTGCCCGGCCCGGCGTCCTCGGGTACTGTGATGAGATCCAGCAGGGAGTCGACCATGCTCTTCACCGCGATGTCCACCTCCCCGTCGGGACCCATGAGCACAACGGCCTTGGATCCGCCTTCCGGAATGTCCTTGTTCTTGAACTGCTGCGCACTCGCCAGCTTGGTGACTTCGTCGAACAGCCGATTGCTCTCCAGTTCGAAGTGCTCCTGATTCCAGGTGCGCACCACCCGCACGCCCCCGCGGGACATGTCGCGATAGCGGACATGGAAGCCGAAGCAATAGGGCCCGTGAAAGCAGTAGAACCCGAAGGGGCGCTCCTCCTTGGGCATAGGGGAGAGGATGAGCGGATCCATGCGGAATGCGAGACCGAACCGCTCGGACACATAGTAGTTGGTCCTCAGGGTATAACGGAAGAACCTGTAGATGTAGTTCAGGATGTTGCGACAGATGTCGTCCGTCACCCCGCCGATGGCCTTGCGCACCTTGCGCCGCCTGTGCTCCATCAGCGCCTCGCGCCCGCCGCCTACTTCCGGATTGAAACGCGCCTCGAAATAACTGAAAAGCAGCTCCAGAATGTCGCGGTGGTCGAGCATGGTGTGCACGATCCGGCCTGAAGAGTAGGCGTAGATATCCTTGGCCGTCAGGAACTGGTGGGCGAACTCGGCCGCTGCCTGCATGAGCATGACGCTGCCGATTTCCCACCCGTCCTCTTCTGACAGCACTTCGAGTCCGTGAAACGCGAACCACTTAATGGCCTTGAGCTGACGACGCAGCCGCGCGTAACGCTCCGAATCCTCGTCCAGATCGACCTTTGACCGGTCCAGATAAAAACTGAACACGGCGGCCGAGCCGTTCTCCTGAAGTTCGAAAAGATCGCCATAGGCCCGGTCCACGGGGACTTCCTCGCGCGCGAGGACCTTAACCGCCATGAGCAGCAGCGCTTTGGAAGGGGGATTGGCCATGGCCACGCTGATGCGGTCAAATCCGGGGTGTACTTCCTTGTCCAGCTGAACATGGACCCTTTCGGTGCCCTCGACGCAGCGGCAGGTCTCGAAGTGACGCACGGCCCGGGCCGCTTCGAACTTCTCCACATAGTCCTCGGTGGTTCCGGCAAGGAACTTTCCGAAATCATCCTGATCTTCGGGAATGACCATCCTGCTTTCGGTGATGGCTTCGAGAGCCCGCTTGTAGCCGCTGCCGTCAACTTCGCAGGTGTTCTGGGGGCCGAGCACAAGCGTGTCGAGCCTCAGGGCGTCGTCGCGGCTGGAATAGATTCGCGCGGCCTGCAGGGTTTTCTCTCGGTACTGCTCCAGCACGTCGGCCAGCACCTTCATGTCTGCGCCGGGGGTGATGTGGGTTACCCTGGTTCCGCAAGGGCTCCTGAGCTGTACGGCCTGTCTTTCGGAGCGCACCTGCCCCGAGAGGATGGCGCGCAGATGTTTGAGCTGCTCCTGTTTTTCGTGCGTCTGAAAATAGTATTCGGGCATGTTCACGTAAAACCAGGGCACAAGCGCGTCGGCAGAGTCAGAAAGCATGTTTTTGAGTTCGCTCAGGGCCTCTCTGGCGTCGATGGACACGGAATCGCTCATTTTGGGCTCCAATTTCTAAAAAAAACGAAAAAAGGACCTTTCCCTATTACCCCTAGAGCATGGCTCGGGGAACAAGGTCAAGGCTTTATAAAAAAATCATTCACAAGAATTGGTGATTCATGAATTATTCACTTGATTTTCGACTCTGCGGAACCAATACTTGGAGAATCCGGTGTGCGCACCGGCAACAAAACCGCTCAGCCAGAGGGCCGAAAGATGAAAAAAGCCGACTCTCCCATCGATACGGGAATACTGCTCGAAACGGGAACCAACGAACTGGAACTCCTTGAATTCTACATTGAAGAAAGCGTTCCCGAGGGCAAAGAGCCCATACGGCACTACTTCGGCATAAATGTGGCCAAGGTCATGCAGGTCATCGAGACCCCCAATCTGGAGCCGCCAGAGTCCGCGCCCCACCCTTCTTTTCTGGGCACCATCCCCCTGCGCGAGGTGATTCTGGCCGTGCTGGATCTGAGCGTCTGGCTCGAAATCGACATGCCCAAGACCGAGCGGGACATCGTCATCGTCACCGAATTCAGCCAGTCCGTGACCGGTTTCCTTGTTTCGGGTGTCACCGAAATCCACCGCGTGGGTTGGCGGGAAGTCATTCCGCCAAGTGGCGTCATCGCGAAAAGCACCGACGCCATCGTGGGAATGGTTGACAAAAACGACAGATTCATCCAATTGCTCGACCTCGAAACGATTCTTTCGGAATTCGAGGATCACGACACGGAAAACGTGGCGGTAGCGGAAAGGGAATACAAGGCGATTGTCTGCGACGACTCCGCCACGATCCGCATGATGGTGGACGCAAACCTGAAAGCCGCGAATTTCCGTCACCGCATCCTCAACAACGGCGAGGATGCGCTCAAGGCCCTGCTGGAACTGAAGGGAGTTGCCGAAGAGGAAAACCGGGACATCACCGATTTCGTGGACGTGGTCATCTCGGATATCGAGATGCCGCTCATGGACGGGTTCACCCTGACCAAGAATATCAAGCAGGACCCGGTACTGGGCAAACTTCCGGTCATCCTTTACTCCTCCATCATCACCGATGAACTCCGGCACAAGGGCGACTCGGTCGGCGCCGACCACCAGATTTCCAAACCGGAACTGAACCGCATAGCCGAAAAGGCGATTGAGCTCATCCAAGGACACACCGAATGAGAGACCCAGTACTGGAAGTCTTCATAGAAGAAACCGAAGAACGCCTGAACTCCGTGGAGTCCGGGCTGCTCAATATTGAACAGGGAAAACTGGATGACACGGTCATTCACGGCATCTTCCGAGACGCCCACTCCATCAAGGCCGGGGCCAACCTGCTGAAGCTGCAGAACATCGAGACGCTGGCACACAAGCTGGAAAACATCCTCGAAATGATCCGCAAAAAGCAGGGCACCCCCACGGACATGACCTTCACGGCCCTGCTGGAGACCGTGGACAAGCTCCGCGAGCTTCTGGAGAACGTCGAGAAGAGTAACGAGATTAGTATTCGTCTTCAGGAGGCCATGTTGAACAAGGTCGCCAGCAAGATGATGGAAACAACGCAGTAGAAACGACATTTCCACCAAACGAAAAGGGCCGCCCCGGGTGATCGGGGCGGCCCTTTTCAGGTTGATATTCAACCCTGTCAGTTCTTGAACAGCTCTTCGAGCTTGGACATTTCCGACATGGGCGTGTTGGCGAAGACTTCCCGCTCCACGGCCTCCATGAACGCTTCATACTCCATGTTCATGAAGTCGATGTTCACCCCGCGCACCTCGAAATACTGCTCCATGAACGCCGAAAGCGGCCCGTCATCGAGCTGCTTCATGAGCTCGTTATGGCTCTGAAGCGTGGTGAACGGCTTGTTCATGCTGCCCAGAACGTACATGTCCAGCCGGGTCTCACCGTCGGTGATCACGCCGATGGCGTTGAAAATTTTCAGCCGCTCCCGGAAGGACTGATCCAGATCCGGCAGCTCGTCCAGTTCCGCCTTGGGGAAGAAGCCCACGAAAACGCTGGTGCCGTTCTCATCGAGCATGGTGTGGCGGAAGACCTTCTGGTCCTTGAGTTTCCGTGCGGCCTTGACACTCTGGTACAGGTCCAGCGCGACTCCCTCGCGAAGGTATGCGATAACTTTCTCGTCCATGAGTTCTCCTAGATTATGCCGTGCAGCGGCCCACCGGGCGCGCCGAGGTCGTCCACCATTTTTTCCACTTCAGGAACCGGCTCCAGCGGCGGAGCATGATACGTCTTGAGGCGTGCGTCAATGATCACGGCCTTTTCCGCGCCCCAGTGCTTGCAGTGAGTGAAGCTGCCCGCGCCGTACATGTCCGTGGCCGGGTCCGAACGGGTAAAGGCGACCCAGAGGAAGTTGTCCCAGTTTCCGGCCGTGAACTCAGCATCGTCCGCCACCACGACGAACGGGAAGCGCTCGATGCCCGCCACACGTTCAAGCCGCTCGCCCAAAGCGTCGAATCTCGGGTCGGACGTATCGCGCGGCCGGTCATGCTTCGGGCCCTGAAGCACCATTATGCCCGGAGCGAAGACCTTCGGCTCATCGAAACCTTCCGGCAGGTCGAGACCGGGGGGCAACTCGGTGCCGAGCTCGCGACGCACCGGCCCCGCCACGGACATGATGACCTTGGACCCCTGATTGAGGCTGATGCCGGAATAGTCGAGCGTGTCGATGGTGGTGCGGGTGATGAAATGAAAGTCGCGCCCGAGGTCAACGCGCTCCAGCAGGTGCCGAAAAAACTCGGGGATATGATGCGCCGAGACGTCCGGGCTGTCTTCCTTGGCGGCGATGAGCACGTACTTGGAAAGCGACGTCTGGGTGGTGCCGAGCAGCGAAAGCGCGTTGGTAATGAGCTCCTGCGGCTGCCTCTCCGCGGCATACGGAACATATCGCTCGGACCCCACGGCCAGCAGCAGCGGATGCACGCCCGCCGCATCCACCGCATGGACCTCGTGCACCCCGGCGAACACCGAGGACACCAGATCCCCCGTCATCTCGTGGATGAACTCGCCGAAGATGGTGTCTTCCTGCGGGGGACGGCCCACCGTGGTGAACGGCCAGATTGCCCCGTCACGATGGTAAACGTGCTCCACGCGCAAAACCGGGAAGTCGTGCGTCAGGCTGTAGTAACCGAGGTGATCGCCGAACGGCCCTTCAGGCTTTTCCACGTTCTCCACCACGCCGCTGATGCAGAAGTCGGCCTCGGCGGGAACCGGCAGTCCGTCCGGCCGCATGACCATGGGGATGCGATGCCCGCCCATCATGCCGGCAAAGAGAATCTCCGGGAAGCCTTCGGGCAGAGGCATGACCGCCGCGAGCGTCATGCTCGGCGGACCGCCGACGAAGACGTTGACCCTGAGCTTTTCACCGCGCTTGAGAGCTTCGGCGTGGTGATGGCCGATGCCACGATGGATCTGGTAGTGCAGCCCCACCTCTTCGTCCGGGGTGTAGTCGTTTCCGGTGAGCTGCACTCGGTACATGCCGAGATTGGACCCGGAGAAGCCGGGCTTGGCGGGGTCTTCCGAGTAGACCTGCGGCAGGGTGACGTACCCGCCGCCGTCCATGGGCCACGAGATCAGCTCCGGCAGTTCGGTCACGCGGCACTCGTTGCGCATCACCGGTCCGTTCTTTACCCGTTTGGGCAGCGAATGCCACGCTGAACGCGGGCCGCCGAGGTAGTCCCACGGCCGCTTGAGCGCCGCCATGGGGTCGAACTTCAGCCGCATGAGCCGTTCGACGATCCGCAGCGTGTCGCTGAAGAGGAAGTGCATCCGCTCTCGCGTGCCGAAGATGTTCGCGGCCATGGGAAAGCGCGTTCCCTTGACGTTGGTGAAAAGCAGCGCCGGACCGCCTGCGTGGAAAACGCGGCGCTGGATGGCGCCCGCCTCGATGTGCGGGTCCACGGCTTGTTCGATGCGTACCAGTTCTCCCCGACGCTCAAGAGCCTCGAGGCATTCGCGCGTGTTCTTGAAACCCATGCTCGATTACCTGCCTTTTTGTTCAGGCAGGCAATCTATACGCTCACAGCCGCAATGTTAAGAGGCAAATTCCTATTGCGACGCTTTGGACCAGGTGCAGACATATTCGTCCGGGCCGTGGTCAATGATGCCGATGGGTCCGGGCCTGAGTTTCTGCGAAGTACGGTTGGGGCAGGTATGGCAGAAGAAATGAGGATAGACGCAGTCAAGGCAGTAGGGCCTGAATTCCATGCAGGCAACCTGATTCCAGGGTCGCCTGAGTCCGAGCACGCAACGTTTTCTGAGAAAAACGCAGTTTAGGCAACTATTTGGTTTTTTATGTTTTTTCATAACACACTCCATCAACAGAACACTTTTCGGGAATATTCAGTTCAACAGCGCATGACGCGTGAACGCCATTATTATCCCGTGCGCCCGTTTTCAGACCGCCGTTGACATCCGCTCAGGACACGGCGTACCTAGCTTCGGCGACAAGCATCGAACAAACATGACGGAGATTGAATCATGTCGGTTACATATATCAAGAACGCCTTCCTGATCACCATGAACGGACAGCGTGAGATTTTCGAAGAAGGGGGCGTGCTCGTGCGAGCCGGCCGCATCGAGCAAGCAGGTTTCGTTGACGAAGCCGCCGTCCCGGAAAACGCCGAGGTGGTGGACGCGGGCGGCAAGGTGGTCATGCCCGGCCTCATCAACACCCACGTGCACCTTTCCCAGCAGCTCGGACGCGGACTCGGTGACGACGTGGACCTGCTGACGTGGCTGCATGAACGCACATGGCCCTATGAACGCAGCCTGACTCCCGAGGACAACCACGTCTCTTCGCTGGCCTGCTGTCTGGAAATGATCCGCTCCGGCGTGACCTGCTTCGCCGAACCGGGGGGCCAGCATGTTGAAACCATGGGCCAAGCCGTGGAGCAGGCCGGAATCCGCGGCATCCTCGCCCGCTCCACCATGGACTGCGGAGAAGGCATCCCCGAACAGGCCCGCGAGTCTGCCGACGAATGCATCGCGCGACAGGTCGAACACATGGACCGCTGGCACGGCGCGGCGGACGACAGAATCCGGGTCTGGCTCGGCCTGCGCACCATTTTCAACAACTCCGACGAGCTCATCCTCAAATCCAAGGAGCTGGCGGACGCACGCGGAATCGGCATGCACATGCATGTCGCCGAAGTGAAGGAAGAGATCGACTTCGCCAAGGCAGACCGGGGGCTGCCCACTGTGGAACATCTGGGCCGCATCGGCGCGCTCGGCCCCAACCTGCTGGCCGTGCACACCGTCTGGGTCACACCGAGGGAAATGGACCTGTTCCGCCTGCACGACGTGAAGATCTCCCACTGCCCCGGCGCGGCCATGAAGGTGCTGGGATTCGCTCCGGTGCCGGAAATGCTCCAGCGGGGCGTCTGCGTCTCCATCGGCACGGACGGCGCGCCCTGCAACAACCGCATGGACATGTTCGACGAGATGTACCTGACGGCCATGATCCACAAGGGGCGCACGCTCGATCCCACGGCGGTCCCGGCTCAGTCCGTTCTGGAAATGGCGACGGTCAACGGCGCGCGCTCGGTTCTGTGGGAAGACGCCATCGGTTCGCTGGAGCCGGGCAAGGCTGCTGATCTGATCATTGTCGACATGCATTCGCACCCCGGCTCCATGCCGGTACACGACGCCGTGGCCAACCTCGTCTACGCCATGCGTTCCAGTTGTGTGGAATCGGTGATGTGCGACGGAAAGTGGGTCATGCGAGACCGCACAGTTCTGACCATCGACGAAAAAGCCGTCCTTGAGGAGGCGCAGCAGCGCGCCGAAGCCATACGAAAACGGGCCGGAATCGAGCTGCCGCAGCGGTTTCCGGTTAAACAAATCAGGAGTTCATGATGCAGGCCCAAATCAACCAAACCGTTCTCAACATGCTCTGGTCCTGGAAAACACAAGGCTATCAAGCCGACATGGGGATCATCATCAACTTGCTCCGGAAAGCCTCTGAACGCACTGAGGACGAAACCAACTATAAAGTATCGGTTCACTACATTAGCCCTGAAGCAAATGCGCTTCTGGAGGAAAACCTTGATGCAATGAAAAATCCATCCGGGGAAATAAAACGAACCCCTTACGGTAAATTTTTTGACAAATATTTCAGTCATGAACACATCGTACCATGCTGTGTCCTGGCCAGAGAAATATACGAAGGGGATTTTTCTTCGATATCTGACTTACATTCTTATCTTCAAAAACGCTCTATACGGGCATGCATCACCAAAGGGGAGCGCGAACGCCTTGACGCAAATTACAAGAACACAATGCCAGGACATGGAAACTCAGCGGATACCTTCGCTCGTTACAGGGAAAACAACATCAACCTGATACAATTCAAGTATAGAGAGCGTTTCACCAAACAACAAAGGCGACTTTAATTCCGAAGCTAACCCATTTATTTTTTTACACCACAAAGACAAAACAAAGGCCGCCCCGGTACCCGGAGCGGCCTTTTTTCCGTCTGAAACCCAAAGTCTGCTACTGAATGGTTCCGTTGCCCACGGGCATGGAGATGGTCCCGGCTTCGGGGATCTCCAGCGACAGAAGCTGTTCGAGGGTCATGTCCGGGCCGACCCACAGGGAGCCCTGCCCCTGCCAGCCCTGCGCAAGCGTCTTGGCGTGCAGCAGAGCCATGGATACGGCCTGCACATACTGCTCGCGGTCGAAAACGAGATGCACGTCCTGCGCCCACTCCGGCAGTTCCTCTTCGGAGGGCCAGGCGATCGGCGTCCTGAGCTTCCAGTGCACCTCGTTGCCGTGGTGCTCCACATGGACGCCTTCGTCAATACCAAGACAGGCGGGATTGCCGCAGTTGCAGGTAAAGATAAAGTATTCACCGGAAAGCCCGGCGCTCATTGTCAGGTCCACGGGGTCGATGTAGGCCCCTCCGTCCTCATGGAGATAGTTGCCGTCCACCGACAGGATGAAGTCGATGTAGGCATCCTCGTGATTCTCTCCGTCCAGACTGAGCTGAACCGTCAACACAAATTCATTCATTCATACTCTCCGACAGGTCTTTTCCCTTCTACGGGAAAGCATGTGTAGCTTTGCTTTGCCTATTCTACAAGCATTTTCGCGATCGTCCGTTTTTTCAGGAAGAGATCATTTTTTTCAAATAATGGCTTACACAGGAATGAACTCTGTGGTATGGAGAAACTAATAGTAACCATATTCTAAATGATTTGGAGGACCTCATGGCTAACATGGATTATCCCGGACCCTGCCCCAGCTGCGTGGGCATCGATGGATGCAGCACCGAAGAAGCAAAGAAAGAAGCCGTCGCCCACTACTGCAAGGGCCTTGAAATGGAACTCAACGCATGGAAGGCACGCCTGTACGACGTGCTGGCATACGACAATCCGTCCGGCCTTCAGGACCAGATCACCCTGATCAAGTCCACCATGAAGGAACTGGACACCATCGTCGACGAGATGAAGGACGTCTGCCCCTCCAGCATGAGCGATCAGGAAAAAATGATCGGCGGCAAGCTGGAAGACCTGCGCGTTCACTACTCCAAGGCCATGGAAGTCATCGCCCCGGGTTGGTTCGGCGGCTGATCTCCATCCCCCCCTCACCTCGCTAAAAAAGGGCCGCTTCCTGCCGGAAAGCGGCCCTTTTCAATCTTTGACGTACTGACGCGCTAGATGTTTGCCAGCACGGCTGCGCCCATGGCAGTGGTGCCGACGGCGTTAGCGCCCTGCTCCATGATGTCGCCGGTGCGGTAGCCCTGCTCCAGCGTCTTCTGGACGGCCTGCTCGATGCAGTCGGCCTCTTCGGCCATATCCATGGAGTGACGCAGCATCATGGCGATGGAAAGAATTGTCGCCAGCGGGTTGGCCTTGTCCTGCCCGGCGATGTCCGGTGCGGAACCGTGAATGGGCTCGTACAGCCCCGGTCCGTCGGCTCCGAGAGACGCCGACGGGAGCATCCCGATGGAGCCGGTGATGGCCGCGGCCTCGTCCGAGAGGATGTCGCCGAACAGGTTGCCGGTGACGATCACGTCAAACTGGCCCGGATCGCGCACCAGTTGCATGGCGGCGTTGTCCACGTACATGTGGCTCAACTCCACGTCGCCGTATCCGGCATGTTCATCCACCACCACGTCGCGCCACACGCGGGAAACGTCCAACACGTTGGCCTTGTCCACGGAGCAGACGCGACCGCCGCGCTTCCGGGCGGCTTCAAAAGCCACGCGGGCGATGCGGCGGATTTCATGCTCGCGGTAGACCATGGTGTTGTAGCCGTACCGCTCACCTTCGATTTCACCTTCGAGGCGCGGTTCGCCGAAGTAGATTCCGCCGGTGAGTTCGCGCACCACCATCACGTCGAGACCGTTTTCCACGATGTCCGGACGCAGATAGCAGGCGTGCTTGAGCTGCGGAAAGAGCACCGCCGGGCGAAGGTTGGCGAAAAGGCCCATGGCCTTGCGGATGCCGAGCAGCCCTTTCTCGGGCCGGATGGACGGGTCTATGGTGTCCCACTTGGGTCCACCCACCGCGCCCAGCAGCACGGCGTCTGCCTCCTGGCAAAGCTCCACGGTACTGTCGGGCAGAGGACCGCCCGTTGCGTCGATGGCGGCTCCGCCGATCAGGGCTTCCGAGTATTCAAAGGTGCGTCCGAATTTCTCGCCCACCTTATCGAGTACCTTGACGCCCTGCGCCACGATCTCCGGTCCGATGCCGTCACCGGCAAGTATGCATATCTTCATTGCCGCTCCTTATTCCGCGAGCCTTGCGCGCGCGTATTCCACCAGTCCGCCTGCGTCGAGGATGCCCTGCATGAAGGACGGAACGGGAGCGCACTTGACGACATCCCCGGTGGTATTGTTGGTGATTTCGCCTTTTTCCGTGTCGACGGTCAGCTCATGGCCGTTGCCGAGCTTGCTGATGTCGTCGCCGACCTCCAGCAGCACCAGACCCTTGTTGAAGCCGTTGCGATAGAAGATGCGGGCAAAGCTCTTGGCCACCACGACGGGAATGCCCGCTCCGAGTATGGAGATGGGCGCGTGCTCGCGGGAGCTGCCGCAGCCGAAGTTCTCCCCGGCCACGATTATGTCGTCCTTCTTCACGCGGTCTACCCATCCCTCCTCAAGGCCGGACATGCAGTTGCGGCCCAGCTCGTCGGAATCGGTGGTCACGAGGAACCGTGCGGGGATGATTGCGTCGGTATCTATATGGTCGCCCACTTTATGGGCATTTCCGGTCACTTTCATGATCGACCTCCTACAGCTTGGCCGGGTGGATAATTTCTCCGGCCACGGCGCTGGCCGCGGCAACGGACGGGTTGGACAGGAACACTTCGCTTTCGAGGCTGCCCATGCGGCCCTTGAAGTTGCGGTTGGTGGTGGCGATGGCGCGCTCCCCGCCCGCGAGAATGCCCATGTGCCCGCCGAGGCAGGGGCCGCAAGTGGGCGGGCCCACGATGCATCCGGCCTGCATGAAGATTTCCATGAGCCCTTCGCTGAGGCAGTCCTGCCAGATCTTCGGGGTGGCGGGCAGCACGATGCAACGAACCGACTTGTCCACCTTGCGGTTCTTCAGGATCGCAGCGGCCTCGCGCATGTCCTCGATGCGCCCGTTGGTGCAGGAGCCTATGACCGCCTGATGAATTTTCAGGCCGGAAGTCTCGTCCACGGGCTTCACGTTATCTGGCAGGTGCGGGCAGGCGACCTGCGGCTCCATTCCGTTCACGTCGATTTCCACCACGCGCTCGTATTGCGCGCCCGGATCGGGAGTAAGCATTTCGGCGTTCTTGCGACCGGCTTCCACCACATAGTCGAGGGTCTTGCCGTCTGAGGCGAAAAGCCCGACCTTGCCGCCGGCCTCGATGGCCATGTTGGCGATGGTCATGCGCCCTTCCACGGTCATGTCGGCGATGGCTTCCCCACCGAACTCAAGCGCCTTGTAGAGTGCCCCGGCCACGCCGATGCGGCCGATCAGGTTGAGCATCACATCCTTGGCGCCCACGTATTCCGAGCCCTTGCCGGTGACTTCCACGCGGATGGTCGGCGGCACCTTGAACCAGGTCTCCCCGAGCGCCATGGCCGCGCCGATGTCGGTGGAGCCCATGCCGGTGGCGAAGGCCCCCAGCCCGCCGTAGGTGCAGGTATGCGAATCCGCGCCGATGACGATGTCGCCCGGCCCCACAAGCCCCTTCTCGGGCAGCAGGGCGTGTTCCACACCCACATCACCGCACTCGTAATAATTGGTGACGCCCATCGCCTCGGCGAACTCGCGCACCACCTTGACCTGCTCGGCCGAGTCAATGTCGCGATTCGGGGTGAAGTGGTCGCACACGAGGAAGACGCGGTCCTGATCGAAGACCTTTTTTGCGCCCATTTCCCTGAAGGCCTTGATGGCCAGCGGTGCGGTGATGTCGTTTGCGAGCACTCCGCTCACGCGGCACTGGACAATCTGCCCCGGCCCTTCGACGGTTTCGTCGGTATGCTTCTGCAGTATTTTTTCTGCGAGGGTCTGAGACATTATTTCCTCTCCTCTCTGGTGATTTCCAAACGATTCAATGCGTTGACGAGGGCCAATGCGGAAGCGCGGACGACGTCCTCATCGTTGGCGCGGCCGACAGCCTTGAATCCGTCATACGTTATGCGCACCGCAACCCCGGCCAAAGCGTCGGTTCCGGAGGTCACGGCGTTGACCGTGTAGCTTTCGAGGCTGGCACGATACCCTATCAAGTCGTAGATGGAGCTGAACACGGCGTCAATGGTTCCGCGACCGAAAGCGGTGTGCTTGCGGATATCCACGTCACCACCCTCTTCGCCGAACTCCATTACCACGGCTGCGTGCGGCGGAACTTCGCCGGTACCGGAGAACACGCTCATGTCGCGAAGACGGAATTTGTCGCGACGACGGTAGACCTTTTCCAGCACGAGCGCTTCCACGTCTTCATCGTGAATGCGCTCCTTCTTGTCAGCGAGTTCCTTCACCGCCGCAAACATTGCTTCCACCTGATCATCCTGAAGCGTGTAGCCCAGCTCCTCCACCTTGCGCTTGATGGCATGGGAACCGGAATGCTTGCCGATGACAATTTCAGTGCCCTGCCTGCCGATGCTCTCGGCGGTCATGATCTCGTAGGTCTGGCGGTTCTTTATGACGCCGTCCTGATGCACCCCGGATTCGTGGGCGAAGGCGTTTGTGCCCACGATGGCCTTGTACGGCGGAATGGGCTGGCCGATAATCTGAGAGAGGCGGCGGCAGGAGGGATACAGCTGCTCGGTCACCACATCGCAGTCGATGTCGTAGAGGTCCTTGCGGGTATTGAGCGCCATGACGACCTCTTCGAGCGCGGCATTGCCGGCACGTTCGCCGATGCCGGAGACCGTGCACTCCACCTGACGCGCACCGGCCCGGATGGCGGCGAGGCTGTTGGCCACGGCGAGCCCGAGGTCGTTGTGGCAGTGAACCGAGATGACGGTGTCGCTCTTCATTTCCAGTTTTTCCATGAGGAAGCGAATCATCTCGTAAAACTCGTGCGGCTGGGTGTACCCAACGGTGTCCGGGACGTTGAGAGTCCGCGCCCCCGCCTTGATGGCCGTGTTGAAGACTCGTACGAGGAAATCCCAGTCGGACCGGGAGGCGTCCTCTGCCGAGAACTCCACGTTGGACGTATACTTTGCGGCGTGTTTCACCGCAGTTTCGGCCATTTCAACCACCTGATCCGGAGTTTTACCGAGCTTGTACTCCATGTGAATGGGGCTGGTGGCGAGGAAGGTGTGAATGCGACCTTCGGGCGCGTTCTTCACTGCTTCCCAGCAGCGGTCGATGTCCTTGGTCACAGTACGGCAGAGGCCCGCCACCTGCAGGTTGGTCACGGACTCTGCAATGGATTTGACCGATTCGAAGTCGCCCTGACTGGCGATTGGAAAACCGGCCTCGATAATATCCACCCCGAGTGTTTCGAGCTGGCGGGCCATACGGATCTTCTCATCGATGTTCATGGTGGCGCCGGGGGACTGTTCGCCATCGCGCAGGGTCGTATCGAAAATCATAATCTTGTCGGACATTTTGCACCTCCGGGCTGAGCCCGTCGTTTACGGTAAAGTGTTGGTGCGCGCCTTCGGCAGGAACGCCGTTGCGGCACGCGGATCGTGGTCGTCACAGTTTACCGTGCGCGTAGTCGCTCCATGCGGAATCGCGCTGTGGGGTGCGGGTGCCGGATGACGATGGTTCCGTCTGCTTGCATTGCTGCCTCCGGGCTCGGGGCCCTTGCGGTTGCGGTTTGCATAAGACGAACGGACGAAGAACGGGACGAAAAGGATGAACTCCCCCGCGTCCGGCTCAGCGTCCGCCCGGGATTCATCTATGGTGAAAAACGGGTCGGGGCCGAACTACGATAGTTCGTTGGAAGAGGAATCGCCTAGTAGGCGGCTGCTCCTGCGGGACAGGAAGAACAGCGTGTAGACGGGACCGGATACGAGGTAGCCGAAGAAGATCACGAAACCGAGCAGCTTCGGCTTGGAGGCGATCAGCGCGAACAGCAGAATGGCGGTAACCATCGAGCTGAAGCGGTGAGCCTTGAAGAATCCGAAATCCTTGAAGGAGTAGAAGCGTACGGTGCTGACCATCATGATGGACACCACGTACATCATGACCAGAAGGCCCATGGGTACGATCTGGGCGTTCATCCAGTCGGAAAGGTAGGATGAGAAAAGAACCAGTGTGGCAAGCGTGCATGCGGCCGCAGGAATGGGCAGGCCGACAAAAAACTTCTTGGAAGTGGTCTTGGTCTGCACGTTGAAGCGGGCAAGGCGAAGCGCGCCGCAGGCGATGAGCAGGAAGGCCGCCACGAGTCCGAGGCGTCCGAACTCCTGAAGGTGCCAGAGGTAGGCCATGATGGCCGGCGTGACACCGAAAGCCACGAGGTCGGCAAGGGAGTCCAGCTGGACACCGAACTCGCTGGAGGTGCCGGTGAGGCGGGCGACCTTGCCGTCGAGTCCGTCGAAGACGCAGCTTGCGAGAATGCACAGAGCGCACGCCTCGAATCTGCCCTGCATCGCCAACGTCATTCCGAGGAACCCGATAAACAGGCTCGCAATGGTCAGCAGGTTGGGCAGAATGTAGACGCTCTTATGTCTGGGCAGTTTCTTTTCCCTTGCCATTTCAGTCCTTTAAATTCTTTACGCGGAGCGTTTTGCGGCCAGAGTTGTTTCTCCGGCGACGACCTTTTCGCCAACGCGTACACTGGGAACATAGCTATCCGGGATGTAAAGGTCAACACGCGACCCGAACTTGATCAGACCGAAGCGGTCGCCGCGCTTGAGCTTGTCGGTCGGCTCGGCCCAGCAGACGATGCGCCGCGCGACGAGACCGGCGATCTGTACCATGGAGAAACGCTGGTTGCCCTTGCCCACGATGGTCATGGCGCAGCGTTCGTTGTCGGTGCTGGCCTTGTCCAGCGAGGCGTTGAAGAACTTGCCCGGGATGTAGCGGATGGCCTCCACCTTTCCGGAAACCGGCATGCGATTCACGTGGACGTTGAAGACGTTCATGAACACGCAGACGACCTGGCGCTGCTCGCCGGTCATGGGGTCGGTCTCGGTGGCGATCTTGCAGACCTTACCGTCCGCGGGCGAGACAACGGCATCAGCGTCTTCGGGCTGCACCCGCTCGGGATCACGGAAGAAATGGCCTATGAAAAGCGTCAGGGCCAGCATGACGATCGTCGCGAATTCCCATTCAAGAACCGCGAAAACAAGCGTCACGAAGGCTGCTATGATAATGTACGGCATGCCCTCGCGGACAATGCCCACTGTCGATTCACGCATGTATATCTCCTAGGTGTTGTGCTAGGGTTCCAATACTCTGCCCGGTGGTTCGGGTCAAGTATGTCCGCAACCGCTTTTTACAATGGAGCCGAACCGTTGTATTGCCTGCCGATGAGCTCCACATTCATACACTCCGAAGGAAGCTGAGATGCTCTGGTTCAGCCTCGCCGTATGGTCCGCCTTCGCCACCGCGCTGGAAGCGGCCGTGCTCAAGAAACACTTTAACCACCTCAACTCATGGGAAATGTCTGCGATACCCTTCGTGTGGGGGTCGCCGTTCTTCGCCGCTTCCATGCTTCTGGGAGAAGCGCCGGAGTTTCAGTCCGGCTTCTGGACCACGCTGCTCATGGTCTGTCCGCTGGTGGCCGTGGCCTTCCGATTTCAGTCGCAGGCCATCAGACGGTCCCCCATCTCGCTGACCATGCCGTTTCTCACGCTGACCCCGGCCATCGTCATGCTCACGGGGTTCCTCGTCCTCGGCGAAAATATCCCGCTCAAAGGCGCCGCCGGAATAGCGGCGATCGTCGTCGGTGGATACATTATCAACATTTCCGCCCAGACCCGCTCATGGCTTGACCCGTTCAAAGCGCTGGCGACCGAGCCCGGCACGCGGTACATGCTGGCCGCGGCCACGATCTACAGCCTGTGTGCGGTGCTCGGCAAAAAACTGCTGTTGCTCTCCTCCCCGCTCTATGCGGCAGGTTCGTTCTGGATAGGCAGCGCGTGCGCCATCGTTCTGGGCGGCATCCTCGCCGGTCGCTTCAGGCCGAGTTCTCTCATGCAGAAACCGGTACCCGCGCTCGTCGCCGGACTGCTGGGGTTCACGGAGTTGACCTGCCACATGTTCTCCATCTCCATGACCGCTGCAGCCTACATGGTCGCCGTCAAACGACTCAACGGGCTGTTCTCCGTGCTCATCGGCTGGCGCTGGCTCAAGGAGGGCAACACGCTCACCCGGCTCGCAGGAGCCGGACTCATGGGCTTCGGTGCCACTCTGCTGGCTTTTCTCGGGTAGCAACCGGTTAGAAACCTCGCATTTCTCATTCACCTCCTGACAAGAAGTCAGTTTTTGTCTACGGTAGGCAGTAAAAACAAAAAACACGGGAGAGTCATGAAAGAATACGATGTGATCGTCATCGGCGCGGGACCGGCCGGAGGCGGCGTTGCAGCACCTCTGGCGGAAGCCGGAAAGCGAGTGGTTATGTTCGAACACAACGGCGTGGGCGGCGTCTGCCCGCTGCGCGGCTGCAATCCGAAAAAAGCGCTCATGTCCGCCCCGGAAGCCGTCCATATGGCGCGGCATCTCTACGGCAAAGGCGCTGCGGGACACCTTTACGCGGACTGGCCCCAGATGGCGCGCTTCAAGGACGGGTTCTCCGACCCGGTGCCAGAAAAGGCCAGAAACCATTATGAAAGCCTCGGCATCGACGTAGTCCAGAGCAGCGCATCGTTCTCCGGCCCTCAAACAGTGGAAGCCGACGGCGAGACCTATACGGCGCCGCATATCTGCATCTGCACCGGACAGGTCCCACGCAAACTGGACATGCCCGGCGCCGGTTTTCTACAGACCAGCGACGACTTCCTCGACCTGCAGGAGCTGCCCAGAAACATCGCGTTCATCGGTGGTGGCTATATTTCCATGGAGTTCGCTCACATAGCGGCCCGCTGCGGCTCCAATGTCACCGTATTCGTCCGTAGCGAACGCGCCCTGAGGGACTTCGACCCCGAACTGGTGGACGAGCTGGTGCAGGCTTCTCGCGAGGCAGGCATCGACATCCGCTTCAACAGCCCAATTAACGGTATCGAACAGCGGGGACAGGCGCTGGCCGTCATTACCGACGGTCCCGAACCCGAAGCCGTGGTGGACGCGGTCTTCAACTGCGCCGGGCGCGTCCCTGCTGTGGACGGCCTCCGGCTCGACCTTGCCGAGGTCAGGCATGAGGCCGCCGGAATCGCCGTGGACAAGCAGATGCGCAGCGTCTCCAACCCGCGCATATTCGCCATCGGCGACGTGGCCGACACGCCCTTCGGACTCACGCCGACCGCTTCGCTGGAATCGGCCGTAGCGGCGTCGATCATTCTCGGCGACGAAACAGCCGAGGCCAACCACGACGGCGTCCCGGCGACCTGCTTCACCCTGCCTCCCATCTCTCGCGTGGGACTGCTGGAATCGGAGGCGCGAGAACGCGGACTCGACTTCACGGTCAAGGAAACTGACCTCGCCGACGCCTTTGCCTGGAAGCGTCTCGGTGAGACCGTGGGCAGGAGCCGCATTCTGCTGGATGAAACGAACGGTGTGGTTCTGGGCGGACACGTCTTGGGACACAATGCCGAAGAAATAGCCAACACGCTGGCGCTCATCGTACGCCACCGCATCCCGCTCGACCAAGTGCGGGACACGCCGTGGGTTTATCCGACCAACGGCTATCAGCTCAAGTACATGATTTAGTCGAGGAGGTCTTTTCCGAGCCTGTGGGCCGGCAGGATCTCCCCGTCCAGAAGCAGCCCCTGCGGGGAGAACGAGGCGTTCTCGTACCCCGCAGGCGGCTGGAAGTGATTATCCGGCGTGAGCAGCGCGCTCATGTTTTCCCCTGAGCAGTGAGCCACTACGCCCTCAGGCAGAAAAACCGCCTCGTCCAGCCCCTTTCCCGCCGCTCTGAACAGCGCTCCGTACCGGGCAAAACAGTTTTCACGGCCGATGCCGCCCTGAAGCAGGGCCATGCTCTCGTTGGCCACAAAATGCACTTTCAGTCCGTAGATGGACGCATATGCCCCTGACCTCGAAGGGTCGGCGGGAATAATGCTCCCGGCGTCCAGCGAGCGCAACAGGTCGGCAGTTCTTTCCCCCGCAAGAGGGTCGACCATGAACCCGCACGGCACGGAGCGGGCAAAGCGGTTCCGGTGCGCCTGAACGTACGAGGCGAGCACCAACAGGCCCGAAGCGGCCCCCACATCCACTGCCAGATGAGGGCAGCTTTCCTCCGTCCCGGACTTCACCGCGGCCCCGAGCACCTTGCCCGCGATGAAGGCGGCCCTCGGGATGTCGGCAAGGCAGCGAAGCGCCCCGGACCAGTTACGCATCCGGTTCATGAGCTCCGGATCGTCCTCTGGTTCGTTCATGCTCTGGTGTCGCGAAAACCCCGTCAGCAAAGCGGCGATGTCGGCATACGACACGCTCTGCTCGTGCGACCCGTCATGCACGTAGGCATGGAAATATTTCAGCACGAGGTTGAGTAGCGCCGGCCCGTCCGGCATCACGGCCGGATCGCAGAGTTGTTCCACGTCGCTCAAAAGTGGCGTCTCGCGGTAAAAGGCGGGACACTCCCCGCAGACCGGGGAGTCCAGCGCCGTGGTGAAGTTGCGGGCCTGCATCCCGGCTCCCGAGAGCAGGGCCGAGGCAGGTGACCCGTCGAGGGCCTGCTTTATGGATGTCTGGAGTCTGGCTTCGTTCATATCGTCTTCCGTGGGGTGGGAATTGATTGCCTGCCACGAGCCAGTGCATGGACCATACCGGAAAGGCGTGCCAGCACCACATCAATATAAATGAATTAAACCGGCACAACTGAAGGGCACAAAAAAAGCCGGTCTCATGAAGAGACCGGCTTGAAAATCTGGAGCGGGAAACGAGATTTGAACTCGCGACTTCAACCTTGGCAAGGTTGCACTCTACCACTGAGTTATTCCCGCTCGTCACACTGAGGTGTGAAAGCTGCTTCCGGAAGTATTCCGGAACGACCCTCCGGCAAGCCGTGAGGATCGGAAATTTTGGAGCGGGAAACGAGATTTGAACTCGCGACTTCAACCTTGGCAAGGTTGCACTCTACCACTGAGTTATTCCCGCTCGAAAATTGGGATATTTGGAGGCGGCATCCGGATTTGAACCGGAGAATGGAGGTTTTGCAGACCTCTGCCTTACCACTTGGCTATGCCGCCTGTATTTCAAAGTGGAGCGGGAAACGAGATTTGAACTCGCGACTTCAACCTTGGCAAGGTTGCACTCTACCACTGAGTTATTCCCGCTCTTTGCGAAAGCGAAGAGAGTTCTATCCGTGGCCCCTTCAGCTGTCAAGGGGAAATCCGAAAAAACTACGGCTTTGTATTTCGGCAGGCGCCATACAAGGAAATGCTTTACTTTCACTGCCTTTTTGGTTTACGCAGCCGGTCTAGTTGTTTACTATCATGAGTCTCGGTAAGTTTTCGCACATCACCGAATCCGCAGGAGCCTAATACATGGACGCCAAGGATATCCAGTACTTCCGCGAAATGCTCACGGGAATGCTCGACGACATCCTCAAGAAGAGTGATCAGACGCTTGAGGACATGACCGAAACCGGCGAAGTCTATGCCGATCCGGCAGACCGCGCCACGGCTGAGTCCGACCGGGCCTTCACCCTGAGACTGCGCGACCGCGAGCGCAAGCTGATCAAGAAGATCCAGCAGGCGCTTCAGCGTATCGACGACGGCGATTTCGGCCTTTGTCAGGAATGCGGCGATGACATCAGCGTCCCGCGCCTGAAGGCCAGACCCATGACCACGCTCTGCATTGAGTGCAAGAGCAAGCAGGAAGAAGACGAGCACGTGCGCGGCGACTAGCCCCACGCTCAGGACGACATGGAAGCTAATTTCTTTCGCCGTCTGGCGGCGGAACTGGGCCCAGCGCTTGAAGGGTGCAGGGTCGACAAGGTTTTCGGCCCGGCTCCCGGTGTCTGGAATCTCCGTCTGCATGCCCGCGGACTCCCGAAGAACATGCTGTTCAGGCCCGCCAGATCGGCGGGCCATCTCTTTTTCACGGACAACAAGCCCGCCAACCCGGCCGACGCGCCGGCCATTGTCATGTGGATGCGCAAACGCCTTCAGGGCAGGCGGCTGCTGACCCATTTCACCGACTGGCCCAATCTCCGGCTGGCCTTTGAACTCACCCCTTCGCGCCAGTACCCGGAGTGGACACACCTCGTTTTCGACATCCACGACGACCTCAAGCTCGTGCGCGGCCTTGACGAGGGCTTCGCCGCTGAACCGGAATGGCCCGCCTTTGAGGATGTTCTGGAAGACAACGAGATCTGGCGACAGTTTCCGCACATTTCCCCTCCCCTGCGCCGTCGCCTGCGCTCGCTGCCCGAGCACGATGGCCATGCAACCTACGCCAAGATCGCGCTCGGCGAGGCTGAATGCTGCTACATGGCACACGCGCAGGACGGGACGCCCAAGCCGCCGCTTCTCTGGCCGGAAACGCCGGACGCCGAACGGTTCGACACGGCACTGGAGGCCTGTGCCGCTTACGGGGAGCCCACCCTGTTTCCACTGTTGCAAAAGGCGGGGGACCCCGGGTTGCAACAACGCAAGAAGTCGGCCAGAAGACGCATCCGCCGGGCCCTCGCCAAGCTGGACCAGGAAGAGAGCAGACTCGAGACCTATCGGCGCGACCGCATCAAGGCCGAAGCACTTCAGGCGGAACTCTACCGGTTTCAGGACGCCGAAGGACTCGACTCGGTCGAGGTGAACCACCCGGAACACGGAGAGGTCACTGTCGAACTGAACCCGTTTCTTTCCGTCAGCGAGAACATGGCGCGCTACTTCAAGCTGGCCTCCAAAGCAGACCGGGGCATGCCCCACGTCGAGGAGCGCCGACGCATTCTCGAAGAAGACATGGCCCGCGTGGAAAATGAAGGCATCCCAGCCGAAGACAAACCGGAATCCACCACTCAGAGACCATCCCCCACCCTGCCCAAGCGATACAAAGGACTGGCCGCCCACGTCTTCGTCACGGACGACGGCCTGACCGTTGTGCGCGGCAAGAACAGCAAGGCCAACCACGACATCATCAGCAAGGCCGCCAGCACGTTCGATTACTGGCTTCATGTGGCGGACGGTCCGAGCTCGCATGTCATACTGCGCCGCGACCATCCGGGGCAGGAGGTTCCGGAGACAAGCCTGCGGCAGGCCGCGACCCTCTGCGCCAACAAGAGCTGGCGCAAGGAGGACGTGCACGCCGACGTGATGTACGCGCTGGTCAAGGACGTGCGCAAGGTCAAGGGCTTCGCGCACGGACAGGTGGTGGTGGACGAAACCATCGGCGTCATCCGTGCCGAGACCGATCCCGACCTCGAAAGGCGCCTTCGCTGGAAGACCTGACTGCGACCTGCCCCCCGCCTCAAAATAATTCTTCAATCACCTCTCACGCCGTGCTAGCCTGTGCGTTGGAATTTCAACTCAGGAGATTGCCGAATGCACAAGCTGGTTCTCATTCGACACGGCCAAAGTACATGGAACCTCGAAAACCGCTTCACCGGGTGGACCGACGTTGACCTGACGGAACAGGGCGTTCAGGAAGCGGTCGAAGGCGCGAGACTGCTCCAGGAAGCGGGGTTCACCTTCGACATCTGCCACACCTCCGTCCTGAAACGGGCCATCAGGACTCTCTGGCTGGTTCTGGACCGCATGGACCTCATGTGGCTGCCGGTGCATCGCACATGGCGACTCAATGAAAGACACTACGGCGCCCTTCAGGGGCTGAACAAAGCCGAGACAGCCGAAAAGTACGGTGACGATCAGGTATTCGAATGGCGTCGCAGTTTCGACGTCCCGCCGCCGGAGCTTGATCCTTCCGACGAGCGGTTTCCCGGCCGGGAGCGCCGCTATGCTGAACTGGACGAGGCTGAACTGCCCCGCAGCGAGAGCCTGAAGCTGACCATTGACCGCACCATGCCTTACTGGTTCGAGACAATCTCGCCGCAGGTCAGGCAGGGACTCAAGGTGCTGGTGGTGGCCCACGGCAACTCGCTTCGCGGCCTCGTGAAATATCTCGACGGCATGAGCGACGACGAGGTGACCAGGCTGAACATTCCCACAGGGGTCCCCCTCGTCTACGAACTGGACGGCTCCCTCAAGGCGCAGAACCGGTACTATCTTGGCGATCCTGAAGAGGCGGCCAAAAAGGCGCAGGCCGTGGCGAATCAGGCATCGGTTGCCAAGCAGGACAAGGAAGCGTAAAGCATCGCGGGTGACACCCGACACTTTCACCAACGCCCTGCTCGACTGGTTCGAGACCAACCGGCGCGACCTGCCGTGGCGCCGGACGTACGACCCTTACCATGTATGGGTCTCCGAGATCATGGCCCAGCAGACCCAGATGGATCGCGTGGTCCCCTACTTCGAACGCTGGGTGGAGCGCTTCCCGGACGTACATGCGCTTTCGCTGGCGCGAGAGGATGAAGTCCTCAAGCTCTGGGAAGGGCTGGGATACTATTCACGCGCCCGCAACCTCCTGCGGGCGGCCCGGGAGATTGTCGAAAGCCACGACGCCCGGTTTCCCGATGACCCGGCAGCCATCAGGGCGCTTCCCGGCATAGGCGAATATACCGCCGGCGCCATCGCAAGCATCGCCTTCAATCGCCCTGTGCCCTGCATCGACGCCAACGTCATGCGCGTATTCGCGCGGCTGGAAAACCTCGGCTTCGAGGCGGGCTCCAGAGAATTGCGTGAAAAGGCCGCGCAGTGCGTTCTACGCTTCATGCCGAAGGACAGGCCGCGCGAGTTCAATCAGGCGCTCATGGAACTCGGCGCGCTGGTCTGCTCCAGAAAGGCGGAGTGCGACCTCTGCCCTGTCCAGCCTTGCTGCTCGGCCCACCGGGAAAACATCGTTTTCGAACGCCCGCTCCCCAAACCCGGAAAGAACGTGATTCACATCGAGATGGCCACGGGCGTTCTCGTGCACGAAGGACAGGTCCTCATCCAGAAACGCAAGCCCGACGACGTCTGGCCCGGCCTCTGGGAGTTTCCGGGCGGCTGCGTGGAACCGGGTGAAACTCCCGAACAGGCCCTCAGGCGCGAGTATCTGGAAGAGACCGAGCTCGCCGTTGAGCCGGGAGAAAAGCTCGCCGTGGTCAAATATGCATACACCAAGTACCGCGTGACCATGCACTGCTATCTCTGCAAAGCGGCAGGAAGCGTGGCCCCCGTATTTCACGAGGCGGTTGAAGGACGCTTCGTGCGGCCCCGGGAACTCTCGAACTATGCCTACCCCGCAGGCCACCGCAAGCTGCTTGAACGGATTCATGACGACCTGCGGCTCTCAGCACTAATCAATCTCTAGTCTTTTCAAGGCACTAAATATCATGGCACAGCGATTGCTTTCAATCGTGTGGACAAAGCCGTCACCGACGGTAATTTGACACATGAGGTGAACTATGGCGATCGGAATGAAAGGCATGATCGACGCGGTGCAGATGCTGCAATCCAAGGACGCGGGCTCCGGGTTCGGGGAGCGTCTTGGCGGCGGCAAGCCTCCGGCACAGGTCAACCGCGCCTTTGAGCAGCAGATGAACATGGCACAGAGTCTTCTTTCGGACGGGGAGGAGAACCTCGGATCGGGAGCGGGGCAGTTCGACACGTCGTTTCTCAACGACGCCATGATGTTCGACGCCCTCGCCACCATCTCGCGCATCATGCAGCAGACTGGTACCGAAGGCCCCACTTCCGTTTCCGTACCGCAGGCGGTTCGTGCGGCTGTCTCACCGCAACTCGCGGCAAACAATACCGCACAGGCCCCGGCCGCGGCTTCCGCGGCCAAGCCGCAGAGCATCGCGCAGGAGGTGGAAGGCTTCCTGTCCGCCCAGTTCGAATCCGGCGACAAGGGAATCGAGGCCATTGGCTGGGACAGCACCGGCGGGACTTCGTACGGAAAATACCAGATAGCCTCCAAGACCGGGACCATGGACCGCTTTTTGAATTATCTCGACGACAAGGCACCGGAGCTGGCGCAACGCCTTCGTTCGGCCGGTCCGGCCGAGACCGGGGGCACCACCGGAGACATGCCCAAGGAATGGAAGAGCATCGCCTCCGAAATGCCCGAGCACTTCGAGAAGCTCCAGCACGGCTTCATAAAGGGTGAGCATTACGACACCGCCAGAAACATGATCCGCGACAAGACCGGCATTGACCTGGACAGCGCACCGCCCATCGTCAAGGAAGTGCTTTGGAGCACTTCCGTGCAACACGGTCCCACCGGAGCGACCAACATTTTCAGCAAGGCCATCAATGCGTTTCTCGGACGAACCGAGGGCGGCGAGTTCAGCCGCAAACTCATTGAACAGGTCTACGACACCCGCAAGGGGCAATTCGGCTCCAGCACGGAGCGGGTGAGACAGGCGGTAGGCAACCGTCTGGAATCGGAGAAGGAAATTGCCCTGAACATGCTCTCCGGCATGCAGGTCAATCGGACCGCGTAGCGCCGCGGCGCCGGAGGGGAGATCCGGCGGTCCGGTAATGGGGACGGGTGTTGGGGAACACCCGTCCTCTTTTTTATGAAAATGGTCAGTAGCGCTTCTTCGAGCGGCTGCTCATTTCCTCTTCCAGCTGGTCGAACAGTTGCTGCTTGCGTTTCTCGAATCCGGCGGCGCTCTTGATGGCCGCGAACGCCAGCGCCAGCGCGCTCAGGATAATGACGAACCCCTTTGTGACTTCCCACTGATTCTCGCGCATGGTACTCACCAGCCAACTGCCCTGCACGTCCTGTGTGAACCACAGGAAGGCCGGAACGCCCACAAAGGCGAGTCCGAGGCCCACCAGCTCAAACCAGATGAAGGACTTGCCGAGCATCAGGACGAACAAAGTGCTGTCACGTACTATCCGCAGGGTGACAAGCCTTCCCGAGAGCGCCTCCACGCGCTGTTCGATCTCTTCGACGTACTTTGTGGCGAGCCTGAAATTATCCGCCTGCTTGAGGTGCTGGGTCTTGATCCAGTTGACCTTCTCCACGCAGTAGTTGAAATCCTTGTTGAACTCCACGAGCAGTTTGGGAAAGGGAAACCACGCGGCTTCCTTCTGAATCTCGCGGACGCGCTCCGTGAGAAAGTCGATGTTGGAGTTGATGCGCCTGAGTTCGAGCTGGACCTGCTTCTCCATCTGCTCGCCGAAACGCTCCATGCCGCGGCTGAGCATCTGGTAGGCGACGTAGTTGTCCACCTCTGCCGTATGCTTGAGCTTGGAAAGCTCGGTTTCGGCTATTTCGTAGAACGGGTGCGACTTCTCGAAACGCTTGTCCAGTTCCTCGATATATTCCTTCAGCTTTTCCCGGAGCTTTTCCGCCTCTTTCTGGGCTTCGCTCCATTTGTCCCAGAGGAAGCTCAGGAGCTGCACCCTCCCCCGGTCCAGTTCAGGGTCGATGATAATGCGGTTGAATATGTTCGGGTCCGTATTGATGAGGTCGAAGAACAGGTCCATCGCCTGCCCGGTGAAGCCGAGCTTCACCATGCACACGCCCTGCCGGTACAGCGGCTCCAGCCACCCCGGACTCAAAACGTTCACCCGCTTGTAAAGTGAAGTGGAGTCCTTGAAGTTGCCCAGGACCTCCTGCAGTCGCGCCTGAAGGAAGACGAGATATCCCTGCTGAAGCGGAGTGAAGGCGAGCCGTTCGGCCTCCTGCCAATGGAACATGGCCTGCGTCGGGTCCTCCATCTCCAGATGCAGAAACCCGAGCAGACTCTGAGGCTGATAGCTGCGGGTGTACTTGACCACCGCCTTCTTGGCTTCCGCCTCGGCTTCCGCGTGGTCGCCCTCCTGCACCGCCTTGAGCCCCCGCCAGATGTGGTCGCCCTCCTCGGGACCAAGCTGCTGGAACCCTTCGGCCCACTCCTTGGCCTTGCTGCGCCATACCATTTTCACGGTCCGGGGCTGCACCGGTGAATTGATGTCGAACACCGCCTGAAGGATAACGCCGCCCTTGGACGGTTCCTTGGCTGCCAGCATCTTGTTGGCGGTCTCGACGAAATTGGCCGAGTCGATGTCGTCATTGATCTGGGCGACGCCTTCATTGATGTCGTCCATGCTCATGCGGGCCAGCTGCCCCCACGCCTTTCCGGTCTGGATGCCGAACTGCTTGCTCGGACACTCGAATGCAGGGTGGTTCTTCTGGCCGCAGTAGAAACACTCCATCCCTTCCGCTTCGGTGAGCGAAACCGGAATGCCGACCTCGATGGTCCCGTACTCCTCCTCGCCACCCTCCTTGCGAAGGCGGATGTTGCACCACGACTCAAGGCTGGTCTGTTTGGTCCCCAGACGCGCATCGTTAACCGCAAACCACGGACTCAACAAAAACCCGTCGATATAGCGCATATGCGGGAAGTCCGGCGTGAGGCGGTTCCAGTCCACGCCAACTTTCTTGGGAAGCTCCTGCGTGAACGGCAAGTCTCCCTGCGGCACGACCGCCATGACCACGGGCCAGTACTTGTGATCTTCCTGCGTCTTGGCCTCATGAATGAGGTTGAGCATATCGGTGCAGAAACTGCGCAGCAGACGGACGTTGTCCAGAGGGAAGAACATGAATCCCTCTTTGACGTCGGAAATATACTTGAGACTCAGGCGCTTCATTAGCTCCTGAATTTCATTGGAGAAATCGCGCCAGCCAACGATGCTCTCCTTGTCGCCGCGCTTCCCGAGCGGCTTGATGATGAAATACCAGCGAAGCGTGGACTCGTAGTCCAGCCCCTGATCCGCCTGAAGCAGCTTCCATTCAACGTTGGAAAGGCCTTCCGGTTGCCCCACGGCCCGCAGACTCAGGCCCGCAATGTTCTTGATTTCGCTTTCGAGCTTGGGATGTATCCAGACCTCGAAATCATTGGTGGCATCGGCGCTCTGGGTAAGAAATTCCTGCGGGACGGAGAGGGAGGTGGAGAGGTCGTAGCCGACAAGAAACGTGACCGGCATGACCTGCGCGAATACGCTGATGGAGTTGACCCGTGCCCAGGTCTGAAGGCGGGCCAAGGCTCGAAACACTTCGGCATTGGAGCAGTACCAGAGAGCCTGCAGCTCCTCTTCGGCCATGAGGAGGCAGCCGTAGTCGCGCAGGGTGTGCGTGATCGCCGTGTTCAGCTTGCCGTCCCAGACAAGCCAGACCGCGTATCCGGACGACACCATGCGGGATTGATTAATCTCGGGCAATGCGCCCGCCAAGGACGATAGATGCAGCATGATTCTCCCCGGTTCTCTTTGTCCGCCGGCTCCGTTCCGGCTGGCATCTTTTACCGCAGTTTATGCCGAAGTACACATATGCAAATAAAATTCCAACCTTTTTGTGCTCACACCCTTGCCAAGCACTGACGCTCCTGTCATTCTGCCCCGAAGTTCTCCGCCTTTCCAATAATAGCTATGAAAATATTCCAAGTAATCAACGTCCGCTGGTACAACGCCACTGCATGGTATGCCGTGGAGCTTTCCAGACTGCTGGCCCGCGCGGGGCACGATGTGACCGTCATAGTCCAACCGGGCACTCCCGCGGAGCGCAAGGCCATGGATCTCGGCCTGCGCGTGGAAGCGCTGGACCTCAACACGACCAACCCGGTCCGGCTCGCCTCCACCATCGCGAACACCGTATCGCTCCTGCGCCGCTACCGTCCGGACATAGTCAACTGTCACCGGGGGGAGGGGTTCTTCATCTGGGGCGCCCTGCGAAAGGCGGGCTTCGGGTTCAGGCTGGTCCGCACTCGCGGCGACCAGCGACTGCCCAAGAACGACCCCGTCAATCGCTGGCTGCACGCTTCGGTGGCGGACTCCGTCATCGTCACCAACAAACGCATGGCCACGCATTTTCTCGAGCGCATGCGCACACCGGAGAAACAGCTCTGGCTCATTCAGGGCGGTGTGGACAGAAATCGATTCGCGAGCGCCCCCGAAGGACGCGGCAGGGTTCGAGAAGAGTTCGGCTTTGCTCACAACGACACGGTGGTTGGCATGCTCGGCCGCTTCGACCACGTGAAAGGACAGCGTGACCTGATCCGTGCCGTGTCCCACCTGCGCGAGAACGGTCGCGAAGATCTGAAACTCTTCCTCATCGGAGGGGACTCGGCCACCTCGACGGATGAAGTGCGCTCGTGGCTGAAAAAGGAGGGACTTGATTCCCATGCCGCCATCAGCGGCTGGCGCGAAGACATCCCTGCATGCATCTGTGCGCTGGACCTCGGAGTCTGCGCCTCCCTGTGGTCAGAAGCCATCGCGCGCTCTGCGCTGGAGATCATGTCCTGCGGCGTTCCGCTCGTATCCAGTTCCGTGGGCGTCATGCCCGACCTGGTTCAGCCGGACGGCCTGTACCGCCCCGGAGATGTGAGGGAACTGTCCCTGCTCATCGAAAAAGGGACACGCGGCCCGCTCCGCGCGGACCTGATCGATGCCCAGCAACGCACCATCTCCCAACTTTCGGACAGGGAATTTCTGCGCCGTACCGAAACGGTGTATCAGGACCTCGCGGCCCGCTAGCCTCCGAACAGCTCTCTGGCTCCACGGAGCTTCTGTGCCACCGCATCCACGGTCAGGGCATAGCTCTCCGAATGATTATAGCGGTACAGGACCTTGAGCCGCCGCTCAGTATCCATGCCCTTTTCCCAGCCATGCTCTTTCAGAAAATTCGCCATGCTGTGCAGCGCATCAGCTCGCTCGAACAGGTCTACCCGTCCATCCCCGTTGCCATCCACGCCGTAATGCTTGACTGTACTCGGCATGAACTGACAGATGCCGATGGCTCCATATATTGATCCCGGAACGGTCAGAGGATCCTGCCGGGCGCCTCTGGCATATTCGATGAGCGCCACGAGCTCGTTGTAGGCCCAGTCTCCCTTTGTTCTGGTACGTGCCACGAGCCACTGCTTCATTTCATCGTCCAGCCCGGCAGTATCCACCTTGTGTGCGATCAGGGAAAAATCCCCGGCCAGCGCCATGCTGGCGAGAACGGGCATGGCCTTGTGCCTGCCGGTGTTGGTTCCCAGACGGGTCTCCACCAGCAAAAGCGCCACAAGGTAGTCTCCTTCGACTCCGTACCGCTCCTGCGCCGCTTCCAGTGCCACCCGGTTTTCACGCAGATAGGCGTAAGCCCCGGCGATGAGGATGGGGTTGAGGTAACGGTCCATGACCTTGGGCTCGCGAGCGGGTGCGGTGCCGCGGTCAGCCTGTTTTATGGAAAGAAGGCTTCGCATCTTGTGAGCCATGTGGTCGGGATCAAACACAAGCCCGGAGCGCGAAAACAAAGACACGACGTAGGCGCGTTCGAGCCCGTCCTTCACGAGCCTCTCGGCCAGCGGGGACCAGATGCCGGTGGATGACAGCCCGCTTTGATCGGACTCTCCGGCCTCTGCGGTTTCATATACGCCCGGGCCGACCAATATGAGCAAAGCCGCCATGATGGCGGCTTTGCAGTATGCGCTCAAGCGCGATGAAATATATTCACATTCGGTCCAGTGGGACAAAGGCCACATCCTCGTCAAAATCGTCGTCCAGCTGCGAGACCACTTCGGGAATCTCGTGCCTGCCGCCGCAGTCCGGGCATTCGTACCAGACTTCATGGCAGCTGCGCGCCACCCGCATACTTCCGGAACACTCCGGGCAGGGAACGCTGCTGGCGCCGCTGACTCTGGTTCTACGAAAAAACGCCACTGCTATTCGACCTCCAGAGAGGGGTTCTTTTCGCCCATGGCAACGTACAGGTTCGCGACTGCGGTGTTGTAGTCTGCAAGCGCTTCAATGAGTTGTGCCTCACTGTTGGTGACGCGGGACTGTGCGTCGAGAACATCGTTGTTGGTGCCGACCTGCGCCTGATAACGGGCCAGAGCCATGCGGTAGGATTCCTTGGCGGACTCCACGGACTTGCGGGCCACTCCGATGCGGTCGGATGCTTCCCTGATGCTCAGAAGCGCCTGCTTGACTTCAAACCCGGCGTTGAGGCGGGTGTCTTCAAGTTCGGCCTCGAGCTGATTCACGACCTCGTCGGTCTTCTTGTAGTCGTAGTAGTCGGAGCCCCACTCCCACACGGTCCACGAGGCGCTGATGCCGGCGGTGACCGTCTCGCTGCTCTCGTGAGAGAAATATCCCTTGTCCTGAAGACCGGGCTCGTCGCTGTTTTTGGAGTAGGTCACGGTGCCGTCCACCGAAGGCATGAAGCTGGAGGAGGCGATACCCGCGTCCTTGGCCGCGATCTCGACCGCCTTTTCGCCGATCTTGAGATCCGGACGGAATTCGTAGGCGCGGTCAAGGCACTGACGCAGCGTCAGATTGAAAGGGTCGTACTGGAGATCGCCCACATAATTGATGTCTGCGGTCAACGGCAGGTTCAGCAGGCTGTTGAGTTTGGCAGTCTGGGTGGACACTGCGTTGCGAGCCTTCAGAAGGTCCTGCTCGGCAGTGGCGAGTTCAACTTCGGCCTGAAGCACGTCCACGCGCGGCTTGAGCCCCACGTCGTAGAACGCGGTGTTCACCTTGAGCTGGGAACGCAGCCGCTCGACGGAGTCTTCGGCGCTCTTGACGTCCATACGGGCCTTGAGCAGCGCGAGAAAATTGGTCTGCACGTCCTGAATGACCACCAGCTCAACGTTGTTGAGGTTGGCCTTCTGACGTTTCTTGTCCAGCTTCTGCTTCTGGTAGTTGTTCAGGAGAGAAAAGCCCTTGAAGATGGGCTGCGTGACCACGATGCTCCCGCTGTACGAAGCCTTGCCGTGGGTGGTGAGGTCGCCGCCGGTCTGCTCGCGGTTGTAGGTTTTGTAATCATATCCGGCGGTCACGGAAGGCAGGAAATCACCACGGGCGGACTTGGTGCCGTAATCCGCACCCTTGATCTGAGACTTTGCGGCCAGAATGGTCGGGTTCGCCTCAAGGGCGCGCTGCACGCAGCGCTCAAGCGTATAGGCTCCATTCACGGCCGGATTGGTCTTGTCCGCAGTCTGCGCCTGAACCGTGGCGGCCGAAAGCAGCATGAAAAGGCAGAGGGAAAACACTGTGAAACGTTTGATCATGAGTGGACAGCCTCGCGGTCTATATTTCGTTTAGGCGTTGTTCGTTCCAGATAACTCGCCCTACCTATCAAGTTGCGGCTGCAACCGCAAGGGATAAAGGCCTGATCAGCAACGCAGTACTGCACAATCCGACGGATCGCCGTGGAGCTTTTCCAGTGTATGCCCGAGCGTCGGAAGAAGCGGCTCCAGACATTCACGGACCGCCCTGGGGCTGCCCGGCATGTTCACCACCAGCGCGCCTCCGAGGGTGCCGGCCACGGCACGGGAGACGGCTCCATGCGGCGTCTTTGCCAGACTCGCCGCGGTCATGGCCCGCTCGTATCCCGGCAGGCGCTTCTCGATCACGGCCAGCGTAGCTTCCGGCGTCACATCGCGCGGAGCGACCCCGGTTCCTCCGGTGGTCATGATCATATCAAACCCCTGTCCTAATGCAAGGTCCGTGATCAAATGCCGCAACTGCCTCTCCTCGTCCGGCAGAATAAAGCCCTGAGCATGACGGACCGGCATTTTTTCGGCAACCATTTCGGCGATGAGCGGACCGGACTCGTCGCGACGCTTGCCCTGACACCCCTTGTCGCTCAAGGTAACCCACGCAAGCGAGAAACCTTCCGAGACAATGTCCGCGGAAACAGTGCCCGCGGCCGGAGCGTCAACAAGACATTCAAGCTGCACCATTCGCCTTGACGCTGCCGCGCTTCCGGCTCCGCTCCAGAAGGTGCCGAGCACGCGAAAAAACGGCCTGCCGTCCACATCCAGCCGTTCGCCAACCCGAAGCCGGGGGAACGCCCCGGCCACATCCACGGGCAACCCCGTTTCATCAGGATGACCGGCGAGACGGCGCTCGCCTGCCTTCAACTCGCGGCGCAGCTCCAGCGTGAGACTTCCATCCATGACAACCTCCTAGGTCAGCAGGGCACCGGCCACACCGGCCACAAAAACGCCGCCGAATGTTCCGGCCCCGCCGATGGAAACCAGCGGTGCAGCCAGCTCACGCCGTCTAGAGGGAATGAGCAGCGGAACCACGTTGGCCCCCAGAAGCGTGCCGAGGGAGCCGCCCACATAGGCGGACAGCGGCGCGACAGGTGCCGGAACCAGAATCATGGTGGTCGCCAGCGTCACCACCAGCGGAGCAAGGACCGGCAGCCGGAATCCTGTGAAGACGTCCGGCTTGGTCAGGGCGTAGCACACGGCCGCCACGGCCGCAGTGGTCAGCCCGAGCCAGGCAAAGGTCTCCGGCAGCGCCGGCATGTTCGGAACGTCGATCAGCCTTGAACGCAACAGAAAGCCGATGCTCAGAATCACGGGGAAAACGCAGCCGCCGAGGTTCACGGCGAAGACCTGCTTTTTCAGTTCGTTGACGGGTTCCTCGTACTCGATCTGCCGCGCGAGGCCATCGAAACGAAAGCGCATTGCGCCGCTGCCCTGCACCATCACGAGCTTTTCGCTGGTGTAGACCGGAATGTTGACCGCCCGGCCCACCAGAATGGCGAGCAGCAGCAGGAAGCCCTGCCCCGTGGTCATCCCCAGGCGCCCGAAGGCTTCGGTGACAAATCCCACCGGGAGCACGACGAGCAGAAAGAACATGAGCACGAGAAACAGAACGGCGGCAATGAGGCCGCCAGTGAAATGGAAATATGGATAATTCATCGTCACCTCGTTTTAGAGTATCCGGAGGCGGCTTGCCAAGTACACGGCGAGGCCGCTATAGTCCCTCCGGCTCGTGCTGCAAGCGATATCGCAATCAGACGAGCAAGTAAACCAAGCCCGGAGGCGCAATGAAAGGCATCATCCTGGCCGGAGGCTCCGGCACCCGGCTGCACCCCCTCACGCTCGCCGTCAGCAAACAGCTGCTGCCGGTCTACGACAAACCCATGATCTACTATCCCCTCTCCACGCTCATGCTCGCGGGGATAAAGGACATCCTCATCATATCCACCCCGCAGGATCTGCCGAGATTCCAGTCCCTTCTCGGCGACGGCTCCCGGGTCGGCATCAACCTTTCCTACAAAGTCCAGCCCAGCCCGGACGGTTTGGCGCAGGCCTTCATCCTTGGCGAGGACTTCATCGGCAACGACCGGTGCAGCCTCATTCTCGGCGACAACATCTACTACGGCGACGGCCTCACGCGCCTGCTTCAGGATAGCGCCTCCCTGAAAAAAGGCGGCGTGGTGTTCTCGTATCGCGTCAAGGACCCCAGACGATACGGCGTGGTTGAGTTCGACAAGAACAGCACAGCGGTGAGCATTGAGGAAAAGCCCGAACACCCGCGCTCCAGCCATGCGGTCACGGGCCTGTATTTCTACGACAACGAAGTCGTGGACATCGCCAAAAGCCTCAAGCCCTCGGCGCGGGGAGAGCTGGAAATCACCGACCTCAACAACGTCTACCTCAAGCGCGGCGACCTGCAGGTCACGGCCTTGGGAAGAGGGTTCGCGTGGCTCGACATGGGCACCCATGCCTCTCTGCACGAAGCGTCCAGTTTCGTGAAGGCGGTGCAGGACAGGCAGGGGCACATCATTTCCAGCATCGAGGAAATCGCTTACCGCATGGGCTACATAGACGCCGAAAGGCTCGAAAAGCTCGGTCAAGAGCTGTCAAAGACCGGGTACGGACAATATCTGCTGGATCAACTCAAGGACTGAGTACATCCCGGACGAAGTAGAAAAACAAAAGGCGCGGTTCGCAGGAACCGCGCCTTTTTTCCGGAGCCCCCGGGAAAACTAGTGGTGATCTTCGTGCATGGCTTCGCGAACGCGAACACAGCCGATGACCACGATCCAGGCCAGATAGATGAAAATCAGGGACACGCCGGTGAAACCGGCTGCCGTGCTGTTAGCCATACCGTGGAACAGTTCGCCAATCATCCTCTATTCCTCCTAAAAAAACACTACCCTTATTCGTGAAAAACTGAACATTCTTCCCATGGTTGGCGAGTAAAAGTCAAGAGGGTTTGCGCATTCATGAAGGTTCACCATGCGTGATTTCAATATGCGGCTTTCCAAAAATGCTTTTTTTCGCTAAGAAAGTCGGTACATTCCAAAGGGGGGAACGGAATGGACATTTTGAGTTTTTTCAAAAAGTTGAGTGAGAAAGATTCGAAACGGCGCAACGGGGGGAGCAGGAAAGCGGGCGATGCCGCGGCAACGCATGACGTTGACGCAGCTGCCAAATCAACTCCTTCGGTGAAGAAAGCCGCAGGCCGTAAAGCCGCGTCTGCGGGGAAGCCCCATTCCGTCGAAGCGAAGAGAGGCAGGGAAAAGTCTTCCGGGATTCTGCCCGGGCTGAAGCTCGTGAAGGGCAAGAAAAAGACCGAGATCAAGGCCGAGCCCATTGACGAGGATGCTCTCGGATTCAGCTTCAAACCCCCGACCAACAAGGAAGAACGCCGCAACGCGGTCAGGATTGCTGTCGACGGCCTCGCGATTCGAGTGGACCGGGTCGGGCTCCTGCCCTGCATCAACATCAGCGCCACCGGTGCCGGGTTTCGCTTTTCGAAAGCCCGCTTCAAGCACGGCGTGAAGCTGACACTGGCCCTGGAATTTCAGGAAAAGACCGTGGCCGAAGGCATCGCGGCCAGAGTTGTCCGGCACGACGGGGACGCCGTGGGCGTCGAATTCCTGGAACTGGACCGCAGACAGGAAGACGCGGTTTCAAAGCTGGTGCTGGTGGGGCAGAAACAGCAGGCCGCCCGCCGCAACGGCTCCTAGAGGGCCTCGCGCACCCTCTTCGCCACCAACTCGAGGTTGTTCGGCTCACCCGGCTGATGATCGGACGGATACAGCAGCGCGCTCATAAAAAACGGGCTGTTTATCTCCAGCGAGGTCTCCGCCGAGGAAGAGTACTGTTCCACCCTGTCGAGAACGAATCCACCGAGATCGCCGCCCACGGCTTCGGCCGCGTCGCGGACTTTCTCCGGCAGGGACACGAGCACCTCGGCCTTTTCGACCATCCAGGATTCGAATCCGGCCTGATTGCCGTTTTCGTCAACTTCCCGAACCGCTTCCGCTTCGCATTTGGCAATTTCGTCAACGGCTTCATCCAGTATGCCGGCCAGTCTTTTCAGAGCTTCATTCATCGGGGTACCTCCGGCGCGGAACCTACACGCTCGGAAGCGGTCGGGCAAGAGGATCAGATGGCGCCGCACATCCGTCTGTAGCTGTCGCATTCCTGACGGCTCACGAACGGACACGCCTCCGTGAGGAACCAGCGCCGCCTGGGACACCAGAAACGTTTGCCGTAAGGTTCGTTGCAGCCGTCCGGCGTGAGCTTCTTCCGCTTCACGCCGCCGAATTCCACGCAGTCGTCCGAGACATTGAAACGCCAGACTTTCATGGCGGCCTCCTTTTGCCATCCTTCTACCGCATTGCTTTCCTCCGATTCTTTCCATTTCGGCTTTGCCGATGCTCCATTTCATACAACTTGCGTGCCGGAAAACTCCTTCTGGAGGGCACATCCGCGCATCAAATGACTTTACATCGCCGGGGAATGATTCTACCCAATTGACGGTCCGAACCACAGGTCAAATACGAGAGGTTTCAAACCGTGAGCATACTTTCAGCGAGCCTCGGGCTCACCCGCTACCGCATCATCGAGGAAGTACCGGACTCCCTGCTTCAGGAAGTGCCGGAGAAGCTGTCGCAGAACAGCTTCATCGACATCGACGACACCGCCGAGGAACGCAGCTTCGGCTGGACCAACATCGACGACTTTCTCGACGTCAACTGGACGCAATCTCCGCCCGAGAAAGCCGAGTTCTTTGCCTTTTCAATGCGTCTGGAGACTCGCAGGGTACAGCCGGCGGTCCTCAAGAAGCACTACCAGATCGCACTGAACGCCGAACTGGCGCGCAACAAGGAGCAAGGGAAGAATTTCGTCTCCCGCGACCGCAAGCGCGAACTCAAGGAGCAGGTCACCCTGCGTCTTCGCGCCCGGAGCCTGCCCGTCCCGGCTGTCTTCGATGTGGTCTGGACGCCGTCCGCCAACCGCGTCTACCTGGACACCAGCAACGCCAAGGCCAGAGCGCTGTTCGAGGACCTTTTCACCGCGACCTTCGACTTGCATCTGGAACCGCTGGGGCCGTTCTTCATGGCCATGGAGGAACTGGGCGAAGATTCGGTGGAGAAACTGGAAAACCTCGACCCGACCATTTTCGTATAGGAGGCAGTCATGGATCTTACCGCAGTTGAACGAGAGAACACCGTTCTCGGACAGGACTTCCTGACCTGGCTCTGGTACCGCATCGCCTCGGGATCACACATGTTCCAGCTTGAGGACGGAAAATACTACTCCGTGAACATGGAGCAGCGCATTTCGGTGCAGGGCGGCGACGGCGAAGGTGTGGAGACAGCCACGGTAAACAGCCCGCGCGGCGAACTCACTGAAGCCATGACCGGTCTCAAGACCGGCAAGAAGGTCTGCCGCGCACAACTTCGCTTCCAGTCCGACGAAGACGAATGGACTCTGACCGTCAAGGCCGAGGATTTCCTCTTCTCCGGCCTCAAGACGCCCAAGATCGCCACACGCGACGAGGAAGGCGACGACCCGGACGCGAAGTTTCTTGAGAAGGTCTACCTTCTTGAGACGGCAATGGCCATGTTCGACACCATCTTCAAGGAATTCCTCAAGGTGCGCCTGAGCAGCGACTGGAAGGCGGAGGCCACCAAGGTGGGAAGCTGGATCGGAGCCATCTGATGAAGACACTTGCCGTTTTCGGCGACTCCCTCACGGAAGGTTACGGGCTCAAGCCCTCGGAAGCCCTGCCGGCGGCGCTGGAAAGAAGGCTGCGGGCGGAAGGTGTCGAAGTCAAAGCGCTGAACTTCGGCATCTCCGGAGAAACCAGCGAGGACGGTCTGCATCGCATGAACGATGTCCTCAAGGCAAAGCCGGACGCCGTAATCGTGGCCTTCGGCGCCAACGACTTCTACGTCGGCGACGAACCCGACTTCGTACGCGAGAACATCGAAACGCTCTGCAACGCGTTCCTCAAGAAGAGCATCCCGGTCCTGCTGGGCGGGATCAAGGCCATCCCCGACGTTGGAGTCGAATACAAGGCGGAGTTTGACAGGGTTTTCCCTGAACTGGCCGAGAAACTTGGCATCCCGCTGTTTCCCAACGTCCTCGCGCCCTATTTCGGCAACCCCATGCTGACGCTTATGGACGGCCTGCACCCCAACGAACAGGGCGTGGAACGCATGGCCGAAGCCATGCTCCCCCATGTCAGGACGCTTCTCGAAAAGGCATAGCGAAAACAACGCCCCGCCCTGGCGGGGCGATTCCTCCCCCCACGGTTCGGAAAACCGTTCGACATTTTCATCCTTACAGTGCTACGAACTTGCGTGACGAAATCCAGCACTGGAGCAAACTTATGCGATACGAACTCAAACTGATGGACACTCAGGCGGGGGTCGGCTGCTTTGCCGCCATGCCCAAGCAGAACCTCAGCTTTTCCGCCATGGTGGACCACCTCAGGCAAGCCCCCTACGACACCTACATGCACGAGCACCTGCTCGACGGCCTCGGCAGGCACCGCCCCAAAAAGGTGGAAAAGCTCATCAACGGCGTCATGACGGATAACGGCTCGTCCGATCCGGTACTCACCGCCCTGCTGTATGAGGCCTGTCTGGTGCATGGGCGACTGGAAAAATATCTGCCCATGTTCGAAGGCGTAGATGTCAACTCCCTGAACGACAATCTCCCGACCATCCGCATCCGCTCCCATCAGCTTGAGGACCAGCCGCTGCACCGGCAATGGGCGCCGCTTTTCGCCAACAACTTCTCCTTCCACGAGCCTCTTCCGGCACCGAAAGAGGCAGGCCTTGCCGCTCCGGTCAATGAGGATGACCTCCCCTCCGGCCATGCCTACACAGCGGAGCAGGCCCGTCAGGAGCTTGAAGGCTCCCTGCCCGAGCCCAAGGAACGCAAGCCCCTCGAGGAGACGAGTTCCTACGCCCTGTCGGTGCTGGAGAAGGTCGACGCCTTCGTCGGTCCCGCCATGGCGCACAAGGCGAGCCTTTCCCCGGTGAACCGCCTGCGCCACTGGATGGTGGACGTCCGGTGCTCCAACGGTCGCCACTCGGATTCGCTCTCCGGCATGCAGACCTGCTACGGGCGGGGCCTTGCCGAAGCCAACGCCGAGGCGTCGTATTCCATGGAGCTCGCCGAACGCTTTTCTTCCTATGCGAGCTTCGGGGGCAACGCCATCCGGGGATACGAGAAGAACTATCCGCTGACGCTTGCGGCGTTTGAAGAGCTGGAACAGGAAGCCGTCGACCTGAGCAAGGTCCGTCTGGAGGTCCCCTACTCGGGCCAGCGCATCAACTGGTTCGAAGGGCATCGCCCCGATGAATCCGGCGGCATCAAACCGATCATGATTCCGGCGCAGTTCGTTTTTCTCTTCTGCAATCTGGACGAGCAGCATCTGTTTTCGGCCCTGAGTTCCACAGGGCTGGCCTCGGGCAACACGCTGTCAGAAGCCAAGGTTTCAGCGCTGCTTGAAGTCATTGAGCGAGACGCTGACGCGACCATTCCTTTTGACATGTCACGCGCCTTCCGCATCGAATCCGACGATCCGCAGGTGAATTTCCTGTTGGAGCAGTACGAAGAGATGGGAATCCACGTCTGGTTCCTCGATATGACCCCGGAATTCGGCGTCCCCTGCTACAAGTCTGTGGTCCTCGGCGCCCGCGGGGGGCTGGACAAGGGCTCCGGATCGGACCTGAACGGACGTTCCGCGTTGATTTCCGCCATGACGGAGACCCCCTACCCGTTTCCAGGCCCCAGAAGCGCTCCGGCTCCGGGAGGCCTCCCGGTTCGCAGGCTTGAAGACCTCCCCGACCACTCGACAGGCAGCGCGGAAGGGGACCTGATGGTGCTGGAAAAGACGCTCATGGAGAACGGCTTCATTCCAGCCTACGCAGACATGACCCGCAAGGACCTGAGGATTCCCGTGACACGCGCCATCGTGCCGGGCCTTGAGATCAATTCGGACTTCGACCGGTACACGCGCATCTCCCCGCGACTCTGGGCCAACTATCTGCGCATGTTCGCCCGATAAGCTGTTGACGTGCCAAACCATTGAAGGCTAAATAAATCGCCCTCACGCCCGGATGGCGGAACTGGTAGACGCAAGGGACTTAAAATCCCTCGGTGCTTGCACTGTGCGGGTTCAACTCCCGCTCCGGGTACCATGAAAATTAAAGCGAAAGCGGCTAGTTGCAAGACAACTAGCCGCTTTCGCTTTTTCTACTCTGCCTTCCTCCAAAAGACGCCTGAAACAAAAAAATGTCCCATAATTGCCCCAAGCGACACTTTGTGTCCCATTGTGGGATGGAGATGCCCCTGTAGATAAACCGCTCAATAGCGTAGTGCTGCAGGATTTCACCAGACGTTCTGGACGATTCCCTGGCCTTGTTCTGCAAACGCTGATGAACGGATGCGGAAATATTCTTGCTTTCTCTCACAGAATAGCCTCGATGTAGGGACGCATGACCTTGGCCACCCGACATATGTTCGCATACCGCATCAGATCGTTCACTTTCACTGCTTGTCGTTCCCGATACAGCCGAACCGCCTCAATGGCAGTGTCCATTCCGATCTTGTTTCTGAATTTGAAGCAATCTGCCAGCGTCTTCTCCGGGCAGTAGATGCGAACGTTCACGTTGTCGAGGGCGTGATTCTCCACTCCCTCCAAGAAGGCTTCGCCGCTGAAGCGATAAGTTGCGATTGGAGGGTAATCCAGTCGCGGGTCCTCGGCCCCTCTGGGCAGCGCCAGATGAACCTCATGCGGTATCTGGGTTGTGATCCCATGAAAGGCAAGAGCTGAGATAAGACAGATGACGCCTTTTGGGGCTCGCGTAGCGACAACGACCAGATCTGGATCGCCAAGGGCAGGAGCCTCTGCCAGCCTATAGACCCCTCGACTTACAGGCTCCACAATCCCCGAATCCCTGAGAGCGTACAGCGTGCTTGGATGAACTCCTTTGTGCAGAGCTTGCCCCGTGCGCAGGATGCCGCCTTCTCGTTTGAAAATGGCGATGGCCTCATCGAACCTGCCGCCTCTCGTCGTTTCATTTCTTCGCATGATAAAATTACCTACACTTATTTACTTCTGTCGATATTTTTATCAGAACCAAATTCTAAATCAAGCCCTTCCGACTTGATTCAGAAAACAGCCTTAGAAAGCGCGTAAGTAAACTGTTCTGAGCCCATAAGGCTGGTATCGCGTTCAGCTGAGTTCGGCACCCACTAGGGAGCCGCCGCGCTAGCTCCCGCAGAGCCCGCAAACGGGCTGACGCGCGGCGAGGAGAAGCAGGAAAGACCACTACTTGTATTTACTCTACTTGTTTTATTTTACTCGGAAAACTTTTTGTCACCCCCTAGTTTTTACTCAACTTGAAAAACCATCGCGGTTGTTACAAAAAAGGCTTTTCGGGGCTCAACATAAAAAAGGCAGGATGGCATACCATCAAAATGTCACCCCACTCTCCGCACACTCGCCAGCTGGCCAGCTGGCCAGCAAGATGAGCAACAGACCCTACCCTCAATATTACCACCGGACTGCCTAAACACCCCAGACCAAATATGGCCGTCCAGTGTCACTCCTCACGAACTTTGCGATCTGGCACAGTCTCTCAATCGACACCACGACGCATAGTGTGTCTGGTACAAGCCCAATGATGGAGATTAAAAATGACCAAAGGATCTGGAAAGAAAATCAAGCCTGAAGACAACGCGGCCAACATCCCGAACGCGAACAAAGGCACCAGTGGAACAAATCGCCAATACGATCAAAATCAGGGGGATCGCGGCAAGAAGATGAATCCAAATCAGCAAGGCAAGTAAGGAAACGCAAAATGCCCGATACTTCAAACATGAGCCAAGAAGAACTCGATCTGTGGTCCGACATCAACAACCCTAATAACGATGCCGACATGGATGACTGGGCCGATGGCCACAATCCCAACAACGAAGATTACATAGGCTCCTAGGCGTTAATGAAGCGAGGGGCTATGTGTTGCTCCTCGCTTCATTCCATTTCTCAAACCCCTTCTGGTGATACTTTTGCCACTCAGGATACTCTTGAAAGATGGAGACGAGTTCCTGTTCGTCCTTAAAGAAGAGAGGGATGTAGTTCTCCCGAAGCTCTTTCAACAAACACTGCAAAAAACGGGTGATACCGTATGACATCATCACTCCATCATCCCCGTCAAAAAAGGAGTCTCGAATCAAGCGTATATACTCCCAACTCGGTGGAATCTGGCCAGCCAACCAGCGCTTGACCTGTCGCTTCTGACTATCAATGTTCTTATCCTGCTCCCGCACGGTCAAAGGCTTCAGCTGTTCAGCGAACTGGGCTATACTTGGGATTTCCAACTTCTTCATAAACACTTCAAAAAGTACTCTAATTGGCTCAATGAGTTTGCCATCTCTGTAATACGGCATGCACTTGTGAATCCGCGGTCCAATGCCGGGCTTCACTAAATCAGAGTGAAGCAAAGAGACTTCAAAAGCGCCTAAGACAAAAAGATTTGTTCGCAGCAAAACCTTTCCACTTTCGACAGGCAAGATTCGTTTACCTTTAGGGGCCTTCTTTCTTCCAATCTGATAGCAAGTCGTTAGAAAAGAATGTGGCATAACAGACTGAGGCAAACCAGTTTTCTCAAATTGCTTTTTCCAACATGAGTTTTTTCTTTGCTTTGCGGCAGCGGCTTTGAATGGAGCACTTTCAATTCTGTCTACAATCTCAGTGACGTAATCAAAAGAGGAAGAATAAGGGAAATTCGGAACCTCTTTAAAGCCTTCAACAGCGTTCTTCCAAGGTTGGGGTGTTTGCTTGTCAAGAAGTAACCGGATTTGTTCTTCACTAAGAGAACAGGCTGCACTCAAGTCAGCCACAATGGCATCCATTGTTTTCCTTGAGGGCGATGCGCCATTTTTCAAATTTCTAACAGTCTTGGCGGGGACAGAAGGAAACATGTCTGCCAGGAAGGATTTGTATTCTTTAGGGCAGAGCATTTTTACGAAGATCTCAGGTGTGATCAGAAGCATAGGCCTAACAAACTTTTATATATCTTATTCAGAAACTCAAGTTCTTACCACTAAGCGAAATGCGGACAACCCGTTCACGTTTACAACCACACTGTATGTTCACTCAATGTGTTAATTAGTTGAAAACCGTTTTGTCATCCCCCACAATTTCTATCCCAATAGGCTATCCATGATGGTAGCTACAAAAGGTCATTTCTGAGCTGGACAGAAGATGAACGCAACGGCATCCTATCAAAATGTCACCCATCTCCGCCGCCTCCTGCCGCTCAGCAAGTGGATTGTCCAAGAAAACCCTAGGGCAATCCAACTGGCCATAACTGATAACTCCGCCAAACTGTCCCACAATTGCCACAAAAACTATTTTTATTAAATAATAGCAATACATTACAGATTGATAGGCAACATATTGAGAGGCTTAAAATCCCTCGGTGCTTGCACTGTGCGGGTTCAACTCCCGCTCCGGGTACCATGAAATAAAAGGACTTTTTGCCGAATCGACAAAAAGTCCTTTTTCTTTGTTCGCATCTTCGCGCCAGTTGCTCCTGCTGCTAACTCCCTGAATATCTTCATTACGACCGGCACGGGTCGAGCCAATGCCGGAGAGCCTTCTGAAATGTAGCGTACCGACTTCATGAAAAAAACCTAGTTCGGCAAATTCCCTGCTTCTTATCCGAATACGCCGGCGAAGCGACCCTTTTCGATGAACATCTCTCATGAAGTGCTCGAATCGCCTCTGGGGGTTGCCCTCCGACTCCGCGGGAACAGGGGGCTGACGTCTTGCCGAATGAACTTCTATTTCAGGTGATCGGTATTCAGAAATGAAGAGGCCTGCCGCTCTTGGAGGCCACAGAGCAGTGTCCGGTTGTCATCCGTATTCCTCGCGGCGACTACGGTGCGCATGGAAAAAGCCCGGATTCCGTCCCTGACCGAGAGCGTCCCTACGGCCGAGTCCTTGCGCCCGCCGAATGGAAGCGTGTCAGGCCCGCGTTGGCACTGGCTGTTCAGGTTCACCCGGCAGACCTGCGCGGACATGGCGTCCACAAGCCGTCCGAGCCTGACCGGGTCCTGCCCGAAGAGGCTCACCTGCTGCCCGAAATCGGAGTGCGCCTGATACTCCACGGGAGTGCGCGCGTCATCAAATGGGACCACGGGCACCACAGGCCCGAACTGCTCCTCATGGTACACGCGCATGGATGAATCCACCGGATACAGAATCGCGGGGTGCACAAGGTTTTCGAACACGGAACCGCCCCCCGGGTTGACGATCCGCGCCCCTTTCGAGACCGCGTCGTCCACCAGCGTCCTGAGATACTCCGCCCGGCCCGGCTCCGGCATCGGGGTGATATCCACGTCAGGATCAAATGGCATGCCGACCCTGAGCGCATCCACGCCCTGCTTGAGCCGTTCCAGCAAATCATCCGCCCTGCTTCTGTGCACGAAAACCGTCTTGATGGCGGTACAGCGCTGACCGCTGAAAGACAGACTCCCCGAGAGGATCTCGGCCGCGGCAACATCCATGTCCGCGTCCTCCAGCACAACGGCCTGATTCTTGGCGTCCAGCCCGAACACGCAGCGCAGGCGGCCCGGCCTCGGATGCAGTTGCCACAGAGAGTTGGCGGCCCCGCTCGATCCGATGAACGCAAACACATCGGCATACCCGGATTTCAGGATCGGATGCACCAATTCCGTATTCCCCGTGATGACATTGACGACGCCGCGAGGGAAACAGTCCCGCAGCGCCTTGAGAATCGGCGAAAAAAGCAGCCGGCCGATCTTGGGCAGCTTGACCACTGCCGTGTTGCCCATCAGCAGCGCCGGTATAAGCGTGGCAAAGGTTTCGTTGAAGGGAAAGTTGTACGGCCCCATGCAGAGCACGGGACCAAGCGGCGCGCGCCGGACACCAGCGAGGATGCCCTCGCCCTCGAAGGTCCGGGAGTCGTGGCGGTCCATCTCCCTGAGGGTGTCGATGGTGTCGCGAACATACTGCACCGTACGATCGAACTCGCCACGCGCCTGTCGAACAGGCTTGCAGATCTCCAGCGTCATGAGCCGGACGACCTCATCACCAACGGCGGCCATGCGCTCAAGAAACCGTTCCATATGGCGGATGCGTTCCTCCTGCGTCATGGCGGGCCATTCGCCAAGCCCGTGTCCGTAGGCTTCCACCGCAGCCTTTGCCGCATCCATGGCGACGTCTTCGTTCAGGACGGGGCAACTTCCAAGATGCAGTGGCGCGAGCAGACCGTTCTCGCTGGCCATGACCGCTGAAAGGACAGGCTCGGTTTCCCCTTTCCAGCGCAGCAGTTCACCGTCGACGAGGTAGTAAGGGGAGTCCATGGGAAGGCCCGAAAGATACTCGGCGGGGATTTCCTCGACGGAAGGATAGATGGACGACAGGTTGTGTTCGATACGCATGAACGGCTCCGAGTCGGTGCAGGTGGATCCTCCGGGCGGGTTTCGCGTACGGAGAAGCCCAAAGGGATAGGTCCATCGGGCTCTCATGTCAATTCGTGAAACCACCCTCCTTGCGAGCAGAGACTGACTCGCTCGCCTGGGCGTTCTGCGCATCACCCATCCATGTCATTAGGACCGAATCATAGACAGAAATCCAAAGGCCCTCAGACGCCCCGCAGGGACAACAATGGTGCAGACCGGTGACACATGAATCCTTCTGCACCCTGCCCTTTCCGGCACTTCGCACGGCATATACGCTGCCCCGCAGGTGGTGAGGCGACGGTATTATCACTGACCTCAACGTCAATGCCGCCTTTGGACTGACACGCAGCCCCTTCTCTGGCCGCGACCCGCTGGATGCCCTGTGCAGGGTGCCGTACTCCGCTCTGCGCCAACCGCTCCGCCCGCATCTTTGACGCGTTCGACGCACCATGTTCATTGTCGCTCACGACTGTGACAACGTGCCGACTTTTCGTAATCCATTGCCTTTTCGTTTGCGACCTCGCTTCGGACAGAATCTATGTCCACAACGCCATCGGGCTCGCGGAAGTGCTCAGGCAGCGGGCACAGGCTGAACGCGGTCAGTCCCGTGTGCCGTTCCTTTTCGTGGACGGAGCCATATCCTGTTTGGTGCCGAACCATATCCCGTCCTGCTTCGGGATTCTGGTTTTCAGGCTCCAGCACTCAGCCAGTTTCGAAAAAAGATAGTCCTCATATGTCTCTGCGGACATGGGTTGGTTCGGCAGTTGATCCGTGTCATCTTCGAACAGTTTCAGATCAAAAAATGCGGGGCGCTGTCCAAAACTGGCCACATGCTCCACCAGTGAGGCAAAAAGTCCTCTTCGCGCCGCACTGAGTTGAGCGATCGAACCATGCGCGTACTCTTGATAAAAATCGGTAAACTCAGAAAGGCTCATCACCTTCACCCCGTCTTCCTCAGCACCTGTCAAGCTGAACTCGTCGTGAGCCGCAACCACCACGCTGTGAATCGGAAGATAAAAATCGCTCAGATTTCTGACCGTCTCGGCAAGGATGGTTCGTGCCCGATTAGCTTGCTCCACCGGGCTCTTCAGCGTCAGATCGCCGTAACCATCCCGCGTCCAGTGGGAGCTGCGCACCCGCCCCTGCTCATCGTATTCACTCAGTACTTTCCAGACGCCGCGAAGGTTTTTCACCTCCACATGAAGCAAGCCGTGCGGAGCAACCACGAGAATATCGACCTCGCACTTTTTGCCTCGGTTGCTGAGGCCGAGTCCCCAGTAAACTATGCCGCCCCCCGTTTCCATGACCTTGGACAACACTAACGCTTCGCCGTAATCACCGGCGCGCTCCCTTGGATCCTCGCTGAGAATTCCCTCCAGGGCGGCCTCGTAGCTCTGGGCAAAACAGGAAGAAGCCACAAGCTGCGGTTCCGGGCCAGCCGCACCGTCTTCATAGACTCCTTCAGGCTCAGACGGCACGCCTTGTTCACTCTGATTCGACTCAACCTCGTTTTCAAAGTTCTGCCGGGACGAGGTCTGCTTTTTTCCTTTGAAAAGAAAGAGCACGCCTCCGGCAATCAGGACCACAAATCCCGCAATTCCCAATGTATTGAGTCGATCGCCGTACGGGTCGGCAAGCAGCCTCCCGGTGAGGGCGTCTGCAATCAGTGACGCATGGTAGCGCATCAGGGTGATGCTCTCGGATAGACCAAAACCGGTACGGACAGGCACCCAATCGTTGTTCAGGCTACATTCTCCAGCGAAATAGTACGCTCCATCAGCGCCGAGGACCATGAAATCCGTCTTTTGCGCTTCCGGACATTCATTCTGGAGAATCATGCCTATCATCCTGTAAAAGGCGTGAAGAGCCTGATCGCCGACTACGCTGCCCGGTCGCATTCTGGCTATTGTCGCAATGTCCGCTTCACACCAGCTCTTGCCATGCCCAACCACGTAGACGTCAGCGCCATACGTTCTGGAATAGGCGATCTTTTCCGGCGCAGTCCCATACGCAAACGAAACGAGCAAGAGCGCAGCCGCTCCCAGTACAATCAATGTCCACCGCATGGCACCTCCAAAATGAAAGGGCGCTTCTCCAAAGGAAAAGCGCCCCTGACCGTCAATATATGGTCTGAGTCTCGACCTTGGTCTTTTTCAGATACAGCTCGTCGGTGAGAATGAGCGTTGTGACAACACCACGCCCCGACTGGTGTATCTGCGCTTCCAATGCGGAGACAGGACGCCTGATATTCTTGCCGGAAGGCATTTCCGAGCGATCGTCCGTAATCCTTTCGCCCCAGTTGAAAACCAGAACCCCGCCCTTGACCATTCGCAGGTCGGGCTCGCCGAACTTCTTGATAAGTCCTTCGACGATGGCTTCCTTTTCATCCTTGGTCGCAGTCTGCCGCAACATGGCCTGCTTGAGCGAGTACACCGGCCCGCCGAGGCCCATCAGGGACTCGCCGGTCTTGACAAAACGGCCCTTGAAGTACCTTCTGCCCGGCGGGAGAGCGTCGCCGAAGGACTTGTATTCCGAGAGGGAGATCGGCGCGGTGGATTCCAACAGCTTAGTCTGCTCGTCGAACTCCGCATCAATGCCAACGCGATCCTCCAGGATATCCTTCACCTCCTCAAGTTCCATGCCGCCATACAGTCCGGCAAGATCCAACTGTCGGGCAGTTCGCCGGTCCCTTTTCTGGACATATGGCTTTTTGGGCTCTGTGGCCTTCACGTGCCACAGGGGATACTCTTCGGCTTCAGAGTCCTTCAATCTGGCTCCGTACTTGGCGGACTCCACATACAGGACAAGCGTCTTTCCGCCTTTCCACGGGTCATCTCCGTATCCGACGGGAGTCAGGCGCAACCTGGCTTTGGCTTCATACAGCGTGCTTACACCCATCTTTGCAAAGACATTGGGATAGCCTTCGAGCATCGCCCGCAACTCGGACTGGATAGTCTCGGGGACTTTTGTTTCCCTGAATTCACGCCAGTTCTGAAGCTTAAGCCTGATTCTGCCTTCTCCCTCATCCGGCGTGAAGACATAAGTGATTTCCTTGTCCCTGAGTAGCGACGGAATAAGCCCTTCACCAAAGATGATGGTTTCACCCATATATTTCGCGTTGGAAAGGATCACCAGAGGCCGCCGGGTATCCACCCCATTGACCATGTATGAATCATTCTTCCCGGAGCGAAGTTTATCGAAATGGGCCTTGACGACATCCCAGCTGGCCACGATCGGCTCCACGCCACGCTTGATACGTTCCTGCCGGGCGGCCTCCTCGGCCTTTCTGCGCCGCCGTTCAGCTTCAAGCCGCTTCTGACGCTCTCGCTCAGCGCGGCGCTGCTCCTCCCGAAGTTTAGCAACCTCGGCTCCGACCCAAGAGGCCGGGTACTCGTAGAGAACCTTCTCGCCCCGGTTCTCCAGGACCTTGAGAGAATGCAGCTGAGTTCGATACTTCGGCACGGAGGTCCCGGGGTAGGTGTCGTGGCCCACGACTTTGACAACGGCAAGGATATCCACCCTTCGATGCCTAAACTTCTTTAGAACCTTTTGGGCCTGGCTCTTCGCCATGCCCATACGGCTGACGGCTTCTCCGCCGAATACATCTATGCGAATTTTCTCAGGGAAACCTTTTCCCATACGATAAATCCAGCTTTTTTCGGGACGATCCACCTCGAACTCAGTCCCCTTGTCGATGGGAGAAAACTCAAACGCCTCTTGCTGGACGTCGTACTTACCCAGCTTCCCGCCAATCCTGAGTTCAATGTAATCCGGTGCTACAGCTTGATAGAATTCCCGCGCCTCATCCCGATACTTGTCCACCATCTTGGCGACTTCAATCTCGTTTCTCCGGACCTTGCGAAACTCCTTGTAATACTTCATTACGATATAATCTTTCACGAAGTCATCACGAGCAGCGGTGGAGGGGGCACCATGCAAAACGCCGGGCGCCAGAGCCAGATACGTCGCCCTCGCCGGCGCTTTGGGAGAAGCGGATTCCTTGCGGGTCACTTCGGAAGGCTTGTCGCTTGACTCGGATGCGACAACGGGCGCGCTCTCCTTCACCACGTTCCAGCCGGTTGAAGACTCAGCCACATAGCTCCCGAGCGATGCTCCGCCGTTCGCGTCCATCACGGAAAAAGCCGCCTTCTCCGCTTCGGGGCATTCGTTTCGAACCACGGTCAGCACTTTCCCAAGAAAAGATTCGACACCACCGCTGCGCAAGGGGCTGTCAGTGTCCAGCTTCACCTTGCCCCTGACGGTCCCGGCACACCAGTCGGTCCCATCCGGACCCACGAAGACCTCGGCACCCATTTTCTTGGAATAGGCCAGACGATGCCACGACGCGGCCTCTGCCGCGCCCGCCGAAAGCATCAGCAGGCACAACAGGGCCGGAAGAATTGTCCGGATACCTCGCATGACTAAATAATCTCCCATGCACCATCGGTTCCCTTGCTCGCCACGACCGTGGTTTCTTCTTGCCCTTTGGGAGAAGAGACCTTCATCTTGAGTGTACGGGCCGGAGCTTCCACTTCAACCTGCTCTGCCACATAGTCGTCGGTTTCCGGCGTGTCGGGATAGCTGGCGACCATGGTATCGAGATCTACGGCCTTCCGCAGAGTCTGAGAGGACTTCATGTCCTCGGGCATCGCGTCGAGATCGTACGCAGGCTTCATGACCTGCTGCGCGTCTGCGGTTTGCGTCTCGACCATGGCACTTTTCCTTGCAGTGCACTCCTTTTCGCCCTCCTGCTTCTCGGCCGCCTTGCGCTCAGCAAGCGTTCCTTCCTTGCCGACAAGAGAGGCGTGTATGTAGCCGATTGCGTGACGATTCTTGTTGATGAGAATCCAGTTCCTGCCCTTGACCTTGCCGACGGCAAGAACCTTGTCGCCTTCGGGCAGCACTTCGGCCACGTCGTTTTCCATGGACGGGCCGAAACGCACGTTGGAAGCGGTCAAAATTTCGTACGGCTCGCCGATGAGCTCCAGCTTGCCGGGCTTTTGGACTTTCTTATGCCGGACAATAGGTATTTCCCGCTCGACCGTTTCCGTCTTTTCAACCGTGATCTCTGCTTTTGCTTTGGTGTCCGGATTTTCCCACGTGGTGGTTTCCCCGTCCTTGGCACGCGAGAGAGCCTTGGTGGACTCGCGTTCAACAGCCAGACGGTCCTGCTCATCAAGATAGCCGCCTATCTGGTTGCCAATAAAGCCGCCGGCGAGCACGCCGATGCCTACGGCAAGGGCCTTTCCAGCACCTTTTCCGATAAAACTACCGGCCACGGCGCCGACAAGGGCCCCCACGGCCATCCCCGTCTTTTGCTTGCTGGCCTGGCAGCCGCCGACAAGGATGCTGCAAACAAGCAGAATAACGACAGAACGAGCAGTACTGGATTTTTGATGAGCGCCAAACACGATTCCCTCCGAAGTGTAGTCGAATAGAAAATGAACATCATGAAGTTCAACAACAGAGCCACAAAAAAAGGTTTCGGCGATATGCATCGCAACGAAAACCTCTTTCAAAAGCAGCACTATAAAAATGTGCCTTTATAGCTTATTCAAGCCTCTCAGCGAAGTCAACAAACCGACGATATTGAAGCTATGCTTTTCCGAGACCGTTTTTTTCGGCGTATATAAAGCCACTTCTTACCATTCAGTGACGAGCAATAATTTCTGGAGAAACAGACTCTCTCACTCAATCCGTCATACTGGATCAAGATTCCGTCGCAATAAGTCATAACAGGATTCTTTTCCGCGCCTAGTGTCAGGCGGTCTTCGGGCGCGGCTGCCCGGACAAAAAGGAATGAACAAGGATTTTAATATGAATACGACACCGATAATCACCTGTGCCATCACCGGCGCCGGAGATACCGCGGACAGGAATCCAGCGGTCCCGGTCACACCCCGGCAGATCGCCGAGTCGGCCATTGCGGCGCGGAACGCTGGGGCCGCCGTAGCGCACATCCACGTCCGCGACCCCGAGACCGGCAAAGCCTCGCGGGCTCCGGAGCTGTACCGGGAAGTTGTGGAACGCATCCGCGAGAGCGGCTCCGACGTCATCATCAACCTCACTGCCGGCATGGGCGGGGACTTCGTCCCGGACGAAAATGAGCCGAACACCGGCGGGGCAGGCTCCGATATGGCCGGGGCCGAGGAACGCATCGCCCATATCCGGGAACTCAAGCCGGAGATTTGCACCCTCGACTGCGGCTCCATGAACTACGCCGACGCCGCATACATCACCACGCCCGATCAACTTCGCACCATGGCGGCCGGCATCGCCGAATCCGGCGTAAAGCCCGAAATCGAAGTTTTCGAGATGGGTCATGTCTGGATGGCCAAACAGCTCATCCAGGAAGGCCTCATCGCCGCCCCGCCGCTTTTTCAGCTGTGCATGGGCATCCCCTTCTGCGCCCCGGCAACGCCGGAGGCCATGCTGACGCTTCGCAACCAGCTGCCCGAAGGCGCGATCTGGGCCGGGTTCGGCATTGGACGCAACCAGTTCCCCTTTGCGGCGCAGGCCCTGCTTATGGGCGGCCACATGCGCGTGGGACTGGAAGACAACCTCTACCTCAAGAAGGGCGTCCCGGCGGACAACGTCATGCTCGTGGAGAAAGCCGTACAACTCGCGGACACGCTGGGCGCGGCTCCCGCCACCCCGGATCAGGCTCGTGACATCCTTGGACTCAACCAATAGCGCTAGAATAATCATGAAAGACATCAAGGACATAAAAACGGTAGGCATCCTCGGCGCGGGCGTCATCGGCGGCGGCTGGGCGCTGCACTTCCTTCGCAACGGTCTCGACGTGGTCGCTTTCGACCCCGGCCCGGGCGCAAAGGAGAAACTGCGCCGGATGGTGGAAGAAAACTGGCCCACCATGGAGAAGCTCGGCCTGTCCGTGGGCGCCTCCAGGGACCGTCTCAGGTTCGCCGACTCCCTCGAGGAGTTGGTGGAACAGGTCCAGTTCATACAGGAATCCGCCCCAGAGAATCTCGAATCCAAGCAGGAGCTCTACAAAACCCTTGGCGAGCTGGCCTCTCCTGACACCATTATCTGCTCCAGCACTTCGGGGTTTGCCATGAGCGACATCCAGAAGAAGTGCGGCACGCCGGAGCGCACCGTGGTCGGGCACCCGTTCAACCCGCCGTACCTCGTCCCGTTCATGGAAGTCGTGGGTGGCGACCACAGCGACCCGGAGCTTGTGGACAGGACCGCGGAGTTCTTCGAGAGCACAGGCAAAAAGGTCATCCGGATGCAGCGGGAGCTCCCGGGGTTCATCGCCAACCGGTTGCAGGAAGCCCTGTGGCGCGAAGCCCTGCACATGGTGGCGGAAGGCGAAGCCACCGTGGATGAGATCGACGCATCCATCGCCTACGGTCCCGGCCTGCGCTGGGCGATCATGGGGCCGTGCCTCACGTTCCACATGGCGGGCGGCGAGGGCGGCATGGCCCACATGCTGGACCACTTCGGTCCTGCGCTTGAAGAGCCATGGACCCGCCTGAAAGCGCCCGAACTCACCAAGACGCTTCGCGACCGCATGGTGGAGGGCTGCGAGAAGGCCGCCAAAGGACGCAGCTGCGACGATCTGGTTCGTGAACGCGACGAATGCCTCATTCGCATCATGAGCGCACTGGACGACTACCGCAGTGCGGTCGGGGAGAGCTGCTGATGACCGAAATCATGTACGAAAATCAGGTGCCCGCTGACTGGATCGACTACAACGGGCACCTGACGGAAGCTGGCTACGTGCTGGTCTTCGGCCACGCCACCGACGGCGTGCTGGACCGCATCGGCATGGACGAGGCGTTTCGCACCAGCCGCAAGGTCTCCGCCTACACGGTGGAGGGCCATATCAACTACTACAGGGAATCCCGCGAAGGTGACAACATCAGGGTCCGCACCTTCGTAACGGGCACCGACGCCAAGCGCATGCACCTGCTGCACCGGATGTACCGCGTGCGGGATGGACATGAAACGCATCTGGCCTCATCCGAAGTGCTCCTGCTGCACGTGGACACCTCGGAAACGCCGCACACCGCGCCGTTCGCGCCGGAAGTGGCGCAGGAGCTGGACCGGCTCAGGCAGGCGCACATTGGCGAATGGGATGAAACGGAGGTCAGCCGCCGCATCGCATTGGACGGCTGATCAGGACGCGGCCCGCTCGTTTCGCGGCGGGATGCCGAACCGGCTTCGGTAGGCCCGCGAGAAGTGAGCCTGACCGGAAAACCCGCAGGCCACGGCGATGTCGGTGATCCGCATGTCGGTTTGTCGAAGAAGGCGGCGCGCTCGCTCCAGACGAAGGTCGAGATAATAGCGGGAGGGTGTTTCCCCGACTTTTTCATTGAAAAGGCGCTGCACCTGACGGACGGAAAGCCCGCACTCGGCTGCCAGGCCGCTCATATCCAGCGGCGGGGCCACTTCCATGGAGGCGGCGCGCTCCAGACACTCCACCGCCCTGCTCAGGGCGGGCGTGGGTGCCGCCAGGCGATGAGCCGGTGCGGTCCGCTGGCTCTCCATGGGGTCGCGGATGCGGTCCATGACGAACTGCTCGGATATGGCCCGGGAAAGTTCGTGACCATGGGTACGCCCCATGAGGCCGAGCATCATGTCGAGCGAGGCCGTGGCCCCGGAGCAGGTCACCCGGTCGCGGTCAATCTCGTAGATGTTCTCCGTGGCGCGCACTCCGAGGAAGTCCTCGCGAAACGCCGAGAGGTTCTCCCAGTGCACCGTGGCCCGGTATCCGCGCAGCAGTCCGCAGCGGGCCAGAACAACGCTGCCGGTATCAATGCCGCCGAGGGTGGCGCCGGTGGCCGCAGCGGCCGAGAGCCATGAGCACAGAGTGGAAGAGACCACGCGCTCCGGCTCGAAGCCCGCGCACACGAAAACGCTTTTCACTCCGTAGCGCCTGAAAGGCGGCTCCGGAAAGGGCACGGTCATGATGGCCATGCCGTTGCTGGCTTCAACAGGACCGCCGCTTTCGGAAATGAATTCCCAGCGGAACAGGCCGGGCCGGATCTGGTTGGCAACGCGCAACGGCTCCACGGCGGCCAGCAGGCCGAGCATGGAGAACCCTTTTCCGGGCAGGAACCAGACGGGCTCGCCGGAATGCGAGGATCCGCCGCCCGCGGAGTCGAATTGATTCAAAGGCATCGGGCGATTCTGTCCCTTCAAGAGCCTTGAGGCAAGCGCTTTGAGGCCGGACATCGCCCTCCATGGTCGGGAACCGGACAACCGGACCGATCCGGCCGAACAGAAACAAAGGAGTTTGCATGAAAGTCGTCAGGAACCTTTTCATTTCCCTGCTGATGGTAACGTTTTTCGCTGCCGGGGCATCTGCCGCCCCCACCGTCAAGTTCGGCGTGCCTTCCTGGCCCGGCGTGACGGTCAAGAGCGAGGTGGCCTGCCGCATCCTGCAGGCCATGGGCTACGAGACCGAACAGATCGTGGCCTCCCCTTCCATCATCCTCAAGTCCATGGAGATCGCCGAGCTGGACGCCTACCTCGGCGGCTGGACTCCGGTGGAAGACCCCATGCTCGACCCGCTGATCGAAAAGGGTGTGATTGAAAAGGTCGTGGCGAACATCGAGGAAGCCGCGGTAGGCCTCGTGGTTCCGCAGGATCTGTACGAAAAGGGGATCCGCACCGCCGAGGATCTTGACGCCAACAAGGAGCGCTTTGGCGGCAAGATATACGGCATCGGCGCCGGTTCCGGCATCAACGACGAGATCGAGAAGGCCATCAAGGCCGACGCGGCCGGACTTGGCGACTGGGAGCTGGTTGCTTCCTCCACGTCCGCAATGCTCGCTCAGGCCGGCAACATGATGGAAAAGGGCGACTGGGTCGTGTTCGTGGGCTGGCAGCCGCACTGGATGAACATCGCCCACGACCTTGAATACCTCGACTCTAAAACCGAGGGCACTTCGGAGATCGCAGGCAAGACCTCCATCGTCTACACGGTGACCACCGACGAGTTCCACACCGACTATCCGCAGGCTTACGCCTTTCTGAAGCAGTTCGTGGTCCCCTCGCAGATTCAGTCCGACTGGATTTTCAGCAACAAGCGCGACGGCCTCTCCCCGGAGAAGACCGCCGAAGAATGGCTCGCAGCCAACCGCGAGCAGGTCGCCAAGTGGCTCGACGGCATCAAGGCCATCGACGGCACTCCAGCCATTGACGCCCTTTACGACAGCTAGCGGCTTCCCCATTCCGCAGAAAGCAGGGCCGTCCGAATGCATCCGGGCGGCCTTTTTTTCGTCACACCATACGACCAGCCGCAATTATACCCGAATCATGCCGAAAATATCCCCTCCCGTCTGGTCTTCTTCCATATACATTGTATAAGGTGAAAGTAGCCCCGTTACCAAGACCGCGTTTTCACAAAAGGAGGAACTGCATATGTCTTCGGTCATGATCAAACGCATCGTCATCGCGGGATTTCTGATTCTCGCGGGGATGTGGAGCCTCGCCTCGGCACCGAGGGTGGACGCGTACGCCGACCCGGGCCTGCTGGCCGGTCCAAAGTGGCTGCAGCAGCATAAAAACGATCCCGGCGTCGCCGTGGTCGACGTGCGCGAGGACAAGTATTTCGACGGCAAGGTCATCCCCGGTGCGGTGCGGATGCCGTGGCGCTCGTTCCGCAAGAACGACCTGCTTTACGGCCTCGGCGGCGTGTTCGTGGGGCTGGACGAAGCCCAGTCCATTCTGGGCGAACACGGCATCGCCCGCTCGGATACCGTGGTGCTTTACGACTCCGTGGAGCGCGACGGCGGTGCCACCGCGTCATACGTCTTCTGGGTGCTGGACCTGCTGGGACACGACGACGTCAAGATCCTCGAACGAGGCATCGACGGCTGGCGAGACGCCGGATATGAGCTATCCAACAGTCCTGCCAAGCGAGAGCCGGTGCTCTATCAGGCCCCGGTGGACGAAGTGCAGGTCCAACGGCGCATCAGCGGCGAAAAGATTTACCAGCGGCTGAATGATCCGCACTACCAGATCATCGACGTGCGTTCGCGCTCCGAATATCTGGGCGAACGGCCCAACACCGGACTGGACGGTACGGTTCTCAAGCTGGGGCACATTCCCACGGCCTACAACGTGAACTACACCCGCAACTGGACCTCCGAGGAATCCAAGGACATCAAGCCCGCAGCCGAGCTGGCGCAGATGTACGCGGGCATGGACCGTTCCAAGGGAACGGTTGTCTACTGCCATTCGGGTCGACGCGGCTCGTTCGGCTACTTCATCCTGCGGCTTATGGGCTTTCAGGATGTGCGGCTCTACGAGAACTCGTGGTTCGAATGGGGCTCGCATGAGAACTTCTTCCCGGTGGAGACCAAGGAAAACCTTCCGCCCTCAGGCGCGCCGGTTTCCACGGCCCTCATGAAAAAAACTTCGTCATCCGGAAAGACGGGAACGCAGGGAGCCTCCGGAAGTTCCGGCGGCGGCTCCGGTGACGGATACGTATCCTGCGGAGGCTGAACATGAAACCCACCAACACCGACCCCAAACGCTGGCCGGTCGTTCCGGCGGCGGTGGCGCTTGCCGGAATCATCGTATTCATCTTCGCCACTTACGGCCCACCCGCCTCGTCAAGCGGTTTCGTGACCGCGCTCAAAGGATTCTTCCTTGAAGTGGCACCGAAGTACGCCGAGACGAACCCGCACTATTCGGCCCTGCCGGGTCCCGGCTCATGGCTCATGGGATTCGTCATTGGCATGGCGGCGGGCGGATTCGCGGCAGGACTCACCGGCGGCAGAAAGATCCGCGACGTGCCGGAAATCTGGGTCCGCCGCTTTGGGAAGAGCCGCGTCAAACGCTACGCGGCTACCTTCGCGGGCGGATTCCTGATTCTGTTCGGAGCGAGACTGGCGGGCGGCTGCACGCTTGGACTGTTCATGTCCGGCAGCATCCAGCTGGCCCTGAGCGGACTGCTCTTCGGCGCGGTGATCTTCGCAACCGCCATGCTCTCGGCGCGAATCGTCTACGGAAAGACAAAGGGGAGGAAACAATGACTGAAGTTCTTCTCGGCATCCTGTCCGGCGCTGCCTTCGGGTTCGTCATCCAGCGGGTCGGCGCGACCGACCCGGAAGAGATGGCGCTGGGCCATCTCATGCAGGACCCGCGGATACCGCAGTTCATGCTTCTGGCGGTGCTGTTTTCATCCATCGGTCTGTTCAGCCTTCAGGCCTCCGGAGGCGGAAACACCCTGATACTGCCCCTGACCTTCGGCGCGATCCTCGTGGGCGGCGTACTCTTCGGCATCGGCTGGGGCATGGCGGGCTACTGTCCGGGAACCTGCTGGGCCGCGGTGGGCGAAGGACGCATGGACGCGGTGTTCGCCCTCATCGGCGGACTGGCCGGAACCGCCGCCTTCGCGCATCTTCACGCGTGGCTCATCCCGGCCGTACACGCTCCGACGAACGTGGGCCAGCTCACGCTGGCCGACCTCTTCGGAACGCCGCTGACCGGGCTGATCGTGGAAGGCATCTTCCTGCTCGCAGCGGTCTGGCTCATCGGGAAACTCTGGTGTCATGACGAAACAGGAGCCTTGTAGCGATGCACGTCCCCGCCAGACTGACAACCACGCTCGCACTGCTCATGCTTCTTGTCACAGGCGGATGCGGCGAAGCCCCCTCGCGCGACGCCTCGGAACCGGATGTGCCGCACGGCTACCAGGCCACCCTGCGCGTCATGCAAAACGGCACGGCGGCCACCTTCGGGCCGTTCATGGGCTATTACTTCCGTCCGGAAGACCCTTCCGACCTGAGCAGGCTGCGTTTCGTATGCTTCAATGAGGACGGCTTCTATTCCTCGGATGCGCCAGTGAATGCAAAGCTCTTCGAGGGCACGGCAGTCCTGACCCGGCTTCCCGGCAATCGAAACGACCAGCCGCAGGGGCAGGAGAGAATTCTCCCGGTCTTCTTTGACGAGGCCCCCAAGGCATGGCTTGCAACACGTCCAGAACCACAGGACGAGTTCCTGCACTTTCATTCCATGCACGACGGGCGTGGTGCCCGCATGGACGGCTACTGGGTGCGCCACGAGGCCGTCGCCGACTTCACCTACGACATGGGCGGGCGCGTCGAGGACGGCAGTCCGCTATATCACCGCGTCACCGAGGGGCCCGACCTCGACTTCGCGCGGATCGTGGAATTCGACAAAGGGCCGCAGTAGCGCGGCTTCCTGCCTCATCCCTTCTTCAATAATGAACGCCCCCCGGTAGGAGTGGCCGGGGGGCGTTTTGAGGGAGTGTGTTCCCTTTTCGGTTGAGAAGGAACGGGGGGCTGTTGTTCCTTCTCGGAGGCGAGGGTATGGCTGCAGGTTTTAGGTCCTGCTCAACCTGCTCCAACGGCGCGTGGTAACGTTCGCGCCGCTTTTACCGACGATGAGGCAGTCGCTTCCCGGCTGTGCATCCACAAAGTGGACGCCGTCTTTGGGGGGCATGACGAAAGCCGAGGTGGAGAGAGCGTCGGCCTGCATGACGGTCGGAGCGGTAACGGACACGCTGACGCTCTGGGTGGGAGAGTGAGCGGTCCTGGGGTTGATGACGTGATGATGCGTGCGGTTCGCATCGTAGTACACTTCGTAGCCGCCGGAGGTTGCGACGGCTGCGTCGCGCAGGTGGATGACGGACGGGTATCCGCCCTTGCCCGCGGGATCTTCGATGGCGATCTTCCACGCCTTGCCGGGAGCGCGTTCGCCCCGGGCGCGGATGTCGCCGCCCGCGTTCACGAGGTGGTCGACAACGCCGTTGGCGGCCAGCACGTCGGAGGCGCGGTCCACGATGTAGCCCTTGCCGATGCCGTCGAGCGTCACGCCCATCCCCTGCTTGTCGAAACGTATTTCGTTGTCGGAGATGCGAACGGCTTCGGTATCGACGAGGCTCAGCGCGTCCTTCATGTCCTTTTCGGACAGGTCGATCCTACCGTCGGCATCGGCGTGGCCCTTGAGCACTTCCACCAGCGGAAGAACGGTGGAGTCGAAGGCGCCGCCGGAACGACGGTTGAAGATCACGGCCTTTTCCATGACCGAACGCAGCTCGGGAGCGACGTCGGACAGGCGGCCGGTGGCATTGAGCACGGAGACCGGGGTGTCGCCCTTGTGGCGGTCGAAGATGGCGGAGAGCCGTTCGATCTCATCAAAGGCGCGGGCCGTGGCTTCCTTGGCGGCATCACGGGACTCGTGCAGAGCCGTGATCGCCACGAAGGTGCCCATGAGGAAGCGGGTTTCGCAAACCTCGAAGCGGTTATCGGACAGTTTGCGGGAGTCGGTCATGCGAACCGCTGCCGCGACCGGCGCGGGGGTGAGCGCCGCACCAAGCCCGACAACGCCGAGCGAACGCATGAAGGCTCTTCTTGTGAATCGCTTGTTCTGCATGATCTTACTCCTTGCCCGATTCGCTGAATTTCTTGACGTCGGGGTCACCGGCATATTCGGCACCGGCCTCCGAGTCGTAGCAGGTCAGGCCGCAACGCAGGCAGCGGCTGCTTTCCTTGCGGGCCGCGTCGAATCCGATGGAACCCTTGACCTCTTCCTTGAAGGTGGACTTCCGCTCCTCGATGCCGATTTCGGGCACTTCGATGCGCGGGATGGTGTAAGTCACATCCATGTTCTTGAGGATGGTTTCCGGGATGACGCGAAGCTGCGGGTTCTTCGGTTCGGGGATTTCCCCTTCCGTAATATAGTAGTGGATACCGCGTGCGGCACGACGTCCGTCGGCAACAGCCTGAATCAGGATATTACGGCCGGTGTGGGCCTCGCCGCCCGCAAACACGTGCGGAAGACTGGTCTGCAGGGTGGTCTTGTCGGCCTTGATGCCGCCGGTCTTCTTGTCCATATCGAAGAGCGGTTCGCCGCTTTCGTTCCTGAACGGATCGGCGTCCACCACGCGGTCGGTAGCGACCACGACCATGTCGGCCTGCACCGTTGCCTCGGTGCCCTCGACGGGCTTGGGCTTGCCGGTGGCCTTCTTGGGGTCGTCGTACTCCAGTTCCTGATATTCCACGCCGGTGACCTTGCCGTCCTCAGCCAGCACACGCACGGGGGCGGTGAGGAACTTGAGGTCGGTGCCCAGTTCGGCGGCACGCTTCACTTCGTTCTTGTTGGCGGACATCTTGCGCTGGATGCAGGACACGAGGCCGGTGACCTCGGCGCCGAGGCGCGCCGCGCTGCGGGCAACGTCCATGGCGGTATTGGTATCGCCGACCACCACGACCCGACGGCCCTGCATGTCGCCGTAGGCTTCGCCGATGCCGTCGAGGAAGGACACCGCGTCCACCACGCCTTCGGCATCGTCGTTTTCCACGCCCAGCCCCGGCACCTTCCAGGCGCCGGTTGCCATGAACACGGCCTCGAACCCTTCCTGCTCAAGGCTCTCAAGGGTCACGTCCTTGCCGAATTCAAGGCCGGTGCGCAGGTCCACGCCGAGGTCGAGAATGGACTGGATTTCCCAGTCGACGACCTTCGAGGGCAGACGGTATTCCGGGATCACGCCCTTCATCATGCCCCCGAGTTCCTCGCGCTTTTCGAAGATCACCGGCTCGTGGCCGATGCGACGCAGGAAGTAGGCGCAGGACAGACCGGCGGGGCCGCCGCCGATGATGGCGATGCGGTGTCCGCTGCGGGGGTTGCAGTCCAGCTGCACGCGGGAACCGGCGTTCATCTCCCAGTCCGCCACGAAGCGGTGCAGGGTGTGGATGGCCACGCCCTCGTCCGCGATGTTGCGGCGGCAGATGGTCTCGCACGGTGCGGGGCACAGGCGACCGACGGCCAGCGGGAGCGGGTTGCGCTCCTTCATGGTGGTCAGCGCGCCGCGCATGTCGCCCATCTTCATCTGTTGCACATAGGTGCGGACGTCGATCTGGGCCGGGCACTTCTGCATGCAGGGTGCGAGGCAGTCGTCGGTCTTGTTGAGGTGCAGCAGGTCCATGGTCAGGCCGGAGACGCGGATGGCTCCGGTGGGGCAGACTTCGGCACACTTGCCGCAGGAACGGCAGGCGTTCATGTCCACCACAGGCAGACCGTCGTCGTTCAGGCGGATGGCATCGAAGCCGCAGACCTTCACGCAGGAGGCCATGCCGATGCAGCCGAGACCGCAGGACTTCTCGCCGCCGTATAGCAGCGCTTCGGCGCGACAGTCCTCAACTCCCTCGTAATCGAAAAGGAGCTCGGCGCGAGAGCCGCCGGTGCAGATGTTGTGGGCGACCTTGGGCTCCTTGAAGCCGACCTCGGTGCCCATGATGGCTGCGATGTTTTCCGCAATCTCGGGGCCGCCCGCCACGCAGATTTCAGGTCCGGCCTCGCCTTTGACGATGGCCGCGGCCGCAGCGGAGCAACCGGGGTATCCGCACCCGCCGCAGTTGGCGCCGGGAAAGCAGTTGTCTACCTGGGCAATGCGCGGATCCTCTTTCACGTGGAGCACGCGGGATGCCACGGCGAGGACGGCTGCGGCGGTCAGGCCCAGTAGAAACAGAACCAGAATGGATGATGTTACCATATCGTAAGTGTCTCCTTGACTTGCGCGGTTAGGCCGCCATTCCCTGGAACGCGAAGAAGATCATGGACATGACGCCGGCCATGATCAGGGCGATGGGAACGCCACGGAACACGGCGGGCACCGGAGAGATGTCCAGCCGTTCGCGGATGGCGGAAATGATGACCAGTGCGATCAGGAAGCCGATTCCGGACGCAAGTCCGTACATCATGGACTTGAAGAAGGAGTATCCGTTGCGCTGCACCATGATGGCCACGCCCATGACGGCGCAGTTGGTGGTGATCAGCGGCAGGAACAGGCCCAGCGACTTGTAGAGCGGCGGAATGACCTTTTTCAGGAACATTTCCACGAACTGCACCAGCGAAGCGATGACCAGAATGAACGCGATGGTCTGCAGGTACTCGATGCCGAAGGGAATGAGTACGTACTGGTGAATGGGCCAGGTGATGGCAGTGGCCATCAGGGTGACGAAGATGACTGCGCCGCCCATGCCCATGGCCACGTCCGTGGACTTGGAGGTGCCCATGAAGGGACACGCGCCGAGGTACTGGACCAGGACGATGTTGTTGATGAATATCGCGGATATGAAAAGCAGGAAGTATTCCATGGTTTACTGGCCCTCCCCTACTTGCAGGAGTTGCACGCCCCGCAGGAGGCGCAGGTGGAGTTCTGGGAAACCGGCTCGCTCTCGCCCTTCTTGCGGCTGAGGTAGCGGTTCAGGACGTTCATGCCCGCCAGAATCATGCCCAGCCCGACGAATGCGCCGGGAGCCTTGACCATGAAGGACGCGGGCTCGAAGCTCTCCCACATGACGGGAACGCCGAACACCGTGCCGTTGCCGAGCACCTCGCGCAGCGCGCCGAGGAACGTCAGCGAGGCCATGAAGCCGATGCCCATGCCGAGCGCATCCGCGATGGACGGCAGCACGGGATTCTTGGATGCGAACGCTTCCGCCCGGCCAAGAATCAGACAGTTCACGACGATCAGCGGCACGAAGATGCCGAGCTTCTGATACAGCGGATAGGCGTACGCCTGCATGAGCAGCTCGACCGTGACGACCAGCGAGGCGGTGACGACGATGAAGCAGGCGATACGGACCTTGCCCGGGATGATCTTCCTGATGCTGGAGATGATCAGGTTGGACATGACAAGCACGAAGATGACCGCCATGCCCATGCCGAAACCGTTCTCCGCGGTGGCGGTGACCGCCAGCACGGGGCACAGTCCGAGGAGCACCCGGAACGGCGGCAGCTCGGCCCACAGGCCCTTGACGAATTCCTTGGTTATATTGCTCATGGTACTCCCTCCTAGGAAGTCTGCCAGATCTTGAGGATTTCCGGCTTGATGCCTTCGTAGACCTCGATGGCCTTGCGCACCGCGTCCACCGTACCGGCTGCGGAATAGGTGGCGCCGGAGATGCCGTCGATGTCGCCGTCCTTGGAGGCAAGCTGCATGCTCTCAAGGCCGTGGCCCTGGAACTGCTTGGTGAAGGAAGGCTTCATGATACGGGTTCCGAGGCCGGGCGTTTCGGTCTGGGTCGTAATACCGATGCCGAGCAGTTCGTCCTGTTCCACGCTGAAGCCGACCATGACGCCGATATCCCCGGAGTAGCCGGGAGCGAAGGCTTCGAGAGCCACGCCCACGAGCTTGCCATCCTTCATGGCCGGGAACACGGTCACATCACCCACCGTCTTGCGGTCGTCGATGGGATCGTTGTCGCGATTATCGAGCACGGACAGGAGCGCGGGGCCCTGCACGTAGGTCAGCACCTGCTGTTCGATCTGGGGCTTGGTCGCCTTCTTCAGGTTCACCAGAACCGCGCCGGATGTGGCACAGATCAGGGACAGGACGACGAGCATATGAAGTATTTCACGCATGTCTTATCTGCCTCCGAAAGGTTTGGGGCGAACCCTGTCCAGCAGCGGGCTGAGCAGGTTGGCGATCATGATCGCGAACGGAACCCCGTCCGGGTAGATGCCGTAAACGCGGATGACGATGACCATGGCTCCGGCGATGAGGCCGAAGAGAATCTGCGGCATCCTGCCCACCGGGCTGGAAGAGACGTCCGGTGCGAGGAAGAAGGCGCCGAGCATGGTGCTTCCGGTCAGCAGATGGAACAGCGGATCGGCGTAGACTTCCGGGTTGATCGCCCAGAAGATGCCTGCGGTGGCGGCCACGCCCACGAGGAATGCAACGGGAATGAACAGACGGACCCAACCTGAGGCGATGAGGTAGATGCCGCCGGCCAGAAGCGCCACGACCTGCGAGGCTCCCAGTCCGCCGAGCTGCTTGCCGAGGAACAGGTTCATGTAGTCGAACTGCCAGAGGCTCTGAACACCGAAGTGCTTGAGCTGGTCGGGCGCATAGTTGATCAGGAAGTGGGACAGGTTGAGGTCTATGTCCATGGCAGCGGGCCAGGACAGCCTACAGAACGCCCACGCCACCAGCGGCGCACAGATCGGGTTGGAGCCGAAACCGCCGAAGACGGTGCGGCCGAGCACGATGGTGATGGCGGAACCGAGAACCACAAGCCACCACGGCGCGGTGGCGGGCAGCAGAAACGCGAACAGCACGCCTGCGTAAAGCGCGGAGAAGTTGTCCACGTCGATGTCGCGCTTCTGGAGCTTGAGGCACAGGGCCTCGGTACCCACGGCCACGGAGCCGGCCAGCCCTATCGCGGCGGCGGCCTGCAGGCCGAACATGTATACGGACATGACCATTGCCGGGACGAGCGCCAGCAGATGTGCCTGCATCATGCCCTGGATGGTGCGCCCGCTGCGCCAGTGCGGCGGCGGGGAAACCGTGAGCCGCACGGCGATGTCGGACATTGCCTTTATAACGGGAGGAGTCATATTCAGTAGTCCTTCGCTCTCGATATTTGTCTAAATTGCCGGAAGACCCGGGACTCTAGCCCTGCTCGCTCTGGCGGCTCGCCCTGAGCTGCGCCTTGGCGAAACGGATGTACTGCAACAGCGGTCTGCGGGAGATGCAGTTGAAGCCGCACAGTCCGCACTCGAAGCAGCTGTTCAGGCCGTGCTTTTCGGCCATTTCGAACATCTCGTACTCCGCATAGCGGCTGATCAGGTGGGCCTGAATCCGCGCCGGACACTTGAGGACGCACTCGCCGCAGTTGATGCAGGCGGCGTCCTGAATGGCCGGGAACGTGGACGAAGAGATGGAGAACAGGCCGTGGTCGCCCTTTTTCACGCCTTCGTCGAGGCTGTACACCGCATCGCCGCGGAACGGACCGCCCAGCACGACGGTATCGCCGGTGGTCACGTTCATGTTCAGGGAATCCATCAGATGACGGATGGTGGTCCCGAGAGGCACGCGGTAGTTGCGTCCGGCCACGGTCATGACGGTGTGAGTCAGCGGCATGCCGGTCCGCACCACCGTGCCGATTTCGTACAGATCCATCACGCTGAGCACCTTGGTGTCGGAAGGCAGCTCCTTGCCTGTGACGGACTTGACCACGAGGGAGTCGAGGCAGTTGGGATACTTCGGCTTGATGCCATGGACCGACGACTCGGACAGCTCGTAGGGGGCGCTGGCGGCAACGGCCAGCACCGTCTTTTCCGGAGACATGAAGCGGCGGACCATTTCGAGTCCGGCTTCGACGGTCTCCTTTTCGTCCTTGAGGAGTTGCTCGGCCACGGAGATGCCCGGCTCCGGGTTGAGGCCGTTGATCACCAGCGTCTTGACCGGTGCCAGCGCGGCAACGCCGATTCCCAGATCCTGCAGGGCGCGGAGCAGATCCTTGCCGGGTTCCATGGAGCCAACGTCCACGGGCTCGACCGCGTCTTCGCCGCCATCGCACTTGATGGTCATGTGGTAGTAGTTGACCTTCATGACCTTGCCGGATGCGGCCGCGTGGTAGGCGCCCCCGAACTTGGACGGATGCTCGGCGATCATCTCGCCGCGGGCCACCTGCTTGCCTTTCTTGGTCTTCAGCACGAGGTTGCGCACCTGGATGTTGAGCTCCGAGGGCGCTTCTATGTCGGAAATGCCGTGCTGAAGTTCGGATTCGAGTGAGTAGTGAATCTTAAGCATCGCGGCTACCTCGCATGACAGTCGTAACAGGTGTCGTCGCCGTAGGGCCCCGCACCCATGTCTTCATGACAGTTCATGCACTGGGCGTGGAAAGCGTCGGCACGAGTGGGGATGAATTCGGTATCGGGACGATTGTCTTCCGCGAGCTCTTCCTGCGGCGGGTCGTAGTGACAGCGCAGGCAGGCGTCTTCGTTTTCGAAATTGTTCTGGTGCTCGGCACGGAAGGTTTCATCAAACTCGGAAGGATGACAGCTGCCGCAGGAAATGAACTGCTCCTGACCGATGTCGTCGTGATGACAGTCGACACAGGCGAAGCCGTAGTCCTCGGTATGAGCCGCATGGGTGAAGATCACCCTGCCGCCCGCGTTGTCCAGAATCACACGGGGCGGCACTTCCTGCTCGCCCGAAGGCGTCAGGTAGCCGACCAGCGCGGTGGCGCAAAGAACGGCGACGATTATTGTTATCGGGATATATCTGTTCTTCAACGGATCAAAACCTCTTCTGAAGTAATTTCCTCATACTGCGAGTCGTTCCGACTCAGAAAAAAAACCGGCGTTGGATCAATGTCCTGAGTTCTCCTAGTGCCCTCGCCCTCCTGGATCCTGAGCTTTGCTTTCATGTGTGGAAGCCCCGCCGCCTATGGCCCCGCGGCGAGCTCTCCCCGGCCTCTGCCTTTTCGCTTTCCGGCACACTGCAGCATGCCGAAAGAAATATCGCGACCGAACCGGACGCATCTTGATTGATCAATCAAACCAATCACCAATTAGCACGGAGCGTGCCACAGAAAGCTGACTAAGACAGATTTTTTCGAGAGATATTCAAGAGTCCCACTATGCCGGGGATATGCAACGGCCCATTGGAAGCACGATACAAGGCATGCCGAATGTGAAATATCGCGCAAGCAGAAGACACTTCTGCGACGATTTACCAAAAAGTCCGAAAAACAAGACACCATTCACACTGACACCTTGCCGCTTACATCATAAATAACAACATGTTATGCCAAAACAGCTCACAAACACGACTGTCCGATTTTTCGGACAGCCGTGTTTCTCAGTCCATAAACCGGAACACTGCCACAGCTTTTCCGGCATTCAGCGCGGTCATGCAGACGTTCAACAACCGGGCTCAAAAACAGCGACAATCTTCGACAGACGCACCCTCTACAGGGAAAAATATGCACATTCAGGCGGTTACACATAATGTGACCACTTCATCTACATATCCTTCGTCTCGAAAGACATGCTGATTTGTCTTATGAGACAGAGGGGAATGTCCGTTTTTTCACATAACCGCTTCGCTCGATCCGAGCGGGTGAACAGGCCGGGAAAGAAAGGAGCTAACGGCAGAAAGGTGGCGAACCGTCAAGGGGAGTCGGGATGGACGGCTGAAGTAACCGGACAGCAGTGGGTGAGGGATAGCAACCCCGAACGCAAAAAAGGCGGGAACCTTTCGGTTCCCGCCTTGATATCCACTTGATTGCGTCGAAGAACTAGACGCAGCCGGTGGGCTTGGGCAGACCAGCCATCTTACAGGCTCCCTTGCCCGGTCCGGAGGGGAACAGTTCGTAGATCTGCTTCAGCTTGAAGCCGGTGACCTTGGAGAGGATGCGGACCATCGGAGCGATGCCGTTCTTCTTGTAGTAGTCCTGCAGGAAGTCGATGACCTTCTGGTGGTCTTCGGTGAGTTCCTTGATGCCTTCAGTGTCTTTGACGTAGTCAACCCACTCAGGGGTCCAGTCTTCAAAACGCTGCAGGAAGCCGTCTTCATCAACTTCGAAAGTCTTACCCTGGAATTCGACAACAGCCATGGTTTCCTCCTAGTAAGGATGATTTGCTTACATGTTTCCGGATTTTGATCCGGAGCCTATCATTATCATTAAACAGCGATCCGCTGTTCGGTGACTTGTTGCGTTTGTCGCTAAGTCTGACAACGTCTATAATGTCAGAACTCGTCTTTTGTCAACCATGTCGCCGTGTTTTCCCCTGTCTCTCAGCGAAGAAATTTATCCTTGCAAGGCAAGAAGTTCCTCGTGATGAGGGCGCGCCCATTCGAGCCCCGGATTCATGGACAGGGCCACGTCAAGATAGTCCAGCGCTTCCGATGCGTTGCCCATGAACTTGTGGCAGAGCCCGAGGTTTGCGAGGTCTTCGGGGTTGCCGGAGTCGATGTCAAGCGAGGCCTGAAAATCCTCGGCCGCGGAGTTATAATCTCCCATACGGAACCGGCACACGCCGCGCAGGTTGAAAAACTCCTTCACATCCGCATCGTATCCGATGGCTCTGTCAAGATGCGGCACTGCGTCCGCCCATTCCTCGGCCAGCGTCAGGGCATAGGCCTGATAGAACGCGCAGAGTGCGGCCTCCTCCCGCGCCGGCTGCAGGGGTTCGGCATCGGCGAAACGATCGGCGGCGTACATGATGTCATCCATGCGCAGCGCCAGCATCCCCTGGAAGAACGGCACGAAATGCGCCTCGGGATACACCTGAGCCAACACGTCCAGCCCTTCCAGCGCTTCGTCGAACGGTGCATCCTCAGCCAGCGCGCGGCCGACGAACATGCCGAGGCTGGCATGGGGCGTACGCTCGCGGAACAGAAACCCGGGCACGAAATTGTAGTTGGCGGTCACACCGAGTTCCGGGTGCGTGGTGTCCACGGAATACAGGGTGTACCCCATATCGCGCAGGCCCTCGGCCAGCGAGGCCAGCTCGGCGCGGATATTCTCGTCCTCGACCTCCGGCAGTTCGTCCAGCCTGCACACCGGTCCGGCCTGAAGCCACTCGGTCTGTTCGGGATCGGTATACTTCGGCAGCCCGGAAGCCTCGTAAACACGGCTGGTCTCGAAGTCGCCGGCGAGCTGGGCGATCTCGGTCACGGCCCGCACCGCGGCCTTTTCCGGAGTGGCGGACGTTCCGGCGGTGTAGACGATTTCGCTCAACCCCGGGAACGTGGAAGGATCCCACGCCAACGCTCCAACCGTGGGAACGGGGAAGCCAAGCGTGAAATCCTTGAGGATCAGCTTCACGCCATTATCGGCGAAGCAGCTGCAAAGCCGCTCCAGAACCGGATCATCGGACGTGGCCGGGTCGATGGTGGGAAGCTCCGGCGAGGTCCGGTCCACTACGGCGCAGACATGGCGCTCCACCAGCTCGCACGCCCCCTGCAGGATGGACTCCTCAAAGGTATTTCCGGCTGACGACCCATTGAATTCGTTGAGCTTCTTGAACCAGTCCAGAGGTACATGCACATCCTTTCCGGAAGCAACATCGTGCGCGGGATGGAAGCGCCAGCTGATGAGATCCAGAATGCGTACCGCGTCTTCTTCGGCCATGTCTTCTTCACCGACGGACTGAAGGACTTCGGAGACCGGCATGATACTTTCCGGCCACTTTGCGGCAGCTTCGGACCATGTAAGTTTTTCGAAATTGTCTTCGGTACTCCAGAAGGTGAAATAGCTGAAGCGCTCCACCAGCTCCATGAGCGCGGAAGCCTCGGCCTGCTCCGGCGAGGCGCCCTTGCCCATCTGCTTGCGGGTTGGCATGACCTCGGCCGCTTTCGGTCCGCACTTGCTCACGAAAACCGGAATACCGAGGCGGCCCGTGTCAACGCGGTCGGTCTCTGCCAGCACCCCTTCACAGGTTTCGGCCAGACACGCCCTGACGCGACTGACGGTATCCTCGGGCGAAGCGGCCTTGTCCTGATCCTTGGTGTACGTTTTGAAACAGTCCTTGAGCCGGATCATCAGGAAGCTCTCCGAAGCCTGTACAGCACGGACGCCCGCTCCTGTCCGGTTTCCTCGTCCTTGTAGGGGAAGGACTGCTTCATCATGCGGTAGCGGCCCTCGGCGCGCTGGAAAAAGCCCTGCCCCTTGCGGACGCTGTCGAGCGCGATGACGATCTCCGCCTCCGGTTCTTCGACGAGGTGGCGGTCAAGAAACGCATGCAGCGGTTCGTACACATGGTCCTGATACAGAATCTCGCAACCTATGATCATGTCGAAACGGTTGGGCAGCTCGTCCTTGGTGAAGTCGCAGTCGACAACCTCGACATTTGCCTCAAGACCATTTTTCAGCGCCCCGATTCGGCTGAACAGCAGCGCGTCGGGTTCGACATCGGAAACCGTGACCTTCAAGCCGCGGCTGGCGGCCACCAGCCCGGAAACGCCGACGCCTGCGCCCACCTCGAGCACGCGCGCGCCCTCCGGAAGCGGGCAGCGGGCCATGAACATGCCGAGCATCAGGCAGGACGGCCACATCTTGGCCCACAGCGGCAGTTCCACGGAATCGCCGGGACGGGTCTTGCCGACCAGACGGTCCAGATACCGTGGCATGTCCTTTATCTGCGGGATCTGCAAGGTGGCACCCGCAATGGTCACCTCTTCGTACACTATGCCGCCGAAACGTCGTTCGGCCTCGGCAACCAGCGCTTCAAGCGACTGGTTCAGATCAAAATCCTTGGCGGACAAGTATATACCCTCCGGGTATTTGTATGGGGATACAAAAGGCCTAGTGATCGACCCTGTCCATCTTCTCCAGTGTCCACAGGGCGTTCGAATCGCCCTCTGTACGGGAGAATTCCCAGACGCCGCGGTAATTGTAGGGCGTCTCGCCGGAAGCCCCGCGTCGCAGGGTGGCGTCGAAGAGCACGGAGACGAAGGTCTTGCCGTCCTCGGTTCTGCGGTCGGCCAGACGCGCCTCGACCAGCATCACCTCGGTACGGGCCGCGTCGCCGCCTGCGGCCTCCTGCTTGAGCTCCTCGTAAAGGGAAGGGGCCAGAAAATCGCGCATTTCATCCAGCGTTCCGGCGTCTTTCGCCTGCTGGAGACGAGTGAAGAAGAGCTTCGCGCCCTCGATGAACTCGGCCGGATCGAAGTCCTCTCCAGACGTGTTTGTTCTGGGCGGCGCCGACTGCTGCGGCTGTTCGGGCTCCGAAGAGAGCATGTCCCAGGTGGCCTTTGCCACGTCGTAGCGGTCACGCGGTGCGCCGCGCTCTTCATCCTGTCCGGTTGTGTCCTCGGGAGGAGTGCCGGCTCCGGGACCGCGATGCTGATCCCGATTCCCGCCGAAACGACGCTTGAACACGCGGATCAGCAGAAAGACGAGAAAACCGAGAAGGATCAGGTCCACCACGTGCATCCCGGCGAAACCGGGAACCGCCGCGACGGCGGTAGTGGGCAGTGCCAGAACGGTCGCTGCGGCCAAAATCAATTTCTTCAGGGACATGAGTAATCCTCAGGTAATAACTTCCAGATCCCTCAGCACGGAAAGGAGCGTATCTATCTCCACCGGCTTGGGAATGTATGCGGCAACGCCGCCCTGATAATAGGCCTTGACCACCGTGACCGGGTCGTTGATGGCCGTGACCATGATGACCTTCACTTCGCTCTGGGCCCGGACGCCGTGCCTCGCCTCGACATCGCGAATGGCCTTCAGGGCCTCGTGGCCGTCCATGACGGGCATCATGATATCCAGACACACGAGACCGTACGGGGCGCCGTCTGCGAGGGCCTTTTCAAAGGCCTCAACCCCGCTCTTGCCGTCGGACGCGGTATCGCACTTTCCGTAGTCGGAGAGAAGCGAGGTAAGCAGCTTGCGGCTCGTGTATTCATCTTCCACAATGAGTATGCGCATAAACCTCTCCGGGATGGATTGCGCTCTCATACACGATAAGGCCAAGCGCGGCAATCTTCAACCCCGGCGCTGTCAGGATTCCGTCATCCATCCCTTGCAGGATCATCCCGGAAGAAGTAAGCATTCTCCCAACCGACCAGCATTTTTCAGGGAGTAACAATCATGCCCGACCACCTGCTATTCCTGACAAGCCTTCAGGAATTCTTCAGCAATCCCGAATGGCGGCTGTGGCCCTTCGGCCCCGGCTACGGCCAGACGCTGCTTCCCAATCTGGCCAGGCTGGCCTTCGTCATCGCGCTCATGGGGCTCATCCTGCTCTTCGTGCGCGTCCTGTTCGGCCCCAAAGGCATTTTCCGCGACCACGAGATGGACCGCGAGGCCGAAGAGGAGACCCGTCGGGAGATCGAGGAGCTGGACCGCCAGTACGAGGCCGGAGAAATCAACGAGGCCGAATACAAGATCAAGATGCGCTCGCTCAAATGACCACGATCCCGCTGCGGGAGCACCTCTCCCGCTTCAACGATTTCGCCGCCCCGTTCATGAAGGACGGGGACGAAAACGTGATCCTCAAATACGACCACACCATGCGCGTGGTCGAAAACGCAAAGGCCATCACGGACGCCGAGGACATCCCCTCCCCCATGCGGGAGGCCGCGCTCCTCGCGGCGGTCTATCACGACGCCGGTCGATTCATTCAGTACCGCGACTACGGCACGTTCCGCGACGCCGAATCAGCCAACCATGCCCGCCTCAGCATCAGGGCCATCAAGACCCACGGCCTGCTCGACGGCGTCCCGGAGCCGATCCGACGGCTGACCGTTGGCGCCGTGGCCCTGCACAACGTCCGGTCCATCCCGGTCAAGACCACCCCCGCCATCCGCACAGCCCTCTCGGTGGTTCGCGACGCCGACAAGCTGGACATTCTGCCCGTGATTCTGGACCACTGCGACCGAGGAGGCGACAACCCCGTGGTCATGCACGGCGCCACTCCCGACCCGGACAGATTCACGCCCGAACTGTTCGAGCAGATCCTCTCCGGCAGGCTGGGCGACTACGAGCTCATCCGCTGGACCAACGACTTTCTCATCCTTCTCGCAGGCTGGGTGTACGACCTGAACCACCCGTACTCCTGCGGCCGTGTCCTGGACGACGGGTTGCTTGACCGCATCTTCGCCCACCTGCCCGAAACCGCCGAATTCAAAACACTTCGGGATTCGGTCACGACCCACGCCAGCAGGAAAAGAGGCGGCTAACCTTCTTGCGAATACCGCCGGTTCCGTCTACTCTTGTCTTTGGGTAGACCCAACCAATTCCAAAGGCGAACGAATGAACAAACTCGGCAGCAAGGCATACAAGGCTTTCCGGCACGTCGTGGTGGTGACCGACGTGGAAGTCCACGCACGTCGCGACACGGAAACCATCAAAAATTTCGCTCCCGAATACGTCAAGACGTTTTCCTCGGGCACCGAGGCGGTGGACTACATAGGCCAGAACAACGTGGACCTGATCCTGTGCGACTCCACTGCGAGCGACATGCAGGGCGTGAAGTTCTGCCAGATAGTCCGCAAGAACACCCACAACCCGCCCCCGGTGATCATGGTCACGCTGGAAAACCGCAAGGACCACGTTCTGGACGCCATCGCTGCGGGATGTGCCGGGTACGTCCTGCGCCCTTACTCCATCGCCACCATGGAGCGCTATCTGGTACTCGCCAAGCAGCTCGACAACTACCCGGAGATCGAGGAGCTGGAACTTCAGGAAGCCAAGGAGATGGTCAGCCGCGGGGAGTTCGACGAAGCCATAGAGGCGTTCGAGGAGCTCATCTCCTATCAGGACGAGGCCCAGCGCTACTACGACATGGGCTGCAACTATCTGGTGCAGCACAAGTACGGCAAGGCCATTGTCTCCTTCAAGAAGGCGGTCAAGATCAACGACCTCTTCGGCGAGGCCTACAAGGGACTTGCCGACGCCTACAAGGGCAAGGGCGACGACGAGGCCACCAAGCACTATCTGCAGAAGGCCGCCGACGTTTACGCCCAGTTCGACAAGCTGGAAGAGACCAAGGCCATCTTCATCGAGATTCTCAAGTACGATTCGGAAACCCCGAACCCCTATAACAGCCTCGGCGTGCGCCTGCGCCGTCAGGGGGACTACCCCGGCGCGCTGCACGCCTACAAGCAGGCGCTGGAACTGACCCCGAACGACGAGAACATCTACTTCAACATGGCCAAGGCCTACTACTTCATGGGGCACAAGGAGGACGCGGGCAAGAACGTCGCCATCGCCCTGAAGATGTGCAACGACTTCCCGGAGGCGGCCAAGCTGTTCCAGAGGGTTTACGGCAAGCCGTGGACGCCGGTCATCGGACAGCTCGGAGACTCGCGCGGACTCTCCAACTCCGCCAAGGACGTATAGGGAGCCGCGCATGGGCACCGAAGCACTGCTGCGGTCCGGCTCGTTCATGGCCGTCCTGCTCGTGATGCTCGCGGCGGAGACTCTGTGGCCCCGGCGCACCCCGCGCAAGCCGAAACTCGCCACTTTCGCCAACAACGTCGGGATATCGATTTTTTCCGCCGGACTGGTGCGCCTGCTCTTCCCCGTGCTCCCGGCATCCACCGCCATCGTGGCGGCCGAACGCGGCTGGGGCCTGCTGCACCAGCTTCAACCGCCTTACTGGATATCCTTCGCCGTCTCGCTGCTCGTGCTGGATCTTGCCATCTACTGGCAGCACGTGGCCTTTCATCGCATCCGCCCGCTCTGGCGGATACACCGGATGCACCACGCGGACCTCGACATCGACACAAGCACCGGCGTGCGGTTCCACCCCATCGAGATCGGCGCGTCCATGCTCCTGAAGTGCGCACTGGTGGCGATGCTCGGCGCACCTTTCGCCGCAGTGGTGGCCTTCGAGGTGATTCTCAACGCCTGTTCCCTTTTCAACCACGCCAACCTCAGGCTCCCGCTGCGGCTGGACGCCGCCCTGCGCAAGATTCTGGTGACGCCCGACATGCACCGCGTACACCACTCCACGGACATGCGGGAAGCCAACCGCAACTACGGATTCTGTGTTCCGTGGTGGGACTACCTCTTCACCACCTACAAGGCCCAGCCGGACGACGGGCACGACGGCATGACGATCGGGCTGAACATCCTGCGCGACATCCGCTATTCCCGTCTGCCGGGGATGCTTTCCGTTCCTTTCGTCACAAAGGGCTGACCTGTCACCTGTTGCCAAAAACGGGCGAACTGGTAGACTGGTGAGCGTTTTCGACAACTCAAAAGGAGTAGCACATGAGCGAACTCGCCAGACAATACGATGTGGTCATTCTCGGTTCCGGCCCCGGAGGGATTCAGGCCGCCATCCACGCATCCCGAAAGAAAGCGTCCACCCTGCTGCTGGGCAGAATCGCCGACAGCAGCCTCTTCTGGGCGCATGTTGAGAACTACTGCTGCATGTTCAAGGTCTCGGGCGAGGAAATCCTGCGGACCGGACGCGAACAGGCTCAGGCATTCGGCGCGGAGTTCTTCGACGAGGACGTGCTGAAGGTCGAGAAAAAGGACGATCTCATCGTCATGGAAACCGAAAGCGGAGAGATAATCGAGGCCAGATCACTGATTATCGCCACCGGCACCACGCGCAACAAACTCGGCGTCCCGGGCGAGAAGGAACTGCTCGGCAAGGGCGTGAGCTACTGCGCTGACTGCGACGCGGGCTTCTTCAAGAAAGAGGTCGTCGTGGTTGCGGGCTGCCGCAGCGCCGCTGCCGGGGGCGCCGTGACCCTCAGTCATCATGCATCGGAGACCCATCTGGTCTGCGACGAGCTCGACGTCAGCGAAAAGCTGCGGCTGAGACTCGTGGACGCGGGCGTGATCCTGCACGAGGGGCGCTCAATCCAAAAGATCGAAGGCGAACATGCCGTGACCGGCGTGACCCTCGACGACGGTGAAAAGCTCGACTGCGCCGGGGTGTTCATCGAACTGGGCGCCAAGGGAGTGCTCGAGCTGGCGGCCAGCCTCGGCCTGACCATGGACGAGTCCATGCGCTATGTGGATGTTGACCGCAAGCAGCGGACCAACGTCAAGGGCGTGTTCGCGGCCGGAGACATCACCGGTCCTCCGCTGCAGATGGCCAAGGCCGTTGGGGAAGGCTGCGTTGCGGGCGTGTCCGCGGCAGCCCACGCAAAGCAGTTCAAATAGGGTTCAGGGCGCCTGCCTGGCGCTGATACTCGATGAATTCGGCGACGGCCCGGCGGAACTCCTCTGCCGGGTCGTCGAACGTCAGGACGGCGTGGGGAACGTCCTCTTTCACAAAGCGGCGATAGACGCTGCACGGTACCTCATAGTGGTCCCCGGCTCCGAAGACCCGAAACCGCAGCATGGCCCGCGCACCAACCTCCGGGATGTCATCTCCAGGAGTCAGCCGCATACGGGCGGCGGACGGACTCATGTCCACGAGGAAGCCCTCATGGACATCGCTTCCGTTGGTCAGCGTGGCCGGAAAGGAACAGACGGCCCTCGGCTCGCTTCGCACGTCCATGTCTTCGGGAAATCCTTCGGGGAGGAGGCGCACCGTCGTACCGGAGCCATGGTGTGACTCCTCGACAATGGCCCGGAAGCCCATGAGGCGACCTTCGCGAGCAAAAAAGACCATGGCGGGAGCGTTGGCGAGGATTCTTCCGGCGGCATACGCAGGCGTCGAGACATAGGCAACGATCCCGTTTTCCGGGTCGTTTTCGGTCACCACCCCCACGAACCTGTCGCCCAAGGGCGGAAATTCGAACAGGGCCCTGTCTCCGACGACCAGCTGCATGCCTACCCCTCAATCCTTTGCGCGTACGTTAGCAATTCGGCCCGGTCAGGGCAATTATGGAAAAGACAAATTGCGCTCCGGGGCGAAACGGTTCAGTATTCACCTGATGTTTCGATACCTCTGCATATTGAGTTGGACGGGTTGCCTGCTGGTTCTCGGGTTGCAGGCTGTCATGAGCCTCGGCAGCGACGGCCGGGAGTGGATAACCCTCATGGACTTCGCCCGATTCATCGACGTGGACCTTTTCGCCGTGGCCACGCGGTTATCTCTGACGTGGTTCGTAAAGCTGCTCTACCTGCTTCAGTCAGTAAAGCTGGCCGAGGCGCTCTGGTGGCTGGGTGCGGGGTTCTGCGCGGCGTGGGCCGTGAGCGGAGCCTTCTCCTCCCGGCGCTGACCGGTGAGCAGAATGCCGCCCGCCAACGCCGTGAACGGTGCGACAAGCACCAACCCGAAACTCCCTACCAGCGTCCGCAGTACTTCCGCCGCAACGTATACGAAGTTGAAGGTGCTCGTCAGCGGGATGCCCTGCGCCATGAAGGCCATGAGCAGCGTCAGATATCCCCCCGAATAAGCCAGCAGGAGCGTGGTCGTCATGGTCCCCACCACCGCGCGTCCGACACGGATGCCCGACATGACCGCCTCGCCCCGCTCGATGCCGGGCTTCTTCTCCACCACCTCCCGCATGCTCGCGGCCACATCCATGGCAAGATCCATGACCGCTCCGGACGAAGCCAGAAACACGCCCGAAACGAAGATGGCGGTCAGGTCCAGATATTCGTACCCGGAATACAGGAGGGTCTCCGCAAAGGGCATTACCGCGCCGTGCACATGAAACTTGTCCGTGAACCACAACGCGAGCAGGCAGCTTGAGAGGATGCCCATGAAGGCCCCGGCGAACGCGGTGAGCCCGGCTCTGGTAGGACCGGCCACAAGGAAAATGATCGCGGCGCTCAGGAGCGCGACCACGCCGAGAGCCAGTGGTACGGGCGGCACGCCCTGAAGCATCAGCGGCACCAGCACCTTCCAGAGCATGAGCCCGGTGAAAAGAAACGAGAGCAGCGCACGCGCTCCGGTCCACCCGCCGAACACGAGCAGAAGCACCGCAAACAGCCCGAGCAGCCACAGCTCAAGACCGATGCGATAGTGCGCCTGCGGATTGACCACCTGCGGGCGGCCTTCGGGCCCGGGCGTGATGACCGCCAGCGCGCGGTCCCCGGACCGGAACAGTTTATCCCTGTCGAGCTGCCCGAGAAGCTGGTTGTCCCCCTCGAGAACCATTCCCTCGAAAGGGCCGTCGAGCATTCGCATCACCACGGTCTGGGTACCCTTGCGGATCAGACCGTAACTGTGAATCTCCGAATCATCCACCTCCAGCACGAGCGCCTCGCTGCGGACGGAGTCATCCTTGTGTCTGTTTTCGAACCCCGTGGGGACAAGGTACAACACGACGCACAGGAGCAGGAAAAGAACTACTACGGCGACATCTCGGCGGCGGGATCGGAGCATGGTCATCCTGAAAATGAACCGGGACGGCGCATGGCAACGCCGCCCCGGACTGCGGTTCTTGAATTGCTACTGCGCCATGGCCGTGTTTTCAGCGGGCAGGTACTGAGCCTTGGCCTCCATTCCCATCAGGTCCATGAGACGAAGCGCCACATCCACGTTGTCGTAGGAACCGTTGAAGCGCTCATGCCCCACGCCGATTGCGGAAGTTGAGACCGGAACACCGGTGTGCTTGTAAGAAGTCCAGGAGAGCCCCGCGTTGTTGTTGAGCGCGTGGGTCAGGGACATGGCGAGCGGGTCGTAGCCGCCATACAGCAGGTAGGTCTGCTCGCCGGATTTTTCCTGCTTGCCTTCCATGCTGCGTTCAAAGGCCTTGCGCACGCTTTCCACCTGATACGGTGCCAGCACGAGGCGGTCCTTGGAGGGATCGCCTTCGAACTTGAGACCGAAATACTCGGTGATGAGCGGCTTCATGTCCTCGAACGTACCGCCCTTGGCCTTGAAAGCGGGCATAATCTCGTCGGTGAATTTCTGGAAGGAAGCCTTCTGCGCGCCGAGCACTTCAAAGTAGCTCTTGTACTTGGTGCCTGCAAAGCCGAGAGTCAGACCACCGCACTCGTGGTCGCCGGTGACCACGATGAGGGTCTCGTCGGGATGCTTGGCCAGAAAGTCCATGCCAACCTTCACGGAATCGTCGAAGGCCACGGTGTTGCGCACGGAAGCGGCCGCGTCGTTGGCGTGACAGGCCCAGTCGATCTTGCCGCCCTCGACCATCAGGAAGAAGCCGTTTTCATTGTCGAGCATCTCGATGGCCTTGGCGGTGAACTCGGGAAGCGTGATGTCCTTGCCGTCCATGTCCATGGCGTAAGGCAGCGCCTTGCCGTCGGGCAGCCTGGCGTTCCACGCCAGCACCTTGCCGTCGCCGGGCTTGAGCGTCATGAAGGAGTCCCTGTCGGTAACCACCTTGTAGCCGTTGGCCTTGGCCTTTTCCACCGCGTTGCCCTGCGGATTCTTGGAGCGTTTGCCTTCAGGGTCCTTCAGCCCGCCGCCTGCGAAAAAGTCGAAACCGGAGTCGGCCAGCTGGCAGTCGATCTCATGATACATCTTGCGGGTCTTCACATGGGAATAAAACGCGGCGGGAGTGGCGTGGTCAATGGAGACGCTGGAGACGATGCCGACCTTCATGCCGTTGTCGCGGGCCATTTCCGCAATGGTCTTCACGGGCCTGAAATCCGGGTCCACGCCGATATAGTTGATGTTGGTCTTGATTCCGGAAGCCAGCGCAGTGGCAGAAGCCGCGGAGCCGGTGATGAAGCGGTCGTTCGCGAAAGTCGTGGTGATTCCCTGCGCGGGCATGGAGTCGACGTGCAACTTGCGGCCGAGGAACTGCTCGGTGGCGGCACGCTGCGGCAGCCCCATTCCGTCACCGATGAACAGCATCACATACTTGACCTTGGGCTGATCGGCGGAAGGTGTTTCGGCCTTCTGTTTACTGTTGTCGCAGCCCAGCGCCAGCACCGCAAAAAGCACCAGCAGGACCGCTTTGGCGGCAAATCCCCTCATTGCATTCCTCCAGAAGTTGGGTTGTTACGAGCAAAAAAATCTGAATCTGCCCTTCCTTAGCAGGAGGCCGTCACGGATCCGTGGCGGTCATGCGTCCATAGGAAACACCCGTTTTACAAAACTGCTACAATAAAATCAGACTCTTAAAGTATGATTAAAACTGAAAAACCATAAACGGTTCGCAGGCAAGAACACGAGCGGGACACATAACAATTCGGGAAAGAGGTGGACGAAACTCCGTTGTTTTCGTTACACAGTAGAATTAAGAATTTCCATTCGGGGGGAGCCTTTTGCGTAGACGATACATTCCGATAACCGTCATTGCCGTGATCCTGCTTGTGGTCTCGGTGCTCGGCTACGTCACCCCGGCCGACACGGACTCTCCCCCCGTAAAGGTCCTCCTCGAGACCAAGGGCGGCAATGTGCTTTTCACGCATCAGTCGCACCTCGACGGATATGGGATAGCCTGCGAGGACTGCCACCACACGAGCGGCAACGACCCCAACCCGCCCCGCTGCACCGACTGCCACCCCTCGAAGTTCAGCACGGAATATCTCGAGCAACACAGCGAAATGCAGATGCCCCGGAGCCAGTGCGCCAGCTGCCACCACGCCCGGGCGGACATCTCCCCCTTCGACCACGAGGGGCATATCAACGACTACACATACGACTGCACCGACTGCCATCACGGCCCCGAAATAGAAGAAGAACCACAGCGGTGCTCCAATTGCCACGGCCCCGGCGACGCCGAAAAGCCCTCGCTCATGAACGCGGCGCACGAGCGCTGCGCCCAGTGCCATCAGGACAGGCTGGAAACCGGTTACCGCAAATGCGGCTACTGCCACACGCGAAAGATCGTCCCGCCTGAGATGATCACCTTCACTCCGTGCTCGGATTGCCACAAGGACCCGGTCTCCAACTCCATCCCGGCCCGGGTCGCCGCCTTCCACGAGCGGTGCATGGGATGCCACGAGCGCTTCGGCGCCGGCCCATACGGGGAGAACGCCTGCAACCGATGCCATATCAACCAGTGACGGACAGGGGATATGTACAGACACGACTTTCGCCTCGGCACTCTTGAAGCCGGTCCGCTCGGCACCATCAGCGCACCGTCCCTGCTTCGCATCGCGCTGGAATGTCACGAGCCGCTAGTGCGTCAGGGCGACGAGGTGCTGGCCGACCAGCGCATAGCCCGCTCCACCCGTTCCGGCGTGGGCGACATGCACACCTCCCATGCGGGCAGGGTCAGCGCGGTCCATGACGACCTCATCACGGTGGAGACCGGCGGAGAAGGCGTGTCCGAACGCGCTCATCCTCCCGCGGAGCAGGCCGAACTTACCGGCTGGCTGGCACGCATGGGCATGAACACGGCCCACATCTACCCCTCACGGCTGCTCATCATCAACAACGTCCCCCGCGAGCCGGGGCACGACACGGTCTTCCCGCTCATGAACGACCAGCGCAAGGCGTTGGAGCTCGGCCTCGAGATCATCAAATCGGTGGTCACCCCCGCAAAGACGGTTCTCGCCGCAGCCAAGGGGACGAGGGTGCTGGCCTTTCCCGACAGCACCGTGCACTTCGTTCCCGCGAGACACCCATACGGCATGGCCCCCATGGTGCTTCGCTCCGTCACCGGCGAAGAGACGCCCCCGGCCGGGCGGCCCGCATCAGCATGCATCGTCTCCCTCGAAGACCTCTATATCGTCGGACGAATGGCAGAATCCGGCCGACCGTACACGCACACCGTCTGCCAGATGGGCAACCGTACCGTGATGGTTCCAGTCGGCACTCCGGCAGACCACCTGCTGGCAGAAGGAAAGACCCGGGCGGCAGAAGGAGACCGGGTCATATTCGGCGGCCTGCTCACCGGAGCGTCCGTCTCGCGTCTGGAACAGGGAACCGACAAGGCGACCTCGGCCGTACACGTCATCCCCGCGGGCCTGTTCCCGCCGACCCGGGACGCCTCCTGCGTCGGTTGCGGCGAATGTTCCCGGCGCTGCCCCTCGCGCATCCGTCCGGATCTGGTCAGCCGCGCATCCGAGTTCAAGCTCTACGAGCGCTGCGAGGCCTACGGAGTGTTTTCCTGCATTGAATGCGGCATCTGCGGCTATTTCTGCCCAGTCAGACGCCCGCTGCTTCAATACATTCGGCACGCCAAACACGAAATCAATCTTCAGAAGGGACAATGCGAGATACTGGAGGCCCCGGCATGATGATCAACCAGCCTGACACGCTGCTCACGGTGGCCGAACCGCCGCACGTACACAGCGGAAGGACTTTCCGGGGCATGACCCTTGAAACGTTCGTCGCGCTCCTGCCCGCGGCGGTGATGGCCGCATGGCATTTCGGGCTTCCCGCTGTGCGCGTCATGGCGCTGGCCTGCGCGGTGGCCGTCATAACGGAAGCGATCTGCTGGCGCGTGGTGAAGCGCGAGAGTCAGGTGGACGACTACACCGCCGCCCTTTCGGGGCTGTTCTTTGCCTTCCTGCTCCCGGCCTCGACCCCGTGGTGGCTTGTGGGCATGGGCGCGGTGGTGACCATCACCATCGGCAAGATGATCTTCGGCGGCAACGGCGGCAACCCGCTCGGGGCCGCGCTTGTAGGCTGGGCCTCCTGCCGAATCTCATGGGGCGGCTCCATGGACGCCTACACCACCATGCTGGACACCCCGCTGCGAGCCCCCCTGCATGAACTCAAATTCTTCGGCCTCGAAGCCGTCTCGGACATCACCCTCAAATCCATGATGCTGGGCGACCAGCTGGGAGGACTCGGCGCGGCCCAGACGGGCGCGGTGCTGCTCGGCGGCCTGTACCTCCTGTTCAGGCGCATCGCCAGACCCGAGATTCCCTTCGGCTACCTGCTGGGAGTGGCGGCTGCGGCCCTCCTCTTCCAGTGGGCCTATCCGGGCGAGCAGGCTTCTCCGCTGTTCCACATCCTCGGCGGCAGCACCGTATTCGGGGCGTTCTTCCTCGCCACGGACCCGGCGCCGTCTCCGGTCACGCCCGTGCCCATGCTGCTCTATGGCCTGCTCGGGGGCATCCTGACCATGCTGATTAGGGTCTACGGCGTTTACCCGGATGCCGTTCCGTTTGCGCTGATACTGGCCCAGCTCGCCACACCGCTGCTGGACCGCATCGCTCCCAAGCCTTTCGGAACATGGAGGTCGCCCGCATGAAGGAAATGATCCGCATGGTCTTCGTGCTTTCGCTCATCTGCGGGGCCTCCGGCCTGACGCTGGCCAGCCTGCGCGACGCCACCGAGCCATATGTCATTGAACAGGAACTGACTTACGTTCAGGGGCCAGCCCTGAACCAGATTTTCCGCGACAACGACAACAACCCTGTTCGCGACAGAAAACGCATCGAGACCGGGGACGGTGACGAAGTGCTGGTCTTTCCCGCGAAAAAGGACGGAAAACTGACCGGCGTTGCCTTTCAATCCATCGGCAAAGGCTTCGGCGGCGATCTGGGCATCATGGTGGGGTTCAAGGTCGGCGGCGAAAACGGAGCGGAGCTGGCCGGGATAGGCGTAACGACCATGAAGGAAACGCCCGGCGTGGGGTCACGCATCACCGAACCCGATTTTCGCGAACAGTTCAGGCACCACCCGCTGGAAGGCGTCGCCCTCAAGGCCACCGGGGGCGACATTGACGCGGTCTCGGGCGCGACTGTTTCCTCCACGGGTACGGTGGGCGCGGTGAATCAGGCCATCAAGGTCTATCACAAGATCAAGGAACGGATACCGGCGGCCTTCGGCTCCTAGGAGAATCGCATGGGCACACTCTGGCAGGAATTTTCGAAAGGACTCTGGGACGAGCTTCCGCCGTTCCGGGTGGTGCTGGGCCTCTGCCCCACGCTGGCGGTGACCAAGACCGCAGACAACGGGTTCGGCATGGGGCTGGCGGTCATCTTCGTGCTGACCATGTCCAACGTCTTCGTCTCCCTGCTCAGGAACTTCATCCCGGACAAAGTGCGCATCGCCTGCTTCATCGTGGTGGCGGCCTCGCTGGTGGTCTGCGTGGAACTGCTCATGCAGGCCTTCGCCTATCCGCTCTACCAGCAGCTCGGCATCTTCGTGCCGCTGATCGTGGTCAACTGCATCATCCTCGGCCGGGCCGAGGCGTTCGCATCGCGCCACACCGTCCTCTACTCCGCCGCCGACGGCTTCGGCATGGGGCTCGGCTTCGCGGTATCCCTGACCTTTCTTGGTGCGCTCCGGGAAACTTTCGGCTACGGAACCCTTTTCGGCAACGACGTCATGTGGAGCGGCTTCGAACCGTTTTCATTCATGATCGAGGCTCCGGGCGCATTTGTGTGCCTCGGACTGGTGCTGGGCGCCATGAACGCGCTAACCAACTGGCAGCGCGGCATCCGCGGACTGGATGCAGTGGAAGGCCCCAAACACGACTGCAAGACCTGCGGCATGTGCAACAAGCAGGTCAGATAGGACACGCATGAAACAACCGATTCTTACTCTCTCCATTCTCTTTGTCGCGCTGTGCCTCGATCCCCTGCCGCTCCGCGCGGCAGAGGTCGACAACGGCGACGCAGGCGCCCCGGATCGGCAGGATGTCATCCGCGTTCTGCAACTCTCCGGGGAGCTGGACAACGTCAGGCTCCTCGTGCGCCGGATGCACGCCATGGCCAAGAAACGCTACACCGAGGCCAACCCCGGCAAGGGGGAGCGCGTGGCCGAGATCATCAAACAGGAAATGCAGGCAGAGTTGAACAGCAGCCTGCCCAAACTGGCAGACATGATGGCAGAAGCGTGGCTGCCGCACCTGACGCAAAAGGACGTGGACGTCCTGCTGCAATTCTACACGACCCCCACCTGGAAGAAGCTCCGCGAGAAACGGCAGGAGATATCCCGGGAAGGAATGACGCTCGCCCGAGGCTGGGCCAACGCCTTCGCACAGCAGGCTGACCAGAGAATCCAAAAAAGACTTCAGGAGGAAGGACTTGCTCCGTAACACCCGCACCCACTTCGCCGCCATGGCGGTCCTGCTCGCACTCGTCTTCGCGGTACCGTCTCATGCGGCCACCGACTCCGACATCGACAAGGAAAAGCGCAAAAAGATCGTCCACATGCTTGAACTCAACGGCGTTACCAACTCGCTCCCTTCGCTGGTGGGACCGAACATCGACGGCGTCATGGCCAAGATCCGCCGGACGCACCCCGACCTGACCGAAGAGGCGAGAGAAGCCATCAACAAGGAAGTGCAGTCGCTGTTCAACCAGCTCATGGATGTGACCATGAACGTGCTCACCGACATGTACGACCGCAACTTCACTACGCAGGAAATCGAAGAGCTCATCGAGATTTACGAATCCCCGGTCTGGCGCAAGCAGGTGACCCTTCAGGGCAAGATGTACCGCCAGATGGCCGAGGAGATGCAGAAAGTGAGCGCGCCGCTGATGACGGCGACCATGGAACGCATCCGGCAGCGATGCGAGGAGCTCGGCATAGAATACTAACGCAAGAGGAGCGGCATGGATTACTTCGTGCTGGTGATCGGGGCGATATTCGTCAACAACATCGTCCTGGCCCAATATCTCGGAAACTGTCCGTTCATCGGCACCTCCAAGGAAACAGGAGTGGCCATGGGCATGGGCTTCGCCGTGGTCTTCGTGGCGGTCCTGGCCGCGGCCATAACGTGGCTGGTGCAAAAGCACCTGCTCGTGCCGTACAATCTGGGATACCTGCAGACCATCGCCTTCATTCTGGTCATCGCCTCGCTGGTGCAGTTCGTGGAAATGTTCCTCAAGAAGATGATCCCGCCGCTCTACAAATCCCTCGGCATCTTCCTGCCGCTCATCACCACCAACTGCGCCGTGCTCGGTATCGCCATCATCTGCCAGCGGGAAGAGTTCTCGCTGCTGCAGACGGTGATCTACTCCACGGCATCGGGCGCGGGCTTCCTGCTTGCGCTCGTGGTTCTCGCGAGCATTCGCGAACGCATAGAAATGGCAAGGGTCCCCGTGGCGCTCAAAGGGACGCCCATGGCGCTGATCATGGCCGGGCTCATGTCGCTCGGCTTCTTCGCGTTCAAGGGAATGGGCTAGGAGGTAGGCATGAAGAAAAAGGGAAGACACTCCAAGGTCAGCCTGCTGGAGCTGGCGAGCAAGGTGCAGGAGGACTGGAAAAGCCTTCCGGTCGCGACCATCAACGATCAGGACATTCGCGTGAGCGTCCTGCAGCGCGAGTTCCACTGGCACACGCACAACGATTCGGACGAGGCCTTCTATGTCATTCAGGGCCGTCTGGAGGTCGATTTCGAGGACCGGACGGAAACGCTCGGGCCGGGAGACCTGTTGGTCGTCCCGCGCGGCACCCTTCACCGCACCCGTTCCGATCTGCGCACGGTGAGCATCTGTTTCACCGCTTCGGGAACGGAGCCGACAGGCGACCTCGCCTCGGCCAAACCCCAATGATACGGTAGCGGCATGATTACATCCTCGGTTCTCGTCCTTCTCGGCATCGGATTCACGGCAGCAGTCGTCCTCGCGGTGGCCTCCAAGGTCCTCTACGTCTACGAAGACCCGCGCATCGCGCAGGTGGAACGCGTTCTGGCGGGCGCCAACTGCGGCGCGTGCGGCTACCCCGGCTGCAACGGCGCGGCCAACGGCGTGGTCAAGGGCGAGGCCGGTTCCGACGTCTGCGTCATCGGCGGTCCCGAAGTGGCGAAAAACGTCGCACGGGTCATGGGCATCGAGCTCAAGGTCACCGAACCGAAGATCGCCTTTGTGGACTGCACGGGCGGGGACCGCGCCGAGGACGTATACGGGTACGAGGGCGTAACCGACTGCCGCGCGCAGGCCATGCTCTACACCGGCTCCAAGATGTGCCCCGAAGGGTGCCTCGGCTACGGTTCCTGCGTGGACGCCTGCGCCTTCGACGCCATACGCATGGGGCCGAACGGCTACCCTGTGGTCAACCCCGACCGCTGTGTGGCCTGCAATGGCTGCGTGGTGGCCTGCCCTCGCGGCGTCATCTCGCTGGTGAGCCTGTCCTCCCGAATGACCCACCTCAACCTTGAGACCGACTGTCTTGCCCCCTGCCGTCAGCGCTGTCCGGGTGAAATCAACATTCCCCGCTACATCGAGCAGGCCAGCCGCGGCGACATGGCAGGGGCGCTCGCGACGATTCGCGAACGCATCCCCATGCCGCTCTCCATCGGCCGCGTCTGCCCGCGTCCCTGCGAGAAGGACTGCCGCAGACAGCACGTCGAAGAGCCCATCGGCATCAACATGATCAAGCGCTACATCGCAGACTGGGAGATGAACTCCGGCGAGCGCCAGCCCATAGAATGCCTGCCGGACACGGGCCGCAAAGTGGCTGTCATCGGCGGCGGCCCGTCAGGATTGTCATGCGCCTACTTCCTGCGGAGGCTCGGTCACGCGCCCACCATTTTTGAATCAATGCCCAAGATCGGCGGGCAGTTGCGGTATGGCATTCCAGAATACCGGCTACCAAAGGCCGTGCTCGACTGGGAGATTGAGGGAATCCTCGAGCTCGGCATCGACGTGGTCACAGAGACCAAGTTCGGGCGGGACATTTCCCTGCCGTCACTGGAAGAACAAGGGTACGAGGCGGTATTCCTCGGCATCGGCGCGTGGGTCAGCGGCCAGCTTCCCGTCGATGGAGCGGACGCCAAAGGCGTTGAAGGCGGCACCGAGTTCCTGACCAAGGTCGGGCTCGGGGTGCCGGCCGAAGTGGGCAAGAAGGTCGTGGTCATCGGCGGCGGCAACACCGCGGTGGACAGCGCTCGCACCAGCCTGAGACTCGGCGCGGACGTCACCATGGTCTACCGCCGCACACGCGAGGAAATGCCCGCCAACGTCGAAGAAGTTCAGGCCTGCGAGGACGAAGGCATCAAATTCCAGATGCTGGCCACCCCCAAACGGTTCATCGTCAATGACGAAGGCCGGGTCACGCACCTTGAATTCATCCGCAACGAACTGGGCGAACCCGACGCCTCGGGACGCAGAAAACCTGTGCCTGTCGAAGGATCCGAGTCCCGCATCGAGTGCGACATGGTTCTTCTGGCCATTGGCCAGCGCCCTGAACTGGAATGCCTGTATGACGACGAAGGACAATGCTCCATCGAATCCACGCAGTGGCGCACCCTCGCCGCCGACCCGGACACGCTGCAAACCGCCGTACCCAACGTCTTCGTCGGCGGTGACGCGCACCTCGGTCCGGATCTCGTCATCTCTGCTCTCGGCGAAGGAAGAAAGGCTGCGCGGAGCATTCATCAGCTGCTGACCGAAGAGGCGCTGCTCGTTCCCAAGCGGCTGCAGCGAGGGATGATCCCATACACGATCTTCAAGGAAGTTCACAACGTCAACATCAGGCATCGCTCCAAGATGCCGCATCTCTGCCATGGAGAGGAGCGCGTATGCACCTTTTCCGAAGTGGAGGGCGCGCTGGACACCGAGCAGGCCAAGTATGAAATGTGCCGCTGCATGCGTTGCGGGCTCACCTGCTACCACCGTTCCGGCGACGACTGCGAATCATGTGATTCCCCAAGGGCGGAAACATGAAAAAAATGCAAAAAAGGGCTTGCCAAGCTGCACCGCTGAACGTATAAGTCTTCTCCGCCGTGGGCGATTAACTCAGTTGGTCAGAGTGCCATCTTCACACGGTGGAAGTCACTAGTTCAAATCTAGTATCGCCCACCACCACGAAAGCAAAAGCCTCCAGTTTCGACTGGAGGCTTCTTTCGTTTATGGACCGCCCAGAAAGAAAGGTCCGCCTCGGGCGGACCTTTTCATTCTACTCGACTGTGCTAATGCGCGCAGGCCTCACGAAACACATCCTCGCCGGCGAGCCAGCGCGGCACCGCATCCTTTTCCTTGAGCAGGATGCGTACGGCCAGCGGCATGATCACCAGATAAGAGTGAAGCCCCATGGCGGCACAACCGTCCACGAGAGCATCGCGCGGGATGGCGCTTACTTTCTTGTGGTTGAAGAAGTTCGTCACCGACGACTCGGGGTCACAGGCATGATAGGCGGCGAGACACTCACCGGCATCTAGGGAGTACTGCCCCCGGCAGACGCTCGGCCGGCAATCATATACGGAGCAGTTTCCGTCCAGCAAAAACGGACACGGTATCTGATTCTCCACCCAATGATTCTTGTACGCTATCCATTCGTCCCTGCTCAACTCGTCCAGCCGGTCATGAACGCGATTGAAGATGGACCGGTCGACCCCGCAAGCGACCTTGATCGTCTCGGGGATACTCGCATGTACAATGATATGGCAACAGTAATGACACCCGGCGCTACACGCCGCGTCACGGGGCGTCCTGAGCAGCACCTCATTGTGAAGCGCCTCCGTTACAGCCACCACGGACGGTTCCGACAGATCGTTGCCGAGCTTTTCGACAACGAATTCCTTGGCCTTGCTCTTGTCATTCCAGGCAGCGATATGAACCTCCAGATGAGTGGCTTTTTTCCATAGCATCGCCCTTTATCAAGGACGGGAAAAAACTTGTGGCACATATCCATTCCTCATTTCAAGAAGGATCGCGCAAAGAACAACACATGAACAAGTGCTCAAAAAAATTTTAGTCATGCTTGAAAACTTTTATTGCATAGCTGTAAATTGTTTTGAGCATCGTCTGTATACAAATTTCATCTCATGACTGCTCAATGCAGTATAATAACCAGACTCAATCCATGTCATTTATTGCAATAAACATGTCATACCCATTTTATTCATTCGCACTACAATGATTTCGAACGCAGCATACATCACACACAAATTTTGTTTGAAATCATCCTGTCGCCGAAAAATACAGATATCCCCAAAAAGACCTTGACACAGGGTTCATTTTGAAGGATTGTCCCCTCTGACACACACCAGCGGCACCCGTGGAGGCGCGGTCTAAATGTTGGCCAGCGCTGGTTTGAAGGAAACAGGTACATTCAGGAGCAGCGAAAGCATCTTGCTTGCTGCTCCTTTTTTATTATTGGCGCACGGGCGCCATTGCATCATCACTCTTGTTCTAGGAGAACAGTACATGTCCAAGAAGCTTTATGTCGGCAATCTGCCCTGGTCCATGACCGAAGACGAAGTTCGCGCCGCGTTCCAGACCTACGGCGAAGTCAACTCCGTCAACCTCATCGAGGACCGTGAAACCGGTCGCCCTCGCGGCTTCGGTTTCGTCGAAATGGGCGATTCCGACGCGCAGGAAGCCATCGACAACCTTGACGGCAAGGATTTCGGCGGCCGTAATATCAAAGTGAACGAAGCTCGTCCCCGCGTCGAGCGCCCCCGCTGGTAGCTTCCTGCTTCAGTAAAGGCATCCGGCGCCCGTCTCTCATCCGGGAGGCGGGCGCTTTCTTTCACCTGCTACAAGGAGATTTCATTGGCCCAGCGCAACTATAAATTTGAAAAACGTCAGAAGGATCTGGCCAAGAAAAAGAAGAAAGAAGAGAAGCTGCTCAAGAAGCAGGAGAGGAAACGGGAAAAAGAAACCCCCGCTGAAGACGAGCACTCCGAGGAGTCCTCAGAGTAACCAGCAACAGCTCAGAAGACCTTACGCATCACGGAGACAATCTCCGCCAGACGATGCTCGTAAGTGTGTTCCGCCAGTATCCTCCGGCGGGCGGCTTCGACCACCCCGCGTCTTCCTGCGGGATCCTCCAGCCAGCGGGCGACCTGTGGGCCGATGTCCTCGGACCGGTCGTAGCAGGCCACTTCGCTCTCAGGATCGAACAACCCCTCCAGCGTCTCTCCGGCGTCTGTCAGCAGGAATCCACCGCAGGCAGGAACGTCGTACACCCGTTGGTTGACCGATGCGTACGACTGCAGGCTCGTCACGTTGAAGTTCACGGCATTACTCCCGTAAAAGCCGGGCAGCTCGTCGCGATAGGACAGCCGCGGCTTCCATTCGTACTCCCCTCTCCCCGCCAGCGATTTGCGCCAATACGCATCCCCGACCACGACAGGCCTGAAAGGAAGAAGCTCACGGATGGCGGTTATGCGATGCTTTCGGGTGGCCTCCATCTGCACCAATCGTAGGTAGAGGGTCCGCTCTTCATCGGAAAGCCTTTTCCATACATCATAGAGCGACTTCTCGCTCCGAAGCACACGAAAAACAGGAGCTCCCGGCGAAAGGAGCCACTTCTCCGCAAGGGGCTTGAAACCGCGCAGAAGGTCGGCGCAGTAACGCCCGGCCTTAAGCACGTCCGCGACCTTTCCGGTCCACGACGACCCCACAAACCCGACCCCGGTCTTTCCGGGTACGTCATCACCGCGTCGAAAGCACTCAGGATCCGTGCCCAGGGGAAGATACCCCGCATACGCCACGCCTGTTCTGCCGATGGCCCGCGCCGCCTCGGGGTCCCACGAAAACACGGCCAGCAGCGCATCCGGTGAAACCGGCCCGCGCATGTACATCTCATGGCGGTCCACAAACCAGCTTGCAAGCGGCACGCCGCGCCCTCTCAGCAGCTCCAGGACCTGCCCCTCGCCGTCGAGTCCCGCATGGTTGACGGTCAGGATGAAGTCTGGCCGCCGCGCGGCGATCGCCTCGAAAAGCTCCTTCAGAAAATCCTGCGACTGACGAAAGGCGATGCGGCGATGGGTGACTCCGAGCCGCTCCATGGCACGACGCAGCTCCGGGACGATGAAATAGTCCTGTTCGACGAAAAGGATGTCGGGAGTGTCGCCGATTCGCACTGATGTCATGACGTACTCATTAGTCGCGGACGAAGCGAAGGTCCAGCGCGAAATCATCTGCCCCCACGGCCACAGGCACCGTGAGCTGGAAGCATTGCACGAAAAAGCCCCCGACGGGCGGGGGCTTGGGGATTACATATTTGTGGCGGGCAATGCAGGAGTCGAACCTGCGACCTCCAGCTCCGGAGGCTGGCGCTCTATCCATCTGAGCTAATTGCCCGCACGAAACGGGGTTACTATATTACCCCGGTATCACTGTCAAGCATAGCCCGCCAAGAGACAAAATAGAAGCTCTGTGACGAAATACCGAAAGAATGACGGGGTTTCGGCTTGATTATCGTTCTAAAAAAAGTTTAGATATACCCCAAAGATTTCATTCGGCACCATGCCGGACAAAGCCGGGAGAAACAGATTTGCCCAGTACCGACAGAAGGATCGTGCTTGCCGTGACCGGTGCGAGCGGGATGCCTTACGCCATGGCAACGACCAGAGCCCTCGCCGCCGCTCCCGGAGTGGAAACGCACCTCATAGTTTCCGAAGCCGCCGAGAAAGTCTTATCCATCGAAACCGGCATGACCGTGGACGACCTCGCCAAGGGCTGCATCCTGCACGACTGCAGAGACATCACCGCTCCGCCCGCCAGCGGATCATGGCGACACGACGGCATGATCGTCTGCCCCTGCACGATGAAGACCCTCGCCTCCATCGCCAACGGTTACGGCGAAGGGCTTCTGCACCGTGCCGCGGACGCCACCCTCAAGGAAGGCCGCAAGCTCGTGCTCGTCCCGCGCGAGACTCCGCTCGGCGTCATCCATCTGGAAAACATGCTCCGCGCCGCCAAGGCGGGAGCCGTGATACTCCCGGCCTGTCCGGGCTTCTACCACGAGCCCGGCGGGGTCGACGCTCTGGCCGGATTCATCGCCGGCAAGACACTGGATCAACTGGACATCCCCCACGACCTGTATCGTCGCTGGGGCGACTAGGAGGAACGGATGGAAGTCACCTGGTTCGGTCATTCAAATTTTCGCATCAAAAACCGTGAAATCACGATCCTCATCGACCCGTTTTTTGTGGGCAACCCGGCGGCGCCGGTTACGTACAAGGACATCAAGGAAGCCGACCTGATCCTTGTCACCCACGACCACGCCGACCACGTGGGCCAAACCCTCGAGCTGGCAACGCGTCTGGACACCGAAGTAGTCGCCATCTTCGACGTCATCCAGAGCCTGATCGTGCAGGGCCTTCCGGAATCTCTCGGCGTGGGCATGAACATCGGCGGAACCGTGGTTCGGTACGGCATCAACATCAAGATGGTTCAGGCCGCACACTCCTCCGCCACCGGCTCCCCCGCCGGGTTCATCCTGACTTTCGAGGACGGCCGCTGTCTTTACTATGCCGGGGACACGGGCCTTTTCGGAGACATGGCACTGTTCGGACAACGGCACGACATCGACACGGCCTTCCTGCCCATCGGCGGGCGCTTCACAATGGACGCCGAGGACGCGGCCCACGCGTGCACCATGATCGGCTGCGATCAGGTTGTGCCCATGCACTGGGGCACGTGGCCGATCCTGCTGCAAAACCTGCAGGACTTCGAAGGCGCGTTGGAACGTTGCTCCCCGTCGACCAGGATGGTCCCCACGGAGATCGGCAAGCCTTTCGAAATCTAGCTGCGGGACTTGGCCTTTCGCATTCGCTCCAGCGCTTCGTGGATGACCGCGGCCCGCTTCTTTCCGATGCCGGGCAGCGACAGGATGTCGTCCAGAGAAGCATCCAGCATGGCATCGATCCCGCCGAAACGATCCCACAACAGCCTCGCCGTTTTGGGACCGACCCCTTCTATGGATCCGACCTGACTGTCCAGTACGCGTTGCTTTCTGGTTCGTCGCTGTGCCCCGATGACCAGCCGATGCACTTCATCGCGAACCCGTTGCAGAAAAAGCAGTTCCGGCGAGCCCGGCTTGAGCTTCACGGGATTGCTCCTTCCGGGCCGGAAAATCCTGTCCTCCAGCTCTCCCGCTCGACGCGAAGGCCCCTTGGCAATGGACGCCAGCGGCCAGTCCGCCCCCTGCTCGGATAAAACCCGCTCGACCGAGGCAAGTTGCCCCTTGCCGCCGTCGATGAGCACCAGATCGGGCCACGGCGGACCGGACTCGATACGTCTTTCGGCCCACTCGGCAAGCGCGGCATAGTCGTCTGAGCTGCCTTCGGACTCCGGAACCGAGTACACCCGCGTGTCATCCTTGGAGCGCAGCCCGTTCACGAACACGACCTGCCCCACGCGCATCCCCTGCCCGCCGAGGTGCGAAGCGTCCACACCCTCGATACGCTCCGGCTCTCTGTCCAGCCGCAAGGCGTTCTTCAGCATGACGGAAACGCCGACTTCGCGGTCAGACTCGGCCCTGAGCGCGACGCGGGAGGCAAGCTCCACAAGGTGCTTGTCCCGGGAGCCATAAGGGACCGCAACGCGCACCGCTTTTCCGGAGTGCTCCGAAAGGGCTTCGGAGAGCACCTCGGGATCTTCGATGCCCGGCGCGATGATACGCGGAGGCAGGAACTTCCCCTTTGTATAAAACTGAATGAGAAAACTCCGAAGCGCCTCCGGCCCCTCCTCCAGCGTCAGTCCGGGCCAGAAGAAGTGCTTTTCATCCAGCAGCTTGCCCTGCCTGATGAACAGCAGGCCGAGCCCGAGCCCGCCGGCGGTCTCCGCCATTGCCGCGACGTCGAGGTCTTTCCCGTCCGGCAACACCGCGACCTGTCGTTCGACGGTCTGCTCCACTGCCCGGATCTGATCCCTGATTCGGGCGGCCCGTTCAAATTCCAGCGCCTCCGAGGCACACTGCATTTCGCGCCGCAGCTGGTCGAGCAGTTCGGACGTCCTCCCGGCCAGAAACAGTTCAACCCGTTTGACGACCTCACTGTACTCGTCGGGGTCCACATCGAGCACGCACGGCCCAAGACACTGGCCCATATCATAATATAGGCACGGGCGAACGCGGTTGTTAAAGGCGTGATCGGAACACTTGCGCAAAGGGAAGACCTTGCCCACAAGTTTCCATGTCTGCTTGGCGGCGGTGCCCGAGGTGAAGGGACCGAAATGCACCGCTCCGTCACGAACAGCCCTTCGCGTCATCACGAGGCGAGGATAGCGGTTCGACTTGTCCAGCCGAAAGAGAACATACTGCTTGTCGTCGCGAAGCACCACGTTGTAGCGCGGGCGATGTTTCTTGATCAGGCTTGCTTCAAGAAGCAGGGCTTCCTTTTCCGAGGACGCGAGAAGAATGTCTATCGAGTCAATGCGCTCCACCAGCGCCCGGGTCTTGGGAGTCAACCGCTCTGACGCCCGGAAATACGACGCCAGCCGCGCGCGAAGACTGGACGCCTTGCCCACATAAATGATTCTCCCCGAAGAATCCTTCATGAGATAGACACCGGGAGAGCGGGGAAAATCCGTGGGTGAAAATTTGTACTTCGTACTCAACGACTCGAACTCCGATTTGGCAAAAAAAGCCGGTTTCCATGTTTTTCGAGTAATACCGCGAGTAGACGCACCTATCAAGGACAACAAAAACACTTTACATTTCAGGATGATAGCAAAAACGCGACGCTACTGCGGACCAATTTTTTGGACTGTAAAAAAAATTGTACCTTTTTCAAAAAATCACGCACCAACCCCTTGCATCCCACCCCACCCTCGCGTAAAAGGGGACTCGGTAATGCCAATTGCTTGGCGCAAATTGCAAAAGAAGGAAGGTAAACAATGAAACGTTTTGTCATGCTGGCTCTGCTCTGCACTTTCGTGCTGGGCCTGGCCACCACCGCTTCCGCGGCTGACATCAAGGCTTCCGGTGACTACACCTTTGAAGCCTACTGGCAGAGCAACATGGGTCTCGACGATGACCTGAACACCGACAGCGACCAGGCCTACAACGTCCTGCAGCGTCTGCGCACCAAGTTCCAGTTCATCGCCAACGAAAACCTCAAGGGCGTTGTGTACACCGAAGCTGGCACCAACACCTGGGGCGTCGGCGCCACCTCCATCACCGCTAGCCAGAATGCTTTTGAACTGAAGCAGGGCTACATTGACTTCAACTGGCCCGGCACCGAAATCAACTCCCGCGTTGGTTTCCAGGGCATCTCCCTGCCCTCCGCAGTTGACCTCAATGGCGGCATGATCCTCAACGACGAAGTGGCTGCTGCCACCGTCAGCGGTCCGATCACCGAGAACATCTCCTACCTCGTGGGCTACGCTCGCGCTGGTCAGAACGCCAACGAAGAGAACAAGCTCGGTCAGCAGGACGTCTACATGGCCGTTGCTCCGATGGCTTTCGACAACATCTCCGTGAAGCCGTTCTTCGCATACGCCAACGTTGGCGACAACGTTGGTAACGCCCTTCTCGGCGGCCTCTCCGCGTTCAACGCGACTGCCGGCGAAAAAGAAGTCGACGGCGCATGGTGGGCAGGCGTTGCCTTCGAAGGCACCTTCGCTGACTTCGTGACCAAGGCTGACTTCAACTACGGTGCTGTCGACGCTGACGAAGACATCAACAAGATGTCCGGTTACCTGTTCGACGCTTCCGTGGCCTACACCGGCTGGGAAGAGTACGTCACCCCTGAAGCATTCTTCGTCTACACCTCCGGTGAAGACGGAAACTCCACCGACGACGGTGGCGAATCCGAGCGTATGCCCACCCTCGCTGCTGACTGGGCTATCAGCTCCTTCTTCACCGACGGTAACTGGGGTCTCTCCGGCGCCATCGCTGGTAACGACCCGAGCCTGCTCGGCTTCTGGGCTCTCGGCCTCGCAATGAAGGACTTCTCCTTCATGGAAGACCTGTCCCACACCGCTCGTATCGTCTACTACACCGGTACCAACGACGAAGACTGGGTTGCCGACGCTGACGTTGCTACCTTCAACAACCGCACCTACGGCAACACCCTGACCGAAGAAGATCACGTCTGGGAAGTCAACTTCGACTCCGAGTACAAGATCTACGACGAGCTGACCGGTTACGTGCAGCTTGGTTGGGTCAACGCCGACCTGGATGAAGACGTCTGGGGCAACGACACCGGCGGCGACGCTTACAAGCTGTCCATGGGTATGAACTACAGCTTCTAAGCTGTAAGCGACTACCTGCTTGCCAAGCGACATTACCGGGCCGGGGCTTTTGCCCCGGCCCTTTTTTGTTGGCTTTCATCCTCTCGACTTTTGCCCCCCCCTTGGGTATAGATGGCCTCCCGGCAAGCAGCAGAACCATTTCCGACCACCTAGCCGCAGAGGAGCAGTATGCCCTGCAAGCAACTTACGTATACGGGACATCAGGACTGGGACGAAATCCGGCAGTGGCTGGACAGGCGCAAAGACCCGGACACCAAGGTCGACGGCATTGTCAGGGAAATACTCGAGGCCATCCGTAGCCGTGGCGACGACGCGCTGGTTGAGTACACCGCAAAATTCGACTGCCCGGACATTACACGAGACACGTTGAGCGTCCCAGAAGACGTGATCCGGGAAGCACTGTCCACCATCCCCGCTGAAGACCGTGATATTCTTGCGGAAGCCATAGACAATGTTCGGAATTTCCATGAAATGCAGCGCGAAAACTCGTGGTGGACCACTTCCGAGGACGGCACCATACTCGGACAGATGGTGCGACCTGTCGACCGCGTCGGGCTCTATGTTCCCGGCGGCAAAGGCGGAGAAACACCGCTCATATCCAGCCTTATAATGAATGCCATCCCGGCGCAGGTGGCCGAAGTGGAGAGCATCGCCGTCACCTCGCCCCCGCGCGCCGACGGTACGCTCAACCCATACATTCTCGCCACTGCGGCCCTGTTGGGGCTGAACGAGGTCCACCTCTCCGGAAGCGCCTGGGCCATCGGCGCCCTCGCCTACGGCACCGAAAGCATCGCCCCCTGCGACGTCATCGCGGGGCCCGGCAATATTTTTGTGGCCACGGCCAAGTCTCAGCTCATAGGGCAGATTGGTATCGACATGGTGGCCGGCCCCAGTGAGATCGCCATCCTCGCCGATGACTCCGCCAATCCTGAGTGGCTTGCAGCCGACATGCTCTCGCAGGCCGAGCACGACCCGCTCGCCGCTTCCATCCTCGTGACGGACAGCCCTGAACTGGCTGAAAGGACCTGTGAACAGCTCAAACTCCAGACGGCGGAACTCCCGAGAGGAGAGATCGCCGCCAAGGCGCTGGCCGACTGGGGAGCGACCATAGTGGTTGACGACCTTACGGTCGGAGCCGACCTGATCAACCGCATCGCGCCCGAACATCTCGAACTTTCGCTAGCCGACCCATGGTCGCACCTCGGTGTCATCCGGCACGCCGGGGCCATCTTTATGGGTCACCATTCGCCGGAGCCGGTTGGCGATTACTTCGCCGGACCGAACCACGTTTTGCCGACTCTGCGTACCGTGCGTTTCTCATCCGCACTGTCCGTCCAGAATTTCTGCAAAAAATCCAGTGTCATTGCAGCAAGCCCGAGCTACGTAGCCCGACACGGCGACAAAATCGCCCGGCTTGCCAGACTCGAAGGTCTCGAGGCGCACGCCAGAAGCGTGGAATGCCGCAACAAGCAATCATAAACAGGGAGCCGCCATGAAAGCCGTTGTCAACACCGACATCAAGGAATACCCCCTTGTTTCCCGGGGCAAGGTCCGCGACATCTACGAGATCGACGCGGATACGCTGCTCATCGTGACCACCGACCGCATCTCCGCCTTCGACGTGGTCCTTCCGGACCCGATTCCGCAGAAAGGCGCTGTGCTCAACAGCATTACCCTCTTCTGGATGGAACGCATGAAGGACCTCGTCCCCAACCACGTCATCGCTTCTCGCGTGGATGACTACCCCGAGCCGCTCAAGGCGCACCGCGAAATGCTCGAAGGCCGCTCCGTGCTGGTCAAGAAGGCCAAGCCGCTCCCTATTGAATGTATTATACGCGGCTTCATCACCGGCTCCGGCTGGAAGGACTACCAGAAGACAGGTGAGGTCTGCGGCCACAATCTTCCTGATAATCTTCAAGAATCGGAGATGCTTCCGCAGCCGCTGTTCACGCCTTCCACCAAAGCCGACCTCGGCGACCATGACGAAAACATCACCCTTGACCGCGCCTCCGAGCTGGTCGGTGAAGAGATGATGCGCAAGGTGGAGGAAATCTCTCTGGCCATCTACAGCCGCGCCCGCGACTATGCCCGTGAACGCGGTATCATCATCGCGGACACCAAGTTCGAATTCGGTACCGTTGACGGCGAACTCATCCTCATCGACGAGGTGCTGACACCGGACTCTTCGCGGTTCTGGCCCGTGGAAGGATACGAGCCCGGGAAATCCCAGCCCAGCTTCGACAAGCAGTACATGCGCGACTGGCTGGTGGATATCGGCTTCAATAAGCAGCCCCCCGGACCTTCCATCCCGGAGGAAATCGCCGAAGGCACCAGAAAGAAATACCTCGAAGCCTACAAGCTGCTTACCGGCAGCGAACTTTCGAGCTAGGAGGACGCCATGGGCGATCTCGCCATACTCGGCATCGTCTTCATCGCCGGTTACATCATCGCCCGCTTCGTTTTTCCGAAGCTGGGCGTGAAGCTGGGCTGAGGCCCGGACAAGACCTGCGGCTGGAAGCCGCAGGACGACGGCGACAAACTTGACAGCGACAAGGAAAGGGACTAAATACCCTCTCTTGCCTTGCTCTGCTCCGCGCCACGGAGTGGGGCCCACGACCAAAAGGAGGAAATATGGCATCTTATGAAACCCTTCTGCTGCTCTCCCCCGAACTGGGTGACGAGAACCGCAAGGAAATCCTGGACAAATTCACCGGGATCATCGCCGATCAGGGCGGCGAAATGACCGAGACCGACGAGTGGGGCATGCGCACCCTCGCCTATCCCGTCCAGAAGCAGTCCCGGGGCTACTACGTGCGCCTGGTGTTCGACGCTCCCGGCAAGCTCATCGCCGAACTGGAACGTCACATCCGCATCACCGACGGCATCTTCAAGTTCATCACCGTCAAGCAGGCCGCGTAAGGAGGACCGAAAATGGCATTTCGCAAAAAATTCACTCCGCGTAGGAAGTTCTGCCGGTTCTGCGCCGACGCTGAACTCCCCCTGGACTACAAGCGCCCGGACGTGCTCAAGGACTTCGTGACCGAGCGCGGCAAGATCATCGCCCGCCGCATCACCGGTACCTGTGCCAAGCACCAGCGCAGGCTCACCACCGAGGTCAAGCGCGCTCGCCAGATGGCTCTTCTGTACTACACCACTGTCCACTCCACGGACGTGAAAAAGAAGACCAACCTGTAGGGAGGACGCATCATGAAACTTATTCTTCGTGCTGACATCGACTCCCTCGGTCGCCTCGGCGACGTGGTCACCGTCAAGGCCGGCTACGGTCGCAACTACCTGATCCCTCAGGGATTTGCCGCCCCGGCCACCCCGGCTCACCTTAAGCAGTTCGAGCTCGAGCGCAAAAAGCTCAAGGCTCAGGCCGACCGCCTCCGCGCCGACGCCGAAGAACTGGCCGCCAAGATTGCCGCCAATCCGGTGGAAATCACCGTGCGCGTGGGTGAAGGCGACAAGCTGTACGGCTCCGTCACCCCGACCCACATCGCCGACGCCATGGCTGAACAGGGTGTGGACATCGACCGCCGCAAGATCGTGATGGAAGATCCCATCCGCTCTCTGGGCGAGTTCGATATCGAAATCAAGCTGCATCCGGATGTTCGCGGCGAGCTGAAGCTCACCGTCGCCAAGAAAGGCGGCGTGATCGAGGAGCCCGTCGAGGAAGCTCCGGCTGCCCAGGCCGAGCCTGAAGCGGCTGCCGAATCCGCCGATGCCGAGACCGAATAAGTCCGGCAACTATCGCAACGCAAAGACGTCGGAGGATGCCCTGCAAGGGGCCTCCTCCGACCTTTTGCGTAAAGTCCCCCCCCACAATCTCGAGGCCGAGCAGGCCGTACTGGGCGGCGTCTTCCAGAGTCCGTCCCTGTTCAACTCGCTCGTCGAGATAGTGCAGGGCGACCACTTCTATTCACCGTCGCATAAGGCCATCTTCGAAGCCTTCACGGAACTCTCGCGCAGCAACAGCCCCATCGACCTCATCACAGTAGGCAACCACCTGAGCACCAAGGGCACCCTCGACTCCATCGGCGGCCCCGTCTATCTGGCCGAGCTTGCAGACTCGGTGGTCAGCGCGTCCAACGCGAACTATCACGCAAAAATCGTCCGCGACAAAGCCATCCTGCGGCAGCTTATCGATGTTTCCGCGAACATCATCGGCAGCTGCTTCGAGACCGGCAATGTGGACGAGATGCTCAGCGTCGCGGAAAAAGACATTTTTAAGATCGCGCAGTCCAAGGCCGAGACCAACATGCTCGACAGCAAGCGGCTGGTCGGCAGGGTCTTCGAGGAACTGACGCACAAGTTCGAGAACAAGAGCGCGGTCACCGGGATTCAGACCCATTACACTGAATTCGACAAGTTGACCGCAGGACTGCAGAAGTCCGACCTGCTTATCGTCGCGGGCCGTCCATCAATGGGCAAGACCGCGTTCGCGCTCAATCTGGCCCTGCGCGCCGGGGCCCGCTCCGAGGTCCCCACCGCCGTATTCTCGCTTGAAATGTCCATGGAACAGCTCATGACCCGCCTGCTCGCCGTGCAGAGTCAGGTCCATCTGAGCAACCTTCGGACAGGCTACCTCGAAGATGACGACTGGCAGAGGCTGTACGAAGCGGCGGACGTTCTCCAGCAGTCGCCGATTTTCATTGACGACACCCCGGCCCTCTCCACACTGGACCTTCAGGCCAAGTGCCGTCGGCTCAAGGCCGAACACGACATCGGCCTCATTGTCGTGGACTACCTGCAGTTGATGCGTTCGAGTGCGCGCCCCGACTCGCGCGAGCAGGAAATCTCCGATATTTCCCGAAGCCTCAAGGCCCTCGCCAAGGAATTGGACGTTCCGGTCATCGCGCTCTCGCAGCTCAACCGAAAAGTCGAGGAACGCACCGACAAGCGGCCCATGATGTCTGACCTTCGCGAATCCGGCGCAATCGAGCAGGACGCCGACATCATTATCTTCCTATACCGCGACGCCGCTTATAACAAGAGCGACGACAACCCGCGCAAATTCGAGGCCGAAGTCATCATCGGCAAGCAGCGTAACGGTCCCACCGGTTCCGTCACACTGTACTTCAAGAAAGAGTGCACGCTCTTCGAGAATATGGAGACGCTGCCGTACGGTTCCGAATACGGCGAAAATCCGCAGCAGTCCGAATAACCGCAACACAATCAAGGGGCCATCATGTATTTCGATCCCGCTGAAACCCTCGCCCGCCCTGAACTGGAGAAACTGCAGGCCGAAAGGCTTCGCGCCGTGCTCAAAAACGCCGTGAATTCTCCCTATTATGCGGAAAGGCTCAAGGATTTCGACCCCGACGACATTCGGACCGCCGCCGATATCACCAAGCTCCCCTTCACCACCAAGGACGACCTGCGCGGGCAGTATCCCTACGGTCTGCTGACCCGCCCCCTTGACGAGTTCGTGCGCCTGCACGCCTCCTCCGGCACCACAGGCACGCCCACGGCCATCCTTTATACACAGAGGGATCTCGACACCTGGGCCGAGCTCATGGCCCGCTCCATGTACGCGGTGGGCATCCGTCGTTCCGACATTCTCCAGAACCTGAGCGGCTACGGGCTGTTCACCGGGGGTCTCGGAATTCATTACGGCTCCGAGCGCCTCGGCTGCCTCACCATTCCCGCCGGAGCGGGCAACACCAAGCGCCAGATCAAGCTCATCCGCGATTTCAACGTGACCGCGCTTCACATCATCCCGTCCTTTGCGCTCTACTTTGCTGCCAAAGTGCGGGAAGCGGGCTACGCCCCCGAAGAGATGCCGTGGAAAATCGCGCTGATCGGCGCGGAACCGCACACCGAGGAAACCCGCAGACGCATCGAGGAGATGCTGCACCTCAAGGCGTACAACTCCTATGGACTGTCGGAAATGAACGGGCCGGGCGTGGCCTTTGAATGCACCGAGCAGAACGGTATGCATGTCTGGGAGGACTCCTACATCGCCGAGATCATCGACCCCGTCACGGGCGAGCATGTCCCGGAGGGAGAAATAGGCGAACTTGTCATGACCACCCTGACCCGTGAGGGCATGCCCATCATCCGCTACCGTACGCGGGACCTCACACGCTTCCTGCCCGGCGAATGTCCCTGCGGCCGCACCGGACGCCGCATCGACCGCATCACAGGCCGCGCCGACGACATGCTCATCCTCAAAGGTGTGAACATCTACCCCATGCAGATTGAGCAGGCCCTCATGTCCCTGCCCGAGGTGGGACACAACTACCTCATCGAACTTTTCCGCGAAGGCTATATGGACCAACTGCGCGTGAAGGTGGAGATCAAGGACGAATACTTCGTGGAGGACATGCGCGCTCTCCAGGGGCTCCAGAAGCGCATCGCCGCCAGACTTTGCGACGAGATTCTCGTCACCCCGCGTGTGGAACTGGTCATGCACGACTCCATCCCCAAGGCGCCGGGCAAGGCCGTGCGCGTTGTGGACCTTCGCGACAAGGAGTAAGCCTCGATGGAATACCTCTGGTCAAGCCTGATCATACTGCTGCTGTTGGCGTCGCAGATCGTCAACGTGTTCGGCGGGCCTGCCAACTGGATCGCCCTCGCGCTCGTGGCTTTGTGGAAGTGGATTTATCCCGAATCCATGGGCTGGGGCTTTGTCGGCGTTCTTGCCGCCATGGCCGTGGTTGGCGAGATTCTTGAGTTCGTCCTGCAATCATGGGGGGCGAAACGATACGGCGCCAGCGGAGGCGGCAACGTCGGCGGCATCGTCGGCGCCATCATCGGCGCCATTTTCGGTGCGCCGTTTTTCTTCGGTATCGGCGCCATACTCGGTGCGTTGGCGGGAGCCTATCTTGGGTGTCTCGTAGTGGAACTGCCCGACAAGGGAATGGAGGCCGCCAAGCTGGCCGCCCTCGGCTCGTTCTGGGGCAAGGCGTTCGGCTTCACTATCAAGTTCAGCCTTGGCGCGGCCATGGTTGTCTTGAGTATCCCCCGCGTCTGGCCATAATCCGTACCAACTCGCAGAAAAGGGATGATCTTCCCCAGCGCCTGTTGTAACCGGAACCTCGTCGACCCGATCGTTCCACGTAACTCAACCAATGGATGACCCGATCATGAGCAAGGACATTTTTCCTGATTACCGCGGCGACATGGAATACTTCTGTCTGGGCTGCGGCAAGCGTTTCCCCACGGACGAGCTTCACTACACCTGCCCCGACTGCGGCGGTGTCTTCCTGTTGGAAGATTTGAATTTCGACGAACTGAAGAAAACGTCCGGGGCGGAATGGCGCAGGATATTCGACGAACGCGCGGCATCCAAGAACACGGCACTGCGCGGCATCTTCCGCTTTTACGAGTTGATGGCCCCAGTGCTGAACGAAGAGGACATTGTCTACCTCGGCGAAGGAAATACCCCGGTGGTGGCCTCTTCCGACTCCCTGAACGAGCGCACCGGTCTGTGCACCGCCTACAAGAATGACGGGCAGAACCCCAGCGCGTCTTTCAAGGATCGGGGCATGGCCTGCGCATTCAGCTACCTCAAGTCGCTGACTCGCGCCAAGGGTTGGGACGAAATCCTCACGGTATGCGCTTCCACCGGCGACACCTCAGCGGCGGCCGCGCTCTATGCCTCCTACGTTGGCGGCCCCATCAAGTCCGTTGTCATTCTCCCACAGGGCAAGGTAACCCCTGCACAGCTCTCCCAGCCCCTGGGGGCCGGCGCCAAGGTGCTGGAAGTTCCCGGCGTTTTCGACGACTGCATGAAGGTTGTCGAGCATCTGGCCGACAACTATCGCGTTGCGCTTCTGAACTCTAAAAACGCATGGCGCATCCTCGGTCAGGAGTCCTACGCTTTTGAAATCGCACAATGGTATGATTGGGATCTCGACGGAAAATGCGTCTTCGTCCCCATTGGCAATGCCGGTAATATTACTGCGATCATGGCCGGTTTCCTCAAACTGCACGCACTTGGAATCATCGAAACACTGCCGCGCGTCTTCGGCGTCCAGTCGCATCACGCTGACCCGGTGTACCGTTTTTACGCAGTGAATGACCCGGCTGAACGGGAGTTCAATCCGGTAAAGGTAACGCCCAGCGTTGCGCAAGCCGCCATGATCGGCAACCCGGTTTCCTTCCCTCGCGTCAGGCATTTCGCCGAGAAGTTCGAAGCCATCGGCGGCCGCGGTGCGTTTCAGGTGGTTCAGGTGACTGAGCAGCAGATCATGGATTCCATGATCCTCGCCAATCGAAACGGGCACATAGCCTGTACACAGGGCGGTGAATGTCTCGCCGGCGCCACCCGCGCGAAGGAACTCGGCATTGTTTCCAAGGATGAAACCTGCGTACTCGACTCCACCGCTCATCACCTGAAGTTCGTCGATTTTCAGCAGATGTACTTCGAAAATTCCTTCCCGTCAGACTATGAAGTCACCCCGGACACCAGCCTCGCGAACCGGCCCGAACTGGTGCTTTCTCCCGAGGAAAAGGACCGGCTTCCGGCTGAAGAGTTCGCCAAGACCACGGCCGAAATGGTCGTTTCAAAGCTCGGTCTGAGCAAAAAATAGGTTTCATTTCAAACAAAAAACGGGGCTTTCGTTTCACCGAAAGCCCCGTTTTTTTATGCCTGAAAGCAAACAATCAGCTTGCTAATTCCAATCTTTGACGTTCATTTCGATCCGAGGAATGCCGTCAAAACGGTCAATTTTGGGAGTAAACGCAAACCTCATTACTGAATTCTGCGACGAATGATGAAGTGATTCAGCTTTGCGCCACGCCTTGGCAGGCAGGCTTGCACCGGTTCTTTCGTCTCGCAGCACCAACTTGACGTGCTCCCGCTCACGCCCAAAACGTCTGTAATCCTGAACCACTACAGGCTCGGAAGTAAACACGGGCTCCGGATTGCCGATCCCGTAGGGCTGCAAAAGGTCCAGTTCGCGAAGCAGGGTGTGGGTGATCTCCGAAAAGGCCAGTTCACGGTCCACTTTCAACCTCGGCGCCAACGGCTTTTCCCCAACTTCTCGGGCCACGATTGCATCAAAACGCTTCCTCAACGCGTCGAGTTTTTCCCGCTTCAAGGACATTCCTGCAGCCTGCCGATGTCCGCCGAAGCCTTCCAATAAATCCTCCAGTTCGCATAAGCCGCCATGCAAATCGAACTCATCAATGCTCCGTCCGGAACCTTTGAGCAGTCCAGTTTCCGGATCTTGGGTCACAAGGAGGCAGGGGCGATAAAACTTTTCCACGACACGCGAGGCCACAATCCCGACAATTCCTGAGTGCCAATGCTCGGCAAAAAGGACGAAACCGCGGTGATCAAGCATTGAATGCGCCTGCCGCATGGCTTCTTCCGTAATCTCCAGCTCCGTCTTTCTGCGCTCTGCATTGACCGCGTCGAGTTCGGTTGCAATGGGTAATGCGGCTTCGTACGAATGCGCCGTGAGCAGTTGGAGGCCCTTTTCAGGACTGCCGAGTCGCCCTGCAGCGTTGATTCTGGGGGCGAGGTGAAAGCCGATCTGCCCGGCTCCAAGCTCCGCGTAACGGTCGAAATTACTCACGGTCTTGAGCGCTGCCAGACCGGGACGATTGGCTTCCTTGATCTTCAAAAGACCATTTTTGACCAAAATACGGTTCTGTCCCGAGAGCGGGACCACATCCGCGATGGTTCCCAATGCCACCAGATCAAGCAAGGAACGCATGTCCACACGATCGCCGGGGAGAAGGGAATTGAGTTGCGCCATTATCATCCACGCCACGCCGACACCGGCCAACGCTTCATATGGCCCTCCCTCTCCTCCGGGAAGTCTGGGGTTGCAGATGGCGTCGGCGACCGGCAATTCATCGGCCGGAAGGTGGTGATCGCTGACCACCACGACCATTCCGAGCTCCTTTGCCCGCCGGATGGGTTCAAAATCCGTGATGCCGCAGTCCACGGTCAGAAGCATGGTTACACCGTTGCGGGCAAGCTCCTCAACACCGGCCACGTTCATTCCGTAGCCTTCCTCCAGACGGTTCGGAAGGTGATGCAGAACCTCTGTTCCACGCGCTGCGAGGAACTCCTTCACGACTGTGGAGGAGGTGATTCCATCCACATCGTAATCCCCCCAGACCGCCGCGGTACGTCCGTCCGCGAAGCCACGCGCAAGCGTGTTGGCCGCGTCTTCGAGTCCGGGAATGGTCGAGGGATGCGCCAGATGTTCCAGTCTCGGGCTGAGGAAACGGTCCATGGCTTCCGTGGAATGTAGCCCTCTGCTCCACAGAATCTCGGCCAACAGGGGAGTAATATTGAGCTGATCGGCCATTTTTTCGACGTCGGCAGGCACCGCCTCGTCGAAACGAGGTATCCATTTACAGGGCAATTTTCACTCCTTTAGGAAAAATGATCAGGCGACCATGCCTGCGAAATGTGAGGCTTCGCCGGATTCGAGGCGTTCCGAGGCGCGCTCCACGAGCGGCTCAAGCTCAAGGCCGAGCTGCGGGGCGACCTTTGCAGTAACGGTGCTCAGCGGATGCTCGGCATTCACTGCGAGGTGGGCCACCGCGTCGGCAAGGCAGAGAATCGCGGCTTCATATCGGTAATCCCCGGCCAGTTTCGGTGCGTGATGCCAGTTGACCGGCTCCACGAGCTCGGCCGGAAGATCCCAGTATTTCAGGACAAGAGAACCGATTACGGCGTGATCCATTCCCCAGTAGGCGTCTTCCGCCTTGTAGGCAGCCATGTGCTCCTGCCTCGCCTTGGAATGCATGGCTTCCCAGTCGTCCGGGCGTTTCAGGGCGGTTATGAGCTTTCCCACGTCATGCAGAAGACCCGCCGTGAACATGGTGTCGGGCTCGCCTTTGCCGAGCGCTTTGGCCATATGCTGGGCCTGGTCCGCGGTTAAAAACTGGTGAACCCAGTATTCGCTCAGTGAAAACCCCTTGGGGACCGGAAACTTCTCTGCAAGGGCTGTCACACCTATGGTCATGACAATATTTCGGATTTCGCAAAGCCCCAATACAGCAGCGGCTCGCTGAACCGAGGACACTTCGGCCTGAAGCCCGTAATAGGCTGAGTTGGCCTGACTGAGAATGCGTGCAGTAAGCCCCTGGTCCACGGAGATCGTCTCGGCGATGTCATCCATGGACGCATAGGAGCTTTCACCGGTCTGCTTGAACAGCTTCTGGAACAGCTCCGGGGAAAATGGGAGATCTTCCTTGAGTTCGGGAAGCTCCGCCAAGAAATCCTGCACGCTGGCCTGCACTGGCACTCCTCGTTAAAGGTCTATCTGAACCTTTTTCTTGCCGCCGCCCGAGGGCTTGGGCTTTCCGTCAAGCATGCCGTTCTTGTCGAGGAACTCCCAGAATTTCTGGCTTTCCTCGAGCTTCGGGTTCAATTCAAGGCTTTTCTTGAGGTACTCTATGCACTGTTTCAGCTCGCCCTGCTCGTAAAAGACGCGCGCGATGTTGTGATACAGGTGCTCGTCGGTGTTCTCCGCAAGGTTCTCTGCCCTGAGGTAGTAGTCGAGCGCCTGATCGTACATGCGGTTCTTGCGAAGGTTGATGCCGAAATCATTGAAGAGGTGTTTGTGCTCGGTCTCGAAAGCCGCATCCAGCTTGACCAGACGCTTAAAGATGTCGTTAGCCTTCACCTGATCGCCACGGTCCAGATAGGTCAGGCCGAGGCCGAAGTTGGCCCGGACGTTGTCCTCATCAAGGTTCGTGGCCTGCTTGAACTCGAACTCCGCGCTGTACTGGGCGCCGCGTGCACGATGCTGTTCACCGCGCACGATGGTGTCGTCCAGTTCCTGCATGGCGGGATAGACCGTCTGAATGTAGAACTCCGGCTCGGGACTGAACTTTTCGAGGAACTCGTCCTTGGGAACATTGCGCTTTGGGCCGGAGGGGATGAAACTCTTGTTCAGCGGCTGCACGTCCACGCCCTCGTCGTCGCGCTCCATACAGTACCAGTAGGTCTTCTGGATGGTTTTGCGCTGCGTCGTGCCGGTACCGACCTTCACCACGTTCTGCGTGGAGAAGACGCCGCTGATCTTGTTTTCGCCAAGCCCGGCAACCTGAGAGGCTTCCGGCTTGTCAGTCCGACCGGAGGTCATGCACACCTCTTTGGGACTCCCCTAGAGGGAGTCGCGAATTTCTCTGACGATGGCGTCGGCGGTCGCCCGAGGATCCGCAGAACCGGTGACGGGCCTTCCCACCACCAGAAAATCCGACCCTGCCGCCACGGCCCTTGCGGGCGTCATGACCCGGCGCTGGTCGCCGACCTCACTCCCGACGGGGCGAATTCCCGGGGTAAGACATTGAAATTCTTGACCACAGGCACTCTTGATGGCCTCCGCCTCCATGGCGGAGCATACAACCCCATCAAGTCCATATTGCTTCCCTTTCGAAGCGAGGTCAAGAACCAGCTCTCCGATATCTCCGTGAAAATCAAAAGGAAGGTCATCGCTTTCCATGCTGGTCAGCACCGTGACGCCGAGAAGAAGCGGTTTGCAGGCTTCGGAGTCCGTGGCCTCGTCGCGCCCGGCCAGAGCGGCCTCAGCCATACGTCTGCCGCCGAGCATGTGGATGTTGACCATATCCGCGCCACTGTACACGGCGGACCGCACCGCCCCGCGCACGGTGTTCGGAATGTCCATGAACTTGAGATCCACGAAAACCTTGAACCCCATGCCCTTGAGTGTCCGCACCAGCTCCGGCCCTTCTGCCACGAAGAGTTCAAGGCCGACTTTCACCCATGGCACGCTGCCAGAGAGTTTTTCGGCCATGTCCTGTGCGCTTCGGGCATCCGGATAATCCAGCGCGACCACGAGCTCAGCCATCGATCCACTCCTCCAGCAGTTCGTCCAGCATGCCCTGATACTGCATGGGCCGAGCCTTTCCCGCCAGATAGACAGAGCGGAACTCCTGATAGGCGCGCTCCAGTTCGTCGTTCACCACCCAGAAGTCGAAACTCCCGGCCCGTTCAAGCTCGCCGCGCGCATTTTCCATCCGGCGCTCCACCGCCTCGACTGTGTCGGTGCCGCGCCCCCGGAGCCTGCGCAGCAGCTCCTCGCGGGACGGGGGCAGCAAAAACGCGTAGACCCCCTCGGGGAAGGTGCGCCTCAGCTGCATGGCCCCCTGCACATCTATGTCGAAAAGCACGTCGCTCCCGGCTTCGAGCATGTCGCGAACCGGCTGCGTGGCCGTGCCGTAGAAGTTGTCGTGGACCTCGGCCCACTCGCAGAATTCCCCGCGCGAGCGCATGGCAATGAACCTTTCACGGCTGACAAAGTGATAGTGTTCCCCGTCCCGCTCTCCTTCGCGCGGAGGGCGGGTGGTGTAGGAGACGGAAAAACCGATGTCCGGGAACTCCTCTCTCAGTCGTGCGGTGAGTGTGCTTTTGCCGGTCCCGCTCGGAGCGCAGACTACCAGTACCAGACCTTTGCGCTCGGGGGATTTGGCCTCCGGCATCTACTCGCCCTCCTCCGCGCTGAAGCGCTGGCCGATGGTTTCCGCCTGAATCGCGGAGAGAATGACGTGGTTTGAGTCGGTGATGATGATGGCCCGGGTCTTGCGGCCCTGCGTTGCGTCAATGAGCCGTCCGTCCTGACGCGCGTCCTCGCGAAGTCGCCGCATGGGTGCCGAGGTCGGATTGACTATGCTCACGACGCGTCCGATCACGACAAAGTTGCCGAAGCCGATATTCAGCAGGCCATGTCTTTGTCCCTGTTTCTGCATGTCCACCTACTCGATGTTTTGAACCTGTTCGCGGCACTTTTCCAGTTCGGCCTTGAAGTCCACTACCAGTCTGCTGACGGCGGTGTCCTGGGCCTTGTTGCCGCAGGTGTTGATTTCACGGAAGGTTTCCTGAAGGATGAAGTCGAGCTTTTTCCCGGCATCGCCGTCCGAATCCAACACCTCTGCGAGCCGCACGAGGTGAGAATCAAGCCGAGTCAGCTCTTCCGATACATCCAGCTTGTCAGTAAGAATGGCGATCTCCTGAAGGATTCTGTCCTCGGAGAACTCCGCACCCGCCGCATCGAGAGCTTCGCGGATTCTGATCCGCAGCGCTTCCCGCTTTTCGGTCAGCACCTCGGGAATACGCTCCGCTATTTCGGAGGTATACTCCCTCAGCACGGAGACGCGGCTCTTGAGGTCGCGGGCCATGTCTTCCCCTTCGGCCTCACGGGAGGCTTTCCATTCAGCAAGGGCCTCCTCCAGTCCGCGGCCGAGGCTGTCCAGCATGCCGGGGTCCGGCTCGCCGCCAGCCTCCCGCCAGAGGTTGGACATACCCATCACCCGGTTGAAGTCTGGCTCAAAGGTCTGCCCGTGACGTTCGGCCAGTTCGGAAAGCTGCGTGAACATGGCGTCGGCCATGGTTTCATTGAGGGTGACACCAAGGAGCTCGGGGCTCTTGACCTCGAGGTTGAGCGAAATGTCGACCCTTCCTCGCGACGCGAACCGGCGGACCGTCTTCTCCCATGCATTCTCCATGCAACGCAGGGAGCCGGGCAGCCTCCACTTCACATCAAGAAAGCGACCGTTTACACTTCGAATCTCCCATACGTGGGAGAACCCTTCTCCTCCGGTTTCGCATCTTCCGAATCCGGTCATGCTAACTGGCATATTAATTGATCCTCGCTGAATTTCGCGCATAATATACAAACAGTGGAGTCCTGTCAGCAACCCTCTCAACTTTCTTTGCAAACGACAACGCCGTCCTCCACCCGCACCGGCACGCATCGCACCAGACGCCTGGGCTTCGCCAACGCAGAAGGATTCTCGATGCGGCAGGTCGAATAATATTCGCTAACGCCGCGTCCTTCGTCGTCCTGCACCAGAACCGACAGCTCCGGGAGTCCTGACAGCTTCTCCAGAAAATCGGCCTTGCCCTTTGCGGCAAGCGCGCGGAGCCGTTTCGCCCGCGCCTTCTTGACGTCTCCGGGCAACTGCCCGTTCATCTCCGCGGCCGGAGTGCCGGGCCGCGGTGAAAAGGGAAACACATGAGCATAGCTCAACGGCAGCCTGCGGCAGAACTCCACCCCGTTTTCGAACTCCTCCCCGGTCTCGCCGGGAAATCCGGTGAGCAGATCCGCGCCGAGGCCGAAGACGGGCCAGACGTCCTCCAGCCGCTCCAGAAATTCAAGAGCCTGCTCCGGCCGGTAGTGCCCCCTTCCCATGCGGCGCAACACCTCGGGATCGCCACTTTGCAGGGACAGATGCAGCTGAGGCGCGACCAGAGAGGACTGGGCCAGTGCGGCCAACGCCTTGTCGCCGAGCTGCCCCGGCTCGAGCGATGAAATCCGAAGCCTCGCCCGCCCTTTCCACTCACGACCGAAACGTGCCTCGATTTCGCCAAGCAGATCCCAGAAATCCGGCTCGCCGGGCAGTTCCCGACCGAACTGGCGCAGGTTGACGCCGGAGAGAACCAACTCGCGAAACCCGGCATCCAGCAGGCGCTGAATCTCCTCCATGACGGCCCCGGCGGGTCTGCTGACACTCGCTCCGCGGGCGAGCGGCACAATGCAGTATGTGCAACGATGCGAGCAGCCGTCCTGCACCTTGACCACGGCGCGGGCACGGCCGTAGCCGGACACGGAAAACGGCGGAAAGTCGCCTTCAGCGGACACGGAGCCCGACGCGTCGAGCCCTTCCAGCAGGACGGCCTTGTCCTTGTGGGGCACCAACCGCTCCACGCCGGGAAGCTCGGCCACCTCGTCAGCCGCCACCTGAGCCGCACAACCGGTGACGATGATCTCGGCCAGCGGATTGTCGCGGTGCAGCCGGCGCACCAGACGCCGCAGATCGGCCACGGCGTTGGCGGTGACCGCGCAGGAGTTCACGAGGATGACGTCAGCTTCGGCCTCGCTGTTCACTTCGCAGGCCCCCGAAGCGGTCCACGCCTCGCTCACCGAGCGGGTTTCGTACTGGTTGATTTTGCAACCAAGAGTGGCGGTATAAAATCTTCTCATGTAACCTCTTCCGTACGCCTCATTCGGGCATCCAGTATGAACGGGGTGCTACATTCAAACCCAGCGAGGGTCAAGATGATCAAGACGGTACTGCCCATCATGATGCTCCTGCTGCTCGTCGGCTGCCAGACAATAGGGCTGACCGCCGGCGTGAACTACGGGCGGGGAGCAGTCAGCGTCAGCGCTTACGATGACTTCCTCTACCCGGCTCCGAGCCGGGCATACAAGCTCAACAGGAAAGGATACGAGGCCTTCAAGGCGCGCAATTTCGAAGAGGCGGTCCCCTACTTCCGAGCTGTGCTGAAAGAATACCCGAACAATCCCGACGCGCAGTTCTATCTGGGCCTGACGGAGATAGGCATGGGCGAGCGGGAAAAAGGGCTGCGACGGCTGAAGTCCTTCCGCGCGCCGCGCAGCTTCCGGCAGCAGGAGGAAGTGCGCTGGTGGGCGGACTACTTCATGCGCCACGAGGACCGGATGCCCTCGGACATCTTCAATACCATGCGGCGGGTCCGCAACGAAGGGTATCAGGAGGACCTGAAAAACGTCTGGGAACCCATTGACACCCTCTATGACGACAGGGACTAGAAGTCGCTCTCGATTATGCCGCCGCCGAGCAGGGTACCGTCTGGCTTGTACAGCGCGGCGATCTGCCCGGGAGTCGGCTTCGACTGGGATTCGATGAAGCTCAGGCGCATCCTGTTGCCTTCGATCTCCCAGCGACCGGCCTTGTTGGCCTGACGATAGCGGGTGCGGATATCGATGATATCCGGCCAGCTCGCCGGATCAGAAAACACGTTCACATCCCGGATGATACACCCGTTGCTGGCGAGTTCCGACTTGGGCCCGACGACGAGCTCGTTGCGCTCTACATCCTTGTCCAGAACGTACAGCGGTTCAGACCACGCCACACCGAGCCCGCGCCGCTGCCCCTGAGTATGACGCCACAGGCCGCGATGCTCTCCGACCTTCGTGCCGTCCTTGAGCACGATCGCTCCGCCGTCGGGCATGGGGCCGAGCGTTTCCAGAAAACGCTGGTAATCGTCATCAGGCACAAAGCACACGTCCTGACTTTCCGTCGGGACGGGCGGCTCCACGCCCCGACGCTCCAGTGAATCGGGGATGTCCTTTTTGAACCGCTCCGCCAGCGGGAAATACGATGCGAGCAGGCGCTCCCTCGGAACGAGGGAAAGAAAATAGCTCTGGTCCTTGGAAGGGTCGGCGGCGCGTCGGGGCATCAGCCCCATTCCAGGCACCTCGCGGGTGCTGAAGTAATGGCCCGTGGCGATCCTCTCGGCTCCGAGCTCCCGGCAGCGGTCCAGAAAAACGCCGAACTTCACCACCGGATTGCAGACGGCGCACGGGTTGGGCGTGAGTCCCTTCATGTAGGCGTCCCGGAACGGTTCGATGACCGACTTGCGAAATTCCCTACGCAGGTCCACGGCATGAAACTCCACGCCGAGCCTCTCGCATTCCCTCTCGAGGCCTTCGACCGTCCGTTCCTGTTCTTCGCTGCGGGGCAGAAACAAACCGTGCACGGCAACCACGTCGTGTCCCGAATCGAGCAGGGACACCAGCGCCTGCAGGCTGTCCATGCCTCCACTCACTGCGGCGGCTATTCGCATCGCCCTTCTCCTCGCTTGATGGTCATTATTTTCGATACTGCCATGAAACGCCGTTTTACGAAAGCGTCGGCTCGAAACGCCGTGTCTCGAGGCGGGCCGCACCATGTCACTTCAAGGCTCCTCCGGCAACAGGAGATTGCTTCACGATGCTTGAAGGTTACAGCCGATGCCAACCGTGGTATGAGGTATGTGGTTCATGCAACTTTCAAGGGGGACTTTGACAATGCGACTGACGATTCTCTTCACGGCACTGATGCTCCTCGCATCCAACATCCCTGGGGCTCAGGCCTGCACCACCATGATCGTCACCAAGGGGGCCAGCGCCGACGGCTCCGCCATGGTGGCACACTCGGACGATGACGAACTCGGCGACCAGCGGCTGATCCGCGTTCCATCCACGCAGCAGGAGGGAGAACGACCGATTTTTCGGGAGAACTATCCCTACCCCAGACTGGTCACCGATGACCGGGGGCAGTTCTACAACACCAAAGGACACGAGCCATCCAAGCCGATCGGCACGGTGCCGTACGAAGCTATCCGCAAAAAAGCGGGCAAGCAGGACGCTCGTTCCTACGCCTATTTCGACGGAAACTACGGCATCATGAACGAGCACAACCTCATGATGGGCGAATGCACCAACGCGGCCAACTTCGAGCCGGGGCCGGTCAGCCGTGAGCAGGCCCGGAAAAACGGCAAGCCCATGCGCCTTTTCTACAGTTCGGAGCTCTCCAGAATCGCTCTGGAGAACTGTCGCGACGCTCGCACCGCCGTCAAACTCATGGGCTGGCTCATCGACGAGTACGGATACTATTCCACCGGGGAGACGCTTCTCGTGGCCGACGAAGACGAGGCATGGGTCATGGAAATGTGCGCCCTGCCGAACAAGCGCCACCACTCCGCATGGGTCGCCAAGCGCGTCCCCGACGGCGAATTCTTCGTGGCGGCCAACGAGTTCCGCATCCGCGACGTGCAGTGGGACGACCCGGACAACTTCCTCTACTCGGAACACCTCAAGCCCGGCCTTGATGCTCTCGGCTGGTGGGACGGCGAGTCAACCCTCGACTGGCTGCGCGCAGTCAGCCCGGGCGAATACAACCATCCCTACTACTCTTTGAGGCGCGTCTGGCGAGTCTTCGATCGCGTCAATCCGAGCCTCGGCCTCTCTCCGTGGGTGGATGACGGATATACCCGCGACTACCCCTTCTCCATCAAGCCCCAGCATAAGCTCACACCGCAGGATGTGTTTTCGCTCTACCGCGACCACTACGAAGGCACGCAGTTCGACCTGACGCGCGGAACCGCCGCCGGTCCCTATGGCGTTCCGCATCGATTCGTGGGACCGTACGACGGCAACCAGAATGACGTGAGCAAGGGGAAAAAGGCCTATGGCGCATGGGAGCGCGCCATTTCCGTATTCTATCAGGGCTACACCTTCGTCTGCCAGACCCGTCCCGACGCGCCCGAAGCGGCCAAGGGCCTTCTGTGGTTCGGCCCGGACGTCTCATACACCACCGTCTTCACACCGTTCTTCGCCAAGGCCCAGTCGATCCCGGCTGCATACCAGACCGGCGATCCGCAGCACTTCGACCGTGACTCCGCATGGTGGGCCTTCGACTTCGTGGGCAACTGGTCGCGCCTCAACTTCCGGCAGATGACCCGTGCGGACATCATCCCGCTACAGCGAAAGCTGGAAGACATGGAAGTCGAACACATCGCTTTCATGGACGAGGCTGTACAGGGCCTGAGTGAAGAAGATGCCGTGCGGGAGCTGACCGAGTTCGGCAACAAGAACGCCGAGCACGTCCTCAAGGCATGGCGCGAGCTTGGCGACAAGCTCGTGGCCAAGTACTCGGACGGATACATCAACGTCCCGGGCAGCCCGGTCAGGGCCGTCGGCTACCCTTCCCACTGGCTGAAGCGGACCGACTATTCGGACGGCCCCACAAGCTATGAAATGAAATAACCTCAGGAGGCCGCCCCAGGGCGGCCTTTTCATTGCGCTTGCCGGGACTGGCGTCTGGTGGTAGCAACTGGCGCCATGGCAAAGAAGCAGCGCGCAGACCAGCTCATCCATCAGCAGGGACTCGCCGAAAGCCGTGAAAAGGCCAAGCGCCTGATCATGGCCGGCAAGGTCCATTTTCTGGACAGGGGCCAGAAGACCCCGGTGACAAAACCGGGACAGCAGTTTCCGGAAGGCACGGAGTTCACCGTTCCGGAGGACGACCGCTTCGTCAGCCGAGGTGCCTTCAAGCTGCTGACCGCCATCGAAACATTCGACATCGACTGTTCGGACAAGGTGGCGCTGGATGCCGGAGCCTCAACCGGGGGCTTCACCGACTGCCTGCTTCAGCACGGCGCAGCACGCGTGTACGCCGTGGACGTGGGATACGGACAGCTTCACGAACGCCTTCGCACCGATGAACGCGTCGTAAACATCGAACGCACCAACATCCGTCACGCAGAGCCGGACCTGATTCCCGAACCGCTGGACATGGTGGTTGCGGACGTCTCGTTCATCTCCCTGACCAAGATCATGCCCGCCTGCGCAAGATTCCTGAAACCGGCAGGGGAGATCGTGACCCTCATCAAGCCGCAGTTCGAGGTAGGCCCCGGCCAGACCGACCGGGGCGTGGTTCGCGACGAGGCGCTCCGACAGGAGACCGTGGATTCCGTGCTGACATTCATGCGCGAGGAGCTCGGCATGGAGTGCGTCGGCGTAGTCCCTTCACAGATTCTCGGTCCCAAGGGCAACCAGGAATACCTGGCCTACCTGAAAAAGGTTGCCTGATATCATTTAGCCGACTACGCTCCCTGATTTCGGGTGGTTACCATTCGGACAAAGGGAGTTATTCGTGCTGGCCGGACTCATCTATTCATTCATATCCGCCGTGGCTTTCGGTATGCTCGTGATCTTCGCCAAGCTCGGCTATGCCGCCGGGATGGACGCGGTGGAGATTCTGCAGTGTCGTTTCACATTCGGTGCCATCCTGCTCGGCGGCTGGCTGGCGCTCTTCAGGCGCAAGGACATCCTGCCCGACAAGAAGACGGTATTGCGCTGCGGCCTCATCGGCCTGTTCATCTATCCTGTCCAGTCCTTCTGCTTCGTCACCGCCGCCCGGTACATCCCCGCTGCAACGGACGCGCTCATACTCTATTTCTATCCCGTGACAGTGACCCTGCTCTCCGCGCTGGTCTTCAAAATGAAAATCGACCGTACCGTCGCCGTGTCCCTGTTTCTGGTGACCGTGGGCTTCGCGCTGGTCTTCTACGATGCCTTTCTTCAGCGGATGGACTCCTACGGACTCATGCTGGCCTTCGGGGCCATGGCGACGTTCTCCGTCTACCTCATGGTGGTGCAGGTGCTGTTGCGCAACACCGCGCCGTTCAAGGCAACGGTCTACGTTCTGGCCTTCGCCGGAATCGCCTACAACATCGCCGGAGACCCGACCTTCTATTTCAGCATGACGCGCGAGACCCTGCTCATCGGTGTCGGGCTGGGGCTCATCTGCTCGGTCATTGCGGTTGGCTTTCTCTACCTCGCGGTGGAGAAAGTGGGCAGCGCCTACGCGGCCATCTTTTCAAGCATCGAGCCTGTTGCCACGCTGGTGGCGGCTGGCTGGCTGCTCGGGGAACGGGTGGTGGCGCTCCAATATGCCGGAGCGCTGCTGATCATCGGCGGCATCGTCCTGCCGAACATAAAGGTGCTGCTCGTCAGGAAAAAGGTGGCGGACAGCTAGCTTTCATCCAGCAGCTTCTGAAATTCGGATATCTTTTCAAGATACTGCGCCATGGATTCGGGCAGGCCGCTTTTGCCCTGCTCGAAAACCAGCCCGAGGGAGACGTCCTGTTCCCTATCCCGCCTGCGGGCAACCTTGGCCCGGAACTCGTGCGGAGTTCCGCTCTCCAAAGTGATAAACTTGCCGGAAACAAAGTCGCCCGCCTTCACGAACCCTTCCGGGTCCTGCGAGCGCTGCATGATAAAACGGCAGCCGGACTGGCTCATATCGGTTATCAGGCCTTCCAGTTCGGTCTTGCTCTTCATCAGCGAAGCCTGCATCTGACAGGATATCCGCCCTTTCCTGCGCAGGCCGTAATAGTCGAACTCTTCGGGGTAATTCACGAAGAGCAGCGAATAAGGCGTAGCCTTGTAGAACTGGGAAACCGTAGTGAACGAGACAATGCTCCCGTCGTGAAGATAACGGAATGTCAATTCGCTTTCCGGCTGGATACGGCCCCGGATTCCAGGCGTGACAGGCACGCGAACGATAACGCACTCCTCCTTTATGAGACCGACGAAGCGACATTTGAAACGCACGCCGTCATCAAACTCCATGAGCATTTCGGCAGCGAGATCAATCTTCATCGGGGGCCTTCCATGTCGTCCAGAAACTTTCCGAGGAGCTTGAGATGCGCCCCTTCTTCGCGCTCCAGATGCGTCAGCGCATCCGCCGCCTCGGGGCGGGCGGCCCGAGCGGCGCAGCGTGCATAGAAGTCCAGCGCCTGCGCCTCGAAAAGCATTGCAAGCTCCACGATGCCCGTTTCTCCTTCGAACATCTCACCATACTCTTCAAGGAACCGCTCCGGCTCGACACCGCCCTCCGAAAGCCCGCTCCCTGCGGCGACGGCCTGCTCTTCAAAGACTTGCCTCTCGGCCCCGGCGTCCACCTCTTTACGGTAAAGATTGAACAGAGTCCTGCGGTGCCTGTCCTCGAATCCGGCAAGCGTTCGGTAGAGATCGCTTTCTGCATCGTTGGCGGCCAACCCCATGCGGGATTCGTAAAAATCTTCGAGCCGTTTTTCCATTGCGCAGGCGACAAGAAGAACGTCCCGCACCGAGGCGTCTTCGGGAACCGCGGCCAGCCCGAGAGTCACGGGGCCGAACGCTGCGTGACCCTGCCATGCGGAGACGCCGCCCTGAAGGTTGATGACGTCGTATCCCTTGCCCTGAAGCAATCCAGCAGCAGCCGAACTGCGCCCGCCAGAACGGCAGTAGGCAACCACGGGACGGTCCGAGGGTACTTCGTTCAGCCTGTCGGCAATTTCCGGAAGAGGAACAAGCTGCGCGCCGGGCAGGTGCAGCTCTTCGTATTCCCAGGGTTGTCTGACATCGAGAAGAAAATATTCATCCGGTCGCCGCGCGTCCATGTAGGCACGCAGTTCATCGGGGGTCATGCTGGAAAAGGCGGTCATGGAATTCCTCCGGGATAGTTTTCCATGATATGCCATGAATGAACGACGGTGACAACGGAATCAGAAACTTGCGGGCAAGAGAACGGCCGCGGCAACCAGCGCCACCACGGAATCGGCGGTACGCCAGCGAAGGCCGCCGGTCCATGCCTCCGGACCGTCGAGCCTGCGGGAGGCAACGGCCACTGCCCGGGTCCACGCCGAACGCGCCATGACCCTGACAAGGGCGAGAGGGACCGCCGTCAGACGCTGTCGCAGCGAAAGCCTTCCCTGCCGCAATGACAACCCCCGCCTGAGCTCGCGCAGGTTGCGTCTGGTTTCCGGGATCATGTGAACCATGAGCGCGAAGGCCAGCGCCCCCTGCCACGCGTCACGCCCCAGAAGCGGTCGCAGGGCCCAGCTCAGGGCCAGTCCGATGCGCCTTGCCGAGACTGCTAGCGACAACGCAAGCCCAAGCAGCAGAAGTCCTGCAAGCCTCAAGGCGATAACCCCGGAAAGCACCAGCGCCTCCTGCAGCGGGATGCCGTCCCACAGGGCCAGTCCGAACCGCACTCCGCTCCAGACGAACACGAACATCAGGAGCGGTCGCGCCCCCGTGCCCCCTTCCGCTCCACGTCCGAGCAACAGCGTCAGCAGCAGGAGAAAGCCCGTCGCGCCTCCGACCGCCTCGACCGGCATCCTCCAGAGACTCACTCCGAGAAAAAGCGAAAGCCCCACGCACAGGCGCGGGTCAAGCCCGCGCACGCCTGCGGCGCCTCGTTCGATCATCGGGCCTCCCACGGCTCCAGCCCTCGTCCGTGACGCCACGAACACGGCGGACGCACGCCGTGCTCGGCGAGACTGTCGAAGACCTCTTCGGCGCTTCCGGAGGCAACGGCCCTCCCCTCCGCGACCAACACGAACACATCCGCCATGTCCGCCAGACACTCCAGATCGTGCGCGGCGACGAGCTGCGTCAGCCCGGCGCGGCGGTTCGCGGAAAGCAGCCTGCGCATCTCAACGATCCCCGGATAGTCCAGTCCGCTGAAAGGCTCGTCAAGAAGCAGCGCCTCAGGCTCGTCCATCAGCGCGGAGGCAAGACAGAGCTTGCGTTTCATGCCCCATGACAAGGTGTGCACCGGACGTTCGCCGTCGGCCTCGAACCCGAGCGAGCGAAGGAGATTCCACGCGGCATCTCGCTCGGTTTCCCGTCGTCCCAGCATGAGGTCCTCCTCCACGGTGGCCCCGATGAGTTGCATGTCGGGATTCTGCATCATCAGACGGCAGGCCCGTCGCCGCTCTTCCGGGTCGGCTGCCTGTCCGTTCAGAAAGACGTCGCCGTCATCCGCAGGCACGATGCCGGAGATCGCGGTCAACGCCGTTGACTTGCCGCAGCCGTTGACCCCGGCAATACAGACCAGCGCCCCCACGGGGACCTCGAAAGACAGGCCGCGGAGCGCCTGAACCCCGCCCTGATAAGTGTGACTGAGATTATCCAGTGTGATCATGACTCCGGCAGTGAAAGCCGAGGCGGGAAGGATGTCAACAATAAAGAAGGCGGGAACCCTCCGCGGAGGGCTCCCGCCTTGATGCGGTCATGATTGCAGCTTCGTGCGGCTAGAAACTGTAGCCGATGGTCAGACCGCCCACGAGGGCCTTGCTGTTGTGGATGTGGGCGGTTTCGGGGATGCCGTCGGTGGGGCGCGCTTCGATGACGCGACCTTCGTTGCGGACGTACATGCCGGAAAGGTCAAGCGTCCAGTCGCCGTACTTGTATCCGTAACCCAGCGAGTAGATGTAGCGGTCGCTGGTGGGAAGCATGAAGTCTTCGCGACCTTCCTGAATCGGGCTTTCGTCATAGACGAAACCGGCTCGCAGCACGTGGGAATCGGTCAGGTCGTACTCCATGCCGAGAGCGTAGCGCATGACGTCGTTATAATTCTTGACCGAGGTGACGGAGGCGGTCCCGCCGTCATAATTGTATTCGATGCCGTCGTAAGAAGACCAATGGGAGCGGATCACGTCGAAGTCGAACCGCAGGTCTTCGGTGGGCTTGTAGGCAATTCCGGCGGTGATGCTGGAGGGCAGGTTTGCGATCATGGTGGTCAGGGACCCGTAACCGGGGGGATGATTGGAATTGGATTGGGTCCCACGGCCGACCATCTTCTGCTCGGCGCGATACACAAGACCAACACTCCACTGGTCGTTGAACTCGTAGCGGGTGGAAAGGTTCCAGCCGACGGTCCAGCCTTCCGCGTTGATATGAACATCGCCAAGAGCAGCGTGCATCTTCTTCTGTTCGAATGCGGCACGCATAATGTCCATGCCGCCTGCGACGGACCAGTCGTCGGTAAGCTTGACAGCCATTACGGGGGAGAGAGTGAAGCTCTTCATCACCGCCTTGTAGACGTTTTCCGCACCGGCCCAGTCGTGGTCGTAGTTTGTTCCGACGCCGAAACGGGAGTATTCGCCGAAGCCGACCCAGAGCTGATCGTTGATCTGCTGGGTGAAGTAGGCGTGCGGGATGGTATAGACCTTGTTCTTGGACTTGTAGGTTTCGCCGCCCATGTTCACTTCCGCGCTGGGTGCCACAAAGCTGGAGCCGACCATCGCGTGGGCGCCTTCAAGCTGGGTGATCCCTGCCGGATTGTATGCAATGGCCGAGGCGTCGTCCGCAAGCCCTGTCATTGCACCGGCCATACCGTTTCCGCGGTTGCTCCACTCATAGAGAGCGAACCCGGCCGAAAAGCCCTGCGCCGCAAACCCGACGACGAGAATCGCCGCCAGCAGCACCGCCCGGCAAGCATTACTCCGTTTCATACTTTCCTCCCCTCTTCTGCTTGACGTATACCTATTGCATGAAAAAGCCGCGCCCAAAGTCATTCGGAGACCCCAGCGCGCGGCGCGAGTTCCATTTTCCTGACAAAGTCAAGCAGCTTGTAACCAGTCTGTAAAAAATTGTAAACAAAAGTTTTAGCTAAACAGTTGTTTTAATTAAGCGTTTACATGCCTAACCCGGCATGATTCTGGCATACGATACTCCAAAGGCAAAATGTTCCGGAGACTCGAATGCGTTTTCATCTGGATCTCAAAGAAAAGGGGTTCTACTCCATGATGGGCATCGGCGGGCTTGCCGGGCTCATGGAGGGAACCATGTCCAAGGGGTTTGCCCTGCACTACATCTTTCCGGGCGCGATACTGACCATCAGCTCCGCGTTCGTTGGCGGGCTGTGCGGGTTCCTCATTAAGGACCTGTGTCGCGTCATCAGGGGCATGAAGCCCTACCGGGGTGTCTACAACGACGGCATGATTCTCGGCGGACTCGCCGGCACACTGGCAGGTACGGTAATTCAGGTCGCCGGAAGCGCGGACGGGGCCAACCTTCTCGTGGGTGCCGTGGTGGGCAGCTTTGTCGGCTCCCTCTCCGGCGCATTCCCGGACGAATTCGTCACACCCATCATCCAGCTCATGCAGCGCGCACCGGACAGAAAAAACACCGGTGATAGCCAGCAAAGGGTCAGGCAGGAATAAAAAAGCCCCGGCTGAACCGGGGCTTTCGCTTGTAATCTAGCTGACCTTGCTCCCTGGCACCACTTCATCGGTGGGCGTGAGAAGTTGCATTCCCTCGTCGGTTTTCACGGCCAGTATCATCCCCTGCGAAAGTTGCTTGCGCAGCTTGCGGGGCTTGAGGTTGGCAACCACGACCACCTGCTTGCCCTTGAGATCCTCGGGGGAGAAGAATTCGGCCAGTCCGGCGACGACCTGCCTCGGCTCGCCCTCGCCCATATCCACCTGAACCAGTAGCAGCCGGTCGGCGTCGGGATGCACCTCGACACCGGTCACGGTGCCGACGCGCAGGTCCAGCTTCTGGAAATCCTCGAACTCGATGAACCCATTGTCCTGCTGCTTGGGCGCGTTCTTCTTGCCCTTGCCGGACTTTTTCTCCTTGGCGGACTCCATGGACGTGGAAGGCTCGGGCTCAGGCAGCTCGACACGCGGGAAGAGGTTGGAGGTCTTGGCGATCTCCACTTCGGACTCCAACAGCCCCCAGACGTCCACTTCCTTGGCAAGGTCCACCTTGCGCGGGTCGAAGCAGATGCCCAGCTGTTGAAGCATGTTCTCGGACGCCTCGGGCATGACCGGCCAGAGGTGGACGGCGATCTTGCGCATGTTTTCAAGCAGCACGTAGATAACCGTGGCGAGACGCTCCGTTTCGCCGTTCTTATTCAGCGTCCACGGAGCGGTGATATCGATATACTTGTTCAGGCCTCGAACCAGTTCCCAGAGTCCTTCCAGTGCGCGGGAGAACTTGAACTCCGAGAACATGGCCTGATACGTCTTCATGGCCTCGCGGCCGATCTTCTTGATCTCCGCATCCTCGATCTCCTCATCCACAGGCGAAGGGACCTTGCCCTCGAAATACTTGTGGGTCATGGAGAGAGTGCGGTTGAACAGGTTGCCGAGGTCGTTGGCGAGATCGGCGTTGAGCCTGCCCACAAGCGCCTCTTCGGAGAAGGACGCATCCTGCCCGAAGGACATCTCCCTGAGCAGAAAATACCGGAAGGCATTAAGTCCGTAAGTGTCTTTGAGCTTGAGCGGCTCCACGACGTTGCCCAGCGACTTGGACATCTTGGTGTCCTTGACCAGCCAGTAGCCGTGCACGTTGAGGTGCTGATACGGCTCGATGCCCGCGGCCTTGAGCATGGTGGGCCAGAAAATGGCGTGCGGCTTGAGAATGTCCTTGGCAACGAGGTGATTGGCGGCGGGCCAGAAGTCCCGGTACAGGTCGCCGTCGGGATAGTTCAATGCGGTCAGATAGTTGATGAGCGCGTCGAACCAGACGTACGTGACGTAGTCCTTGTCGAAGGGCAGCTCGATTCCCCACGTCAGGCGCGATTTGGGGCGGGAGATGCACAGGTCTTCGAGCGCGCCGGAGTCCAGCAGGCTGAGGACCTCGTTGCGGTACCGCTCGGGACGAATGAAATCGGGATTCTTCTGGATATGCTCCTTCAGCCAGTCCTGATACTTGGACATTTTGAAGAAGTAGTTTTTTTCAGAGATATATTCGGGAACGGTCTGGTGGTCCGGACACTTTCCGTCCTCCAGCTCTTTCTCCGTATAGAAGCGCTCACAGCCGTAGCAGTAGTGTCCGCCGTATTCGCCGAAATAGAGGTCTCCGGAATCGTAAACTTTCTGCAGAATCTCCTGAACCGTGCGGATATGCCGCTCCTGCGTGGTGCGGATGTAGTCGTCGTTCTCGCACATGAGATCCGGCCACAGCGCCTGAAATTCCGCAGAGATGCCGTCCACGTATTCCTGCGGGGACATGCCGTTCTTTTCCGCGGCCTGAACTATCTTGTCGCCGTGCTCGTCCGTGCCGGTCAGAAAGAAGGTGTCCCTGGACATCAGCTTGTTGAAACGGGTCAGGGCGTCGGCAACGATGGTCGTATACGCGTGTCCGAGATGCGGACGCGCGTTGACGTAGTAGATGGGGGTCGTAATATAAAAACGTTCCAAATCAGTCGCTCCTGTGGCGAAGTGATGCGTGATCGGGGTTATTCCTCTTTTTTCTGCCGGGGGGGCCGCTTGCCCTTCTTGCGCTTGGGGCGGCGTCTGGGCTGGCGGGGTTTCTTGGCTCCACCCTCACGGTCTTCGGAGCCGCCCTTGGGCGGGCGTCCGCCGGGCTTGCCTCCGCGCGGCTTGCGGCGAGGCGGCTTGCGGCGAGCGTTCTGCCCTTCCTTCTCCTCGTCGGAAACGCCGCCTTCGGCACGCTGCGGCTGGATCTTGCGGGGCTGCTGCTCCTGTCCGGAGGCGGGCTGACCCTGCTGGCGGGGGGCTTCAACGCTACCCTCGGCCTTGTTGACGATTTCTTTCCACTCGTCAAGGGGTATCTCCCGCTCTTCATTGCCTTCGAGCAACAGCGTCAGGCTCTTCTTGAAGAAGTTGGAACGCAGGACCTTGGCCTGTCCGTAGGCTGTGGGATAGCGCTTACCCACCTTGGGGGACTCGCGGTTGAACTCCTCGTAGCCCTCCTGCTCGTAACTCAGGCAGCACATGAGGCGGCCGCAGATGCCGGAAATCTTGGTGGGGTTGAGAAAGAGGTTCTGCTCCTTGGCCATCTTGATGGTCACCGGAGCGAACTTGCGCAGGAAGCGCCTGCAGCAGCAGAGCTGACCGCAGTTGCCCACGGCGCCGAGCATCTGCGTTTCGTGACGCACGCCGATCTGCCGCAGCTCGATGCGGGTGCGGTATTCGCGCACGAGATCCTTGATCAGTTCGCGAAAGTCGATGCGGCCCGGAGCGGTGAAGTAGAAGATCATCTTGGAGCGGTCGAAGAACACTTCGACCTCCACGAGCTTCATGTCCAGCTTTCTGTTGGTGATGCACTTGCGGCAGAACCGGTAGGCGTCCTTGGAGAGCTGGTCGTTCTCTTCCTGTGTCTTCTCGTCCTCTTCATTGGCAAGGCGATAAATGGGCTTGATGTCTTCGTCCATTTCTCCGTCCGGTGGTGCCTGACGGACCTGGACCACGTCGCCCAGCCCCATGCCCTGATCGGTCTTCACGATGACTTTCTGGCCTTCGCGAACGACGTACGGACCGGACGAGAAATTGTAAACCTGTCCGTAATCGCTGAATTTTATTCCAAGTATTTGACTCATATAAATTATCCCGCACTCTACCCTGCGGGGTGGGATCAAGTGAGGCAGAGGCGGTCAAGGCCCGACGATTTCCCGAGAGCGTCGCACAACGCAAAGCGGCCACGTTCGTTGCCGTGGCCGTCCGAAAAAAGGGACGCTCGAAACCGTCCGCGATCAGTCGAGAACGCCGAGACTCCGCAATTCGCCCAGCAGCTTTTCCTCGTCGATGGGCTTGACCAGATAGGACGTCGCGCCTCCGAGAAAAAAGGCGTCATGGGTTTCCTTGTTGTCGTCCAGCATTGTGGTTACGATGACCTTGGCCTCGGCCTGCGGATGGACTTTGTGCTCCTTTTCAATGGAGCGAATTTCCTTGAGGGCTTCCTGCCCGTCGAGTTCGGGCATGAGAAGGTCGAGACAGACGATACCGTACGGGTCGCCTCTCCCGAGCGCCGCCCGGAAGGCCTCGATGGCCTCCTCGCCGTTCACGGCGATTTCGCAAGAGGCGTAGGGCCTCAGGATTTCGTGAATCATGTTCCTGCTGTAGAAATCGTCGTCCACGATCAGGGCTTTCATGCAATCCCTCCGAAAAACAAAGCAATGGTTACCAACAACCCGGGAACATTTGCACGTTTCCGGGTCAAAAGCAAGCGGCCTAAAGGCGCACCACGTGCTCGCTGGCCATGGCGAAACATTCGATATCCGCGCCCCGGCGCTTCAACTCATTCCGGCAATCGTCCACTATCGCCGCCACTTCCACGTCCTTACGGCCCGCACCGTGATGAAACAGGCCCAGCGCCTTGACTCCGGCCGCTTCCGCCAGGCCCACCGCATCCATCCAGTGGGAGTGCCCCCACCCCACATGGGCAGGATATTCCGAAGGAAGATACTCGGCGTCATGCACCAGCAGGTCCGCGCCCTGCGCGAACTCGGCATAGCCTTCCGGCGTCAGCCCCTGCCCGTGCACATGGGAAAGCTCGTTGTCCGTGAGAAAGACGAAGGACCGGCCGTTCTCCTCGAAGCGATAACCGAGCCCGCCACCGGGATGACTCAGCGGCACCGTGCTCACATCGAGATTTCCGAGTCGGAACGCATCGCCCTGCGGAAAGAACTCCATGCCGGAAAAAAGATCTTCGAAGGGTACCGGAAAGAACGGGTGGGCCATGACAGTCTTGAAGCATTCACGGAGCGGAATTTCGATGGGATCGCCGTGGACCCTCACCTTTCCGCGAATCGGGACCCTGAAAAAGGGCAGTCCCATGAGGTGGTCCCAGTGGAGATGGGTGAAGACCTGATCACATTCGAGGATGCCTTCCTCAAGCATGCGGTCTCCGAGAGGACGCAGCCCAGTGCCCGCGTCGATGATCACGATCCGGTTGTCGTTGTCGCGGATCTCGATGCAGCACGTGTCGCCGCCGAAGCGCGTATACCTTGCTCCGGAAACGGCTATGCCTCCCCTCGCTCCCCAGCATCGTACTATCATAGGGCCTCCGGTTTGGCGTTCGACTGACTTCAGGCTTCTAGGCTCCGGCCTCCGCCAGCTTGATGAAAATTCTTGCCCGATCCACTTCCGCGTCGAGGTCTCCGAGATCGTCCGCCAACTCCTTCAGGCTCATGCCGAAACGCTTCTCCACCACCGGCGGCAGGCCGCGAACCTCGAAATCCCCCGCCGAACCGAATGACAGCATCTTGGCGATTTCATTGCCCGCATGCACACACAAAGTCATGAGGTCTCCGGATGAGGCAGAGGGAACGTGGTGACACCTCACCGCTTCCGCGACCTCCGGCGAAAGATTCCACTTCCTCGCCAGCATGGCACCCACTTCGGGGTGTCCCATGTTGAAGACCTCCACCTCGGCGTCCACCAGTGCGCACCCCGGCTCCGAGGCCATCCGCAGCACTCTGGAATACTCCGCCTCGGAAGGCCCCACCATGACAAGTTTCCCTATATCATGAAGAACGCCTGCGAGGAAGTATTCCGTGCCTTCTTCGACGGAAGCACCCATTCTTTCGGCGAGGAGCCGCGCACAGACCCCTGTCGCAAGGCTGTGCAGCCAGAACTCTCCGGCCTCCACCCCTCGTATGCCGCCTGCGGGGAACGCGCCGACGCAGGCAAGCCCGACGGCCAGATTATGAAGGGTCCGGGTGCCGAGAAAGACCGCGGCACGCTGAAGGGAGGCCGCGTCATCGTTCTTTTCGCAGAACCGGGAGTTGACGAGACGCAGCAGCTTGAGGCTGAAAACAGGGTCCCGTCCGAGCGTTTCCACGAACTCCACGGCCCCGCACTGCCCGGCACAGTCCATGGCCAGAAGGCCTTTGACCGTGCCCGGAAGCTCCGGCATGGCTTCTACGGCTCTTACAATCTGATCGTTTGCTTCCATGTGCGACGCATCCTGTTGAATCAAGAGCATCTGCTTACCCCATTCACGGCATCGTGACAACCGACCGGGACTCCTGAACGGTTCCACCCCGTCCCGTATCGATTTGCGGCAAAGCCTCGGGCTCAGACCAGCGCAGACGCACCGCACCATCATTATCCGTGCTGTACAGGCGGGCTTTCACCCTTTGCAGTTCGCGAAGCACCTCGGGCGTCGGAAACCCGTAACGATTGTATTTCCCGCAGGAGACAAGGGCCAGCTCCGGGTTCACGGCATCCAGCGCCTCGGGATGCACACTCCCCGCGCTGCCGTGGTGCGGCACCACCGCCACCGGCGCGTCACACGGGGCGTCACTCTCGGACAGGGCCTGAAGAGCCCGGCCTTCGGCGTCTCCGGGCAGCAGCGCCAACGGCTCCCCGCGCCACTCCACCCGCAGTATCAGTGACCGGTCGTTGCTGTCCCAGCCTTCGGCCTCGGCAACGGGTCCCAGCGCCCGGAACGTCACCTGCCCCGCATGGAACGTCTCCCCATACGATAGTATCCGATCCGGAATACCCCGTCCCTCAATTGCGGAAGCAATGCGCCCTCCGGCAATGCCGTCCGGGGGATCGCCATTGCCGATGAAACGCCCCACCTCGAAGCGTTCGGTTATCCACGCCAGCCCGCCCATGTGGTCATGGTCTGCGTGGGACATGACTACGGCATCGAGCCGCGGCGGCCTGCCGTGCGCCACATATGGACCGACAATGGCCCGGCCGATGTCGAAGGTCCGGCCGCCGACGCCGCCTCCGTCCACCAGGACCCTCCGTCCGCCGGGCGCGGAGATCAGCACGGCCTGCCCCTGCCCGACGTCGATCATGTCCAGCCGCACGCCGCGCGCGTCCTGAACCATCACCTGTATGTGCGGGATGAAAAGCATCAGCGTACCGAGGGCGGCCACGGCGAGTTGCCTCCGCGGCGCAAGCGCAGCAGCAAGCAGCACTGCGAAACCGAGCATCTCGGGCCAAAGAGGACGCAACACTGCATTCATGGGAGCAAGCCCGGCGTCGCGATACCAGTGCAACACGTCCAGCAGCGCCGTCATCACATGCGAAGCGGCCAGTACAAGAGCGCTACCGATCTCACCCAGCGGGGCGAACATCCCGCCTAAGGCTCCAGCAAACATCCCCGCCATGCCCAGAGGCATGACAACGAACCCAACCACCGGCACCCAGACAAGATTCAGGACAACATCCGGGGCCACCGTGCCGAAACCGCGGGCCACCACAGGCAGCAGCGCGATATTGGCGGCTATGCCGATGCACAGCAGCGCGGCGGCGGCATCCAGCACCCTGAAGAGGGCCCCGCGCCCACGTACGGCTATCCGGCGACGAAGCACGGGAAACAGGAAGGCGATCCCGGCCACGGCGCAGGCCGACATGCGCAGTCCGGTGTCAAAGACGGCAAGAGGGTCGAAAAGAATGATTATGGCCAGAGCCGCAAACAGGCCGTCAAGGAGTGCGCGTCCGCGCCCCGCAAGCAGCAGGCCTCCCCAGCAGAAGAACATGAGCGAGGCGCGTGTGAGGGATGCCGAAGGCTGACCCAGCCACCAGTAAAGCGCGACAAGCGGCATGGCCAGCAACACCGCCATCTGCGGGCGCGGCAAACTCAGGTAGACTCCCGGCCGAATGAATCCGGCAACGTGGGCCAGCAACAGGCCGAACAGGGCGACGTAGCCGACATGCAGACCGGATAGCGCGAGGATGTGGGCAAGCCCGGCCGCCCGCACCGCGTCGAGCGTTTCGGGCATGATATGCGTCCGGTCGCCCGTGAGCAGGTTCAGGACCACTGCCCCGCCCTGCCCTTCCGGCAGGGCGTCCGTCACCGCATCGTGCAGCCCCGCCCGGAGCTGCCACAGCGGCGCGTCAGGGGGCTTTCCCCAGCGGATGTCGGCTTTGCCTATGCTCCAGCCGCGCCAGAAAACGCCCTCTCTCTGCCAGTACGCTTCATAATTCCACAGCCCGGGATTGGCAAAACCGGCCAGCGGCTTCAGGTTGACCGGAACCGACAGCGCCTGCCCCGGCTCCGGGGTCCGTCGGGGATATTTCCACGTCCAGACCATTTTCCCATCAAGCGGGCGACGGATGCCTCGACCCTCCACAGACAGACCGTTCAGGACCATCTGCAGGCGCATGTCCGGTTTGGTCCTCACAGACTCTACAGTGCCATGCACCATGACCTTCTCCCCCGGCTGCACCCACGAGGGAACTGGCGGCGGCTCCGGGAGTACGGCCCCGGCATAAAGAAATCCGGCGGCGGCGCAAAGCGCCGGAACCGCCGGATGAATACGTCGTCTTCTCAGGATGGCGTCCACGACCAGAAGCACGCAGAGCGCCGCTGTGGGCGCACCCCACGACTCGACGGAGAGGACCCCGAGGGCGTAGGCAAGCAGGCATATCTGCCACGGGAGGAGGCCCGGCACCCGGGTCGTCTCAATGCCGGTCAACGCCTCTCCCTGCCCGCGCTATTCCTTTTCGCGCCAGATGTTGGCGCCGACTCCGGAGAGCTTGGCCTCAATATTCTCGTACCCGCGGTCAAGATGGTAAATGCGAGAAATCTCCGTCTTGCCCTCGGCTGCCAGCCCCGCAAGCACAAGGGATGCGCTGGCCCGCAGATCGGAAGCCATGACCGGCGCGCCCCGCAGCGGCTTGCCTCCGCGAATGACAGCGGTGCGACCCTTGAGCCGGATGTCCGCGCCGAGCCGCGCGAGCTCCTGCACATGCATGAAGCGGTTTTCAAAAATCTTCTCCTCAATGGAGCCGGCACCTTCCGCGACGCACATGACAGACATGAGCTGGGCCTGCATATCGGTAGGGAATCCCGGGTACGGCTGCGTGGTAATGTCCGTTCCCACGAGCGGTCCGTCGCGGCGCACGAGCACTCCGCCGTCGCGCTCCTCCAGCCATGCGCCCATCTCGCGCAGCTTATAGGCCACCGCGTCCAGTTCGTGATACGGGCAGTCCTCGATGAGCAGTTCGCCGTCCGTGATGACGGCGGCGCACATGTAGGTGCCGGCCTCGATGCGATCGGGCATGACCTTGTAGCGGCATCCGGTGAGCTTCTCCACGCCCTCCACACGGATGACGCTGGTGCCGTGCCCGGATATCTTCGCACCCATGGCGTTCAGGAAGTTGGCAAGGTCCGTGACTTCGGGTTCGCGAGCCGCGTTTTCGAGAATGGTCTCCCCTTCCGCGAGGCTGGCGGCCATGAGCAGGTTCTCGGTTCCGCCCACAGTGGGGAAATCGAAGGTGATATGCGCTCCCTTCAGCCGGCCCTTGCAGTAACCTTTTATATAACCTTCGGTGAGTTCGAACTCCGCCCCCATGCGCTCCATGCCCTTGAGGTGCAGGTCCACCGGCCGCGCGCCGATGGCACAGCCGCCCGGCAGGGCGACGCGGGCCTCGCAGAGCCTCGCCAGTAGCGGCCCGAGGCAGAGCACCGAAGCGCGCATGGTCTTGACCAGCTCGTAAGGGGCTTCCGGAACGAGGTTCGTGGCCTCGGAAGTGACGCTGTTGTCGTCAAAGGTAGTCTCGCAGCCGAGGATATCCAGCAGTTTGAGGGAGGTATGAATATCGCGCAGGCGCGGCACATTCTCCAATTCCACCTTGCCCTCGGCCAGCAGGCAGGCCATGAGGATGGGCAGCGCGGCATTCTTGGCGCCGCTGACGCGGATGTTGCCCTCAAGAGGGCCGCCGCCCCCCTGTACGATGAGTTTATCCATGAAAATTTTCCTTTTTTTGAAATCTACGCTTGACCACGACGAGGGAGTCGTATAGTTCTACGGCCCTCATGCGGTGGGTGTAGCTCAGTTGGTAGAGCACCTGGTTGTGGCCCAGGTGGCCGAGGGTTCAAGTCCCTTCACTCACCCCACTGGAATATTTAGGCGAAACTTCGGTTTCGCCTTTTTTCATTTCCGGCCTGGCGAGCCTTTCCAGCAGGCTCATGAATGCGGTCTTTCGCTTTCCGGCCTTTCCTTCAAGAATCTGCTTCGCGTCGACCCCGTCGCCCCACACAGCGGCGTTGAGCCGGGATCGCGCGTTCAGCACCCCGACCTCCACGCCGGCACCGGCGTAAAGACCCGAAAGTTCGGTAACGACAAGCATCTCGGGATTCGGATCGTCCCACTTCGCGTTGTCCTGAAACCCGGCATCCAGAAACTCGACGGCAAATGACGCACCGCCGATCACCCCGTGTTCCATGAAATTCTCCAACGCTTCCGGCGTGCGGAAGGCAAAGACAACCGACTGCACCCTGACCCCCGCCTGCACGCCGACACCCGGCGCGCCGATGCTGTAGAAAGCCGGGCCCTGCCAGTCGCCCCGGTCATCGCGCACCGCGAGCACCCCGGAACCGCCACGAACCGAAAAGATGAAGGCGGCCTTGCCGTATGTGGGGATGACGAAAACGGCGTGCGCCGTCTGCAGATAGTCATGAAGGCGCTGTTGAGAGTCCTCCAGGAGGAACCGCTCAAGCGTGTTCGCGGCTTCGGCGTCAAGGGATTCGGCGGGCTCCGAGTAGTCCTTGGGCGGCTTGTGGGCCGCGCATCCGCTCAGGCCGAGGGATGCGACAAGGACCAAGCAGGTCAGGACAAACGTTGCACGGGCTATGACACGTCTCATGATCTTGCCCTAATTGGCACGGTTCGGCCTGTCAAGCGGCTTTATACGCCGGACTTGCGCAGCTTGCGCACATCGCCGACGCGGACGGTGAGCCGCTGCTTGTCGAAATATTCGAGCACGGGGATGGCGTACTTGCGAGACAGGTCGGTGATGCCCTTGAAGTCCTGCGCGCCCATTTCCTCGTTGTCGTCAAAAAACCTGATGATCCGGTTGCGGATGTCCTCCAGCGCCGGGGCGTGATAGTACATCTCCTCCTTGATCTTCACCAGCTTGCCCTCGTCCTGCAGGTGCCGGAACACCGGGGCGGCCTGCTTGAAGTCCATTTTGGTCGGCTCCAGCACATCCTTGAGGTTGGGGGGCCTGATGCCGCCCTTCTCGTAGGCGCCGAGGATGAGTTCGCGCACCTTGGCCGTGTCCGAAGCAAGGGACACCTTGTGGTCCTTCAACCTAAGGATTTCCTGATCGCCGACCACGTCGCCCTTTTTCATGAGCCGCTCCAGCACCAGATGCAGCAGCTTCGCGGGCAGCTTGCGGCCCCACGTGGAGGCCAGCTCCCCGCGCTGGACGCCGGGCTTCATGGACTGCTTCTTGTGGAACTCGGTCAACCACGCCACAAGGCCTTCCATCAGCTCCGAAACAAGCGGCCCGTATGCGTAGCGACGCTCGTCCTTGTCGAACATGAGCGCCAGCTGCTTACCGGCCATGCCGTTGAGGGTCTTCTCCAGCGCCTTGCTTTCAAGATCGGTCATGGTCAACAGTTCGGCAAAGCTGCGGCCCTGCGGTCCCGCGAGGTCGAGCTGCGCCGCGATGACTTCCTCGGGCGATTCGGCAGTGAGCGCTTCCAGCTTTTTCTGTGCGTCGGAAAATCGCTTCACCTTGTGGCCGACAGGGCTGAGCACACGTCCGCCCGCGATGGTTCGCAACGGCGAAAAGGATCGCAGCACGATGCGGTCGCCGTAGACCGAGGCCAGCGGCTGAGTGAAGCGGACCTGACAGACAGCGGTCTCCCCCGGAGCCAGTTTGTCTCGATCATTGAGATATATCCGGGCCATGATCTCGCGCGAGCCGTGGTGGAAATGCACTTCCTTGCGATGCTTGAGCGCCCGCGGAGAGGATTCCAGCATGGTCAACTCGATGTCCCAGACCTGTGACGGGAACATGGTGCCGGGGCGGGCGAGGATTTCACCACGCGAGACGTCCTGCACTTCAAGGCCCTGAATATTCACTGCGGTGCGGCGTCCGGCCGGGGCCACCTCCACGCCCTGTCCGTGGGACTGGAGCGTCCTGATGCGCGCCGGGGTTTCGTCGGGATACAGGACCACGTCATCGCCCACCTTGAAATTCCCGGAGATAAGCGTCCCGGTGACCACGGTGCCGTAGCCCTTCATGGTGAAGGTCCGGTCCACGGGCAGTCGCGCCAGATCGGAACGGCGCTTGGGCGCGAAGCGGTCCATGAGCTTTTTCAGCTCGGCTCTGAGTTCGGGGACGCCCTGCCCGGTGTGGGCGGATACGGGGATGATCGGTGTGCCGCCGAGGAAGGTGGGTTCAAGATAGGAGGCCACTTCCTCCTGCACCATCTCCAGCCACTCCTCGTCCACCATGTCGGTCTTGGTCAGGGCCACCATGCCGGTGTCGATGCCGAGCAGAGAACAGATTTCCAGATGCTCCCGCGTCTGCGGCATGATCCCTTCGTCCGCGGCGATGACCAGCAGCACGAAGTCGATGCCTGCGGCACCGGCAACCATGTTCTTGACGAAACGCTCGTGCCCGGGAACGTCCACCACGGACAGGCGCGAGTCGTCGTCAAAATCGAGAAAGGCGAATCCCAGTTCGATGGTGATGCCCCGCTTCTTCTCTTCGGAGAGGCGGTCACAGTCGATACCGGTCAGGGCCTTTACCAGCGTGGTCTTGCCATGGTCGATATGACCGGCGGTACCCATCACTACAGGCATTTTATCCCCTTGAACGCTTGTATGAAATTCCAATTGTCGCAGTGAGCGCGCATGGTAGAGCAAAAGGGCCGCAATCTCAAGAAGAGCGCGCAAAAGGTCTTTCGCCTGTCCCCTTCACTCAAAGGCAAAAGCCCGCTATCCTTGCACGAAGAACCATACCCGGAAACCGAACCGACCACGGAGAAGCCCCATGGGCATCGCAGCAGATCTCATCATAATCATCCTCGCCTCACTGATATGCGCCTTCGCCGCCAAGAAACTCCAGCAGCCGCTGATCATCGGATACATCATCGCCGGTCTCATCGTGGGACCGAACACGGGCGGCATCACCGTTGGCAACGCACATGAGATAGAACTGTTGGCGGAGATCGGCGTGGCCCTGCTGCTGTTCGTGCTGGGCATCGAATTTTCCCTGAGCGAACTCAAGCCCGTACGGCTCGTATCCCTCGTGGGCGGGCCGATACAGATCATCCTCACGGCGATTTTCGGCTTCGGCGTGGGCAAGCTCTTCGGCCTGCCCACCAACGCCTGCATGTGGCTCGGCGCCTTCTTTTCGCTCTCAAGCACCATGGTGGCGCTCAAGACCATGGAAAATCAGCGGGTTCTCGGCACGCTCTCCAGCAGGGTCATGATCGGCATGCTCATCGTGCAAGACTTCGCGCTGGTGCCGCTGATCATCATTCTGCCCGAGATCGGGGACCTCGGCGCGGGAATGTCCCGGCTCGGCTGGGCGGTACTCAAGTCCGCCGCGTTCCTGACGGTCATGATCTTCCTCGGCCGCACCGCAATCCCATGGCTCATGCGCCGCATCGCACGCTGGAACTCCCGCGAGATGTTCCTGCTCTCCACCTGCGCCATCGGGCTCGGCATCGGCTACGCCACCCATCTGGCCGGGCTGTCCTTCGCCCTCGGCGCGTTCATGGCGGGCCTGCTCCTGAGCGAGTCCGACTACGCGCATCAGGTCATGAGCAATATCCTGCCCCTGCGCGACATCTTCGGGCTGCTGTTCTTCGCTTCGGCGGGCATGCTGCTGGACCCGGCGGTCATCATGTCCAACCCCGGCAAGATCGCCCTGATCACCCTGCTGCTCTTCCTCGGCAAGGGGTTGATATTCTTCGGCGTGACACGGGCTTTCGGCTACCGGAACATCGTGCCGCTGGCCACGGCGCTGACCATGTGGCAGGTGGGTGAGCTTTCCTTCCTGCTGGCCCGGGCCGGCCTTTCCGCAGGCGCGCTCAGTCAGGCCGACTTCGCGCTGTTCATGGCTTCCGCGGTTGTCAGCATGATCCTGACGCCGCTTGCATCGCGTCTGTCGGCGCCGCTCTACAGCCTGCGCAAACGCTTCACGTCCGCGCCGCCCTATGAAAGCATCAACATCCAGAAGGCCCGACTCGACGGGCACGTCGCCATCATCGGCGGCGGCACCATCGGACGCGCCGCCGCCGAGATTCTCAGGCGGTTCGGCAAGCCGTACCTTGTGGCCGAGAACAACTTCCGGCGCGTTGAGCGCCTGAAAAAGGACGGTCATCCTGTCATATACGGGGACGCCACCATCGACGTGGTGCTGGAAGCCATGCATCTCGACCGGGCCAGCGTGGCGCTCATCACCACTCCGGCGCACATGGTTTCACGGACGCAGGCGCAGATGGTCCGCCGCATGGCCCCGGACGTGGCGCTCATCGCCCGCGCCGAAGACGCCTCGAACCTGCGCGATCTTTCCAGCATGGGAGTCAATGTGGTGGTGCAGCCCAGCTTCGAGGCCGGGCTGGAGTTCGTCAGGCAGACGCTGTCACGGCTCGATGTGCCCACCTCTGAGATCAACAACTTCACGGAGCGCGTCCACCGCGACCTCTACGAACCCCTGCGCGAGGACTGCACCAGCGAGGACTTCGGCCGCATCGTGAGACACGGCGGCAGCATTCTGGAGCTGTTGTGGGTGGATATCCCCATCGACTCGCCGCTCGTGGGCAAAACCATCGAGGAGGCGGAAATCCGCAAGCGCACCGGAGCGAGCGTGGTCGCCGTCATGCGCATCGAAGGACTGGTGACCAACCCCGATCCGGACGAGAAACTGCTGACCGGCGACATGATCGCCATCATCGGCAGGCAGTCGGAGTTCCGCAAATTCGGCGCCCTCTACGGGACCGAAATGACCAGACCCTAGAGCGTGGCCAACTGTTCGCCGAGCACCTCAAAATACTCCGAGAGCATTTCCGGCGTGATGTCGCCCATGTGCCCGATGCGAAACATGACGGCCCGCCCCTCTTGCTCCAGCCGGCCATTGAGCTTTCCGTAGCCGGGATCGAAGAGGTAGCCGAGCTCGCGCATGCGTTCCTTGAGAACGGACTTGAGCCTGTCTGCGGTGACATGACGGGGGCAGCGCACCGTGGTCAGCGTGGGCGAGCGGAACCCTTCCTGCGCGAACAGGTCGAAACCGTCCAGTCCTTCCACGAAGGAATGGGCCATTTCGCGCATCTTCGCATGACGGGCAAAGCGCTCCTGCACCCCTTCGGTGTTGACTATATAGTCGAGCTGCACGGCCATCTGATTAAGCAGCGCGGTATTTGGCGTGGTCAGGGCCTGCCCGAGGGCGGCCTTGTCGAGCTGCTTGAGGATGTCCGTGGAGTGCCCTTTGTTGCTGACTGTGGCGGCCTTCTCCGCGGCCTCGGGGCTCACGAAACCGATTCCGAAACCGGCCGGGAGAGCGAGGGACTTCTGGGTGGCGGTGCAGTAGATGGCCGGACGGGCCTCGGCAAGTCGCAGGTCGGCCCCGCCGAAGATGGATACACCGTCCACAAGCGGCATGGCGCCCTTGTCGCGGACCACCTTGCACAAGGTGACGATGTCGTTCTCCACCCCGGTGCTGGTCTCGTTGTGCGTCAGCGTGACCACGGAGGCTCCATGCTCGTCGATCGCCGCGGCGAGCTTCTCGGGATTCACGGCGCGTCCGGGCTCGAAGGCCAGCTTCACGGCCTTTTTGCCGTTGGCGAGCGCGATGTTGTAATACAGGTCGCCAAAAGCGCCCACGGTGACGTTGAGCAGGGTTTCGTCATCCGCCACGAGGGAGCGGATGGAGGCCTCCATGCATGTCGAGCCGGAGCCGTTTATCAGAAATGTCCGATAGCCCTCCGGGAGCTGCGCCAGACGCGCCAGCCCGTCGAAGATGGGGCCGGAGCGCTTGTCGTTCTCCTTGTCGCGGTGCCCGAATTCGGGCAGGGACGCGGCTTCGCGGATTTCCGGACGGATATGTGTCGGACCGGTGATGAAAAGCTTCAGGGCGGCAAAATCGTCGGCAATCATGGCAACTCCCACCGTTGGTTTTCGAAAGGCGGCAATCTACATCCGCCAGCCGTGGAAGTCCAGAGCCCGTGCTACCCATCGACTCCGGCGAAACGGGCAATCTCTTGGAGAAGCGCCTCCATTTCAACGGGTTTGGCAATATATCCATCCATCCCCGCCTCCATGAATCTGGCCCTGTCCCCTTTCATGGCGTGAGCCGTCAGCGCAACGATGGGCGTGCCCGCCGCCCATGCGAACCGCTCTTCGTTACGGATGATGCGGGTCGCTTCCAGACCATCCATCACGGGCATCTGCACGTCCATGAGGATCAGGTCGAACCGGGACGTTTCCAGAGCCTCCAGCGCCTCGCGCCCGTTGGCTGCGGTGCTCACAATGAACCCTTCCTTCTCTAGCAGGCGGCAGATGCCGAGCCGGTTCACCCTTTCATCCTCCACCACGAGCACACGCGCGTCGCGCCCTATGGCGGAAAAGGTCCGCTCATTCAGGTCGGCACGCCGCGGCGATGCTTCGGAAACGCCCATGACAACCTCCACGCAGAAGGCCGCTCCTTTGCCCGGCGAACTTTCCAGCGCGATTTTTCCGTCCATGAGGTCCACAATGCGCTTGACGATCTGCAGTCCAAGCCCCGCCCCCTGATACGGACGGGAAAAGGAGGACTCCACCTGCGTGAAACTTTCGAAAATGTACCTTTGCTTGTCCTCGGGTATGCCGATGCCCGTATCCTTGACGCACACCTCCAGCCGCGCGCTCTCCTTGTCGCGATGCAGCAGAGAGACGCTCAGATTGACGCTCCCCTCTTCAGTAAACTTGATGGCGTTGCCCACGAGGTTGAAGACAACCTGCCGCAGGCGTACCGGATCCCCGCGCAGGACCGAGGGTATGGAGGGATCGACGCTCACGACAAAGTCTAGCCCCTTGTCATCGACGACGTGATTGAACACCTTGCCCACGCTGCCGATGATACTGTTGAGGTCGAAATGCTCCTCGCGCAGGCTCATGCGCCCGGCTTCCGCCATGGAGAGGTCCAGGATGTCGCTGAGCAAATCGGTGAGACTTCGGCTGGAGTCAAGGGCGATGCGGACGTACTCCCGCTGCTCCCTGTCGATGTCGGTGGTTCCCAGCAGCTGGAGCATACCCATGATGCCATTGATGGGCGTCCGTATCTCGTGGCTCATGTTCGCGAGAAACTCGGACTTGCTCTGGTTGGCCGTTTCGGCCATCTCCTTGGCCTCCAACAGCTCGGCCTCGACTTTCTTGCGGGAGTCTATGTCGATGTGCGTTCCGACCATGCGGGTCGAGTGACCGTTCTCGCAAGTCTCCACCACGCGGCCACGGCCCAGAATCCACTTCCAGCCGCCGTCCTTGGTGCGTGCCCGAAATTCTATGCTGAACGGCTTTCCTCCACTCAGGTGCCGGTTCACTTCGGCGACGGCAATTTCAGCGTCGTCGGGATGCAGCAGGCTTTTCCACGACTCGAAGCTGGCAGGAAACTCGCCGGGTTCGTAACCGAGCATGGTATAATATCGGTTGCTGAAATACAGCTCGCCGGTGGCAATATTCCAATCCCACAGCCCGTCGGAGACCGCATCCAACGCCAGCGAGAGACGCTCTTCGCTTTTGGCGAGGCTGCGCATGGTTTCGATACGCTCGGTCACATCGTCGAAAATCGCCACGGTCTCGCCGTTGTCGAGCTTGTAAATGTAATTCTCCCGCCAGCCCTCACGGTTTTCATCCATGTAATAAAACGGCGGCAGATATTCTGCCTCGCCCGTTCTGTCGACCCGGCTCAAGGCGTCGAAAAAGATGACCTGGCGCATATTGGGAAAGGCTTCGGTCAGCCTGCGTCCAATAATATCCTCGCTGGAAACTCGCGTGATTCTCTCGGCGGCGGGGTTGAAATCCTTGATGATGAAATCACCGCTCCCATCGGATTCGTAAACGGCAACGCCGCTGCTCATATTCCGGACCATGGTCTTGTAGCGCGCCTCCATCTCCCGTCGCTGACGGCGCATCTCCCGAACCTCGGTCTGGTCGCGGACCACTCCCATGCTGCCGATGTAATCCCCCTGCTCATCGAACCGTCCGCAACCGGAAGTGACCAGATTCCGCAGGTTTCCCTTGAGTGACCGGACTGTCACCTCGTAACGGGTCTTGTGATTCTGCCTGTGAAGTTCTTCATTCTGCTCAAGGATGTCCAGGCTCTGTTCCTCGACGAAATCCGCATAACAGCAGCCCTGAATTTCCTCCGGAGTGCCTTCCAGTATCTCGGCAAGAGCCGGGTTCACGTAGACGATGCGCTCCTCTTCGTCGCCGAGGGTGATGCCGTCCTGAACAGACTCCACCAGTTCCCGATACATTTTCTCGCTTTCGGCAAGCGCCTGCTGCGTCTTTATGCGGTCGGAAATGTCCGAAAAGATGGTCGCGAAACAACCGGGCTCCGGCGAGTAGGCGCGCACCTCGAAATACCTGTCGAACTCCTGAGAGTAGTTCACGAACTCTTCGGGCTCTCCGGTCAGTGTCACTCTGCCGTACCGTTCGATCCACTCCGCCTCGGTCGCGGGAAGCACCTCCAGCACCCTCTCGCCGAGCACGTCACTTCGCGAAAGGCCCGTAAGTTCCTCGAACAGCGGGTTCACTTCCAGAAAGCGATAATCGACCGGCTGCCCCTCGTCGTCGAGGATGATCTCGTGCAGGGCAAAGGCGGAGGTGAGGTTATCGAACAGGTCGCGGTAACGCTTCTCGCTGCGCCTGATTTCAGCGACGTCTCTCTTTTTCAGGAGTCGGCAGAGCAGGAAGGCGATCAGACTCAGAACGACTGCCCCGAAAACAATGTATATCATCATGAAGCCGGGCTCCCTTGTTTACACCAATGTCACGGCCGCGTGCGCACTGGGTCGGACCGTCCTTGCGCAGGGTACCTTCATCAGCGTGCAAACCAATTATAAAAGAATAAGGTGGGTTGTATCGGCTCGCCTCTTCCGCTCGGAGCAAATCAACGACCGCGGCGCCCCAGAAAGAGGGTCATTGCAAAATCAAACAGGTCAAGGTCGTAAAGATTATGCAGCTCGATGCGTTCAAGCAGCTCTGCGGGCAGCTCGTCGAGCCGCTTGCGCCGCGCATTGGCGTTCATCACTCTGGCCTCCTCGGCCAACACCACTCCCAGCCGCTGCGCGATACGGCGACAGGACTCGTCGTAGTGCTCCACCAGACCGAAGGAGAAATGACGGAGCAGGTTGCCCTTGGCCGTGTCCAGATCGGCCTGCGTGGCGGGGACGGAGTAATCTCTCGGCGCTCCCATTGACGCAAGAATCTTGGTCTGGAGGTTGTCCACCATCAGGTGACGCAACGGGTCCAGCGCGAGCGTGTCCTCCAGGTCGATATCCATGGACCGGTACTCTCCTTCGCGGAAACAGTATTCGGAGACGTAGCGGTCCACCGGCTCCCGAAGGAACGTGACATTGGCGGCACGGGGGCGGGCTTGAAGCAGGCGTTTCCAGCGCCCGAAGTCACCGCTGGGGTGCGCACTCCAGACTTTCGGGCGTTGCCCGCCCAGCTCTTCAGCGAACGCGTCCTCGTCGATGTGCCGAAAAAGAACCGGCCTGCCGCCGACGCTCTCGGCCAGACGATTGTAAAACGACGTCCCCGCCGCCTTGGGAATGTGAAAGAAGATGATGTCCTGAGTGAGAGCGCTCATTTTTCCTTTTTTCCATCGAGATTACCGGATTATTCGCCGACGGGCGATGAATTCGAGTCTGGGGCAATTCCATGAACATTGTCAAAGCAAAGCTGTCGCCCGCCCTGAACGCGCGCCCTCCACATCACTTCCGCCCCCTTCGAGCACCCGTTTCGATTTGCGTAATGCCGACCAACAAAACTGCTGTTTCGCGCACTGGCAGCCACCTGCGCGGCGACATGCGAAACCACCGGAGCACCGGACGGCTTTTCCCATCGAAAAGCGCGGCCCGCGGGGGGTTCGCGGACTTCCGGGGGTTGCCAACCGGCCATCCGGTGCCTATAGTTCCCCTCTTCTTCGACCGTCAATCAACCGCGCCGTTTCGCGCAAGGAAAAGGTTGAATCATACATGGCACACACTGGCCCTCATATTTCCATATCGGATGAACAGCTCTTCAGCCGCGTTTTCGGCATGGTGGACATGGAACAGGTCGCCGAATGGCCCGAGTCCGTCCGCAAGCTGGCTTCTGAACTGGCCGCCGAGCTCTTCATGGTTCGCTACAATCCCTTCGTGGACCCGGAACTGGTCCGCAAGAGCGTGGAGCGCCGACTGAACATGTCGCGCCCCCTCATGTCCGGGGAATACCCCAAGATTCTCTCCGCGGGCATCCGTGAATTCTGGCGTTCCTTCGACGCCGACACAGCTTTTAGAGGCGAACTCGTCCAGCGGCTGCGCGGTTTCATGGATCGCGGCGGCATCGGCGACGACCCGCTGCATCTCGTGCAGTCCTGCACCGACGCCACCGACCTGCGCATGGAGCTGCCCATGCTCGTGCTCTATCCGGAGACCGAAGAGCAGATCAGGCGTATCGTCAAGCTCGCCGACGAGATGGGCTTTTCCGTCATTCCGCGCGGCGGCGGCACCGGCCTGACCGGCGGCGCCATTCCCACCGCCAACAGGAGCGTGGTGCTCTCGCTGGCCCGCTTCAAGAAGGTTCTGGACGTGAACCCCGACGAGCGGACCATCTCCGTCCAGACCGGCGTGATCACGCTCACCGCCATCAAGGCCGCGGCCGAACAGGACCTGCTGCTCACCGTGGACCCGGCGTCCAAGGCAGGTTCGAGCATAGGCGGCAATCTCTCGGAGAACGCGGGCGGCCCTTTCGCCTTCGAATACGGCACCACCATCGACAACATCCTGAGCTACCGCATGGTCACGCCCAAAGGCGAGATCATCACTGTTGTCCGACGGGATCACCCGCGCCACAAGGTTTTTGAGGACGGCAGCGCCACCTTCGACGTATACGACGAATCCGGCAAGCACGTGGATACCGTGACCCTGAGCGGCCGCGACATCCGCTCCCCCGGTCTCGGCAAGGACGTCTCCAACAAATATCTCGGCGGTCTGCCGGGCGTTCAGAAGGAAGGCGTGGACGGCATTTTCACCGAAGCCACCCTCATCTGCCACCCGAGGCCGAAGCACTCGCGTGTGCTCTGTCTCGAATTCTACGGCCGCTCCATGCGCAACGCCATGTACGTCATCAAGGACGTGGTGGGGCTTCGCGACACCATCCGTGACGAGGGCGACCTGGTGAAGATCTCCGCGCTGGAGGAATTCGGCACCAAATACGTGCAGGCCATCGAATACAAGCCCAAGACATCCAAGTACGAGGGCGAGCCAATCTCGGTCATCATCATGCAGCTCGACTCGGACCACGAGGACGCGCTGGATCAGGCCGTGGAGACCGTGGTTTCGCTCGCCGACAATTACGACGGCGTGGACATCTTCGCCGCGCGCGACGCCAGAGAGGGCGAACTCTTCTGGGAGGATCGCCACAAGCTCTCGGCCATCTCGCGCCGTACCTCGGGCTTCAAGATCAACGAGGACATCGTCATTCCGCTGGAGGTCATCCCCGACTTCTCCGATTTCCTCGAGAACCTGAACCTCGAATATCTCGGCCGCATTTACCGCCGTACGCTTTACAAGGTGCGTGACCTGCCCGGCGTGGATCAGAACGACGCCGACCTCGACGAAGGTCTGGAACGCGGCAAGGCCATCATGCGCGGCGACGTCACCTTCGCGGACATCTCCGATCAGGAGCAGGAGTCCCAGTGCCGGTACCTGTTCGCCAAATTGCGCGACCGCTACCCCAAGCTGGACAACGACATCAAGGCCCTGTGGGACGAGTTGCAGGCCAAGCGCGTGATCATCGCCAACCACATGCACGCGGGCGATGGCAACTGCCACGTCAACCTGCCCGTGAACTCCAACGACCCGGAAATGCTTCGGGAAGCGCACCGTGCCGCAGGACAGGTCTTCGAAAAGGTCCTTGAACTGGACGGCGTGGTCTCTGGGGAGCATGGTATCGGCATCACCAAGATCGACTATCTCGACGACGAGAAGATTCGTGCGCTGGCCGCCTACAAGCATCAGGTTGACCCGCGAAACATCTTCAACCCCGGCAAGCTGACGCGTCGCGAGCTGCCCAGCGAACCGTTCACCTTCTCCTTCAACCGCCTCATCCAGGACCTGGACATGACCGCGCTGAAGGACAAGGAAGACCTCATGAACCTGCTCAAGGACATCCAGACCTGCACCCGCTGCGGCAAATGCAAGCAGGTCTGCCCCATGTTCCATCCCCAGAGCGGGCTCATGCACCATCCGCGCAACAAGAACATCGGGCTCGGTGCGCTCATCGAGTCCATATATTACGACCAGATTCAGACGGGCCAGCCCGCCCCGCACCTGCTCGACAAGCTGCGCGAGCTCATGGAGCACTGCACGGCCTGCGGCAAGTGTCAGGCCGTCTGCCCGGTGAAGATCGACTCTGCCGGCGCCGCCCTGCGCATGCGCGCGTTCCTCGACTACAAGGGGCGCAGCGGCCATCCGGTCAAGAAGGTCGTGCTGGAGCGCATCGCTGACGAGCCGGCCCGCAGGCTGCCCAAGGTCGCCAAGGCCCTTTCGCTGGGCCAGACCATGCAGAGCAAGGCCGTAGGACTGCTCCCGGCGCACTGGCGCAGGCGGTTCAAGAACCCGGCCATCGCGTCCCCCACGCCGCACATGGACTTCCGCAACATCTTCGAGACGCTGGAGCTGGACAAGGGCTTCGTGCTGAAGGCTCCGGGCGCAAAACGCGACGACACCGTGCTCTACTTTCCGGGTTGCGGTGCGGCGCTGTTCTCGCACGACATCGGCATGGCCACGGTCTACCTGCTGCTCAAGGCGGGCGTGAACGTGGTGCTGCCCGACAAGCACATGTGCTGCGGCTACCCGCTGCTCGCCAGCGGCTGCGAGGAAGCCTACAAGACCAACCGCCACCGCAACGGCAAGGCCATGCTCGACCTGCTTGTGGCAACGGGCAAGGCCGGGCTCAAGGCCACCACCCTGCTCACGGCCTGCGGGACCTGCCGCGAGTCGCTGGAGAGTCATGACTTCTCCGGAGATCTGGTGGAACCCATGCGCCACTTGGATGCGGTGCAGTTCCTCTCCGAACGGCTGGAAGGCGTGAACTGCGAAGGCGACGCCATCTACCACGCGGCCTGTCATGCCGAATGGGTGGACGTCCCCAAGGCCAAGGCTCCCGAGATGTATCGCTCCGCGCTGGAGGAGCTGACCGGCGCACGGACCGCACTTTCCCCCGGCTGCTGCGGAGAATCCGGTCTCGGAGCGCTCTCCAGCCCCGCCATCTACAACCGCATCCGCGACCGCAAGAAGAATCAGCTGCGCGAAGACGCGGGCAACAACAAAAGCCTGCCCGTCGTGGTCGGTTGCCCGTCCTGCAAGGTGGGCATCAGCCGCTGCCTTGCCGAAAACCGTCAGGGCAACCCGGTGCTGCACACCGTGGAATACCTCGCGCGCTGCGTGGGCGGCCCCAAGTGGAAGCGGGAACTCAAGCAGATAATGAACCGCGTGGAACGCAGGGGAGCATAGATCCTTGCGCGTTCTCGCCATAGACTTCGGCCTTAAGCGGGTGGGGCTCGCCCTGAGCGACCCCACCGGCATGCTGGCCTCGCCGTACAAGACCATTGAGCGCACCACCCGCGACGCGCTCTTTGACGAACTGCTGGAAATCATACAAAAGGAGTCTGTTGAAACCGTGGTGGTCGGTCTTCCCCTTTCGCTCGACGGGGAGGATACCCTGACCACCCGGCAGGCCCGGAACTTTGCCGACAGCCTCGCGCGGCGCATCGAACAGCCGATTCACCTCGTTGATGAACGGCTCTCCTCGGCGGAAGCCGAACAGGAGTTGCGCAGCGCGGGCCTGAAACGCAAGAAGAAAAAAATGGCACTCGACCAGCAGGCCGCAACCGTCATCCTTCGCACATGGCTCGAAAGCGCAATCTAGCAATACTCTTCCTTCTGGCCGGAATCGTCGCGTTCGGCGCGTCCGGCTATTTCTGGGCCATGGCCTGGCTGGACCACCAGTTCCGCACCGTGCCGCCCGAAACACCGGGGCACGAAGTGGTCTTTACGGTGGAGAAAGGCTCCCCGTTCCTCGTGGTCGCCCGCGACCTGCGCTCGAAAGACCTCATCACCGACGTGAACCGCTTCTGGGCCCTCGCCCGCGAAAAAGGCACGGTCAACGATGTCCGGGCAGGAAAGTTCCGGCTGAACACGGGCTGGCGCCCCGACCGGGTGCTGGAAGTGCTGACCACCACCCCGGGCATCATGGTCAAGGTCTCGGTGCGTGAAGGGCTGACGTGGTGGCAGACCGCCGAGGTCGTCGCCGAGTCCGGTGTCTGCACCGAGGAAGAATTCGCCGCCGCCGCGCAGGATCCGCAACTGCTGAAGGAGTTCGGCATCAAGACGGAAACCGCAGAGGGCTTCCTCTTTCCGGAGACCTATCTGCTGACACCGCCAGAATCGGACAAGGGCCGCTACATGGTCCGCACCATGCTCAGGCAGTTCTTTGCCGAGGCGGAAAAGGTCTGGCCTGACGGTTTGCCGGACTGGGAGAAACTGAAGAAGCTCGTGGTGCTGGCCTCGCTGGTTGAAAAGGAAACCGGCGACGTAACCGAGCGAGAACGCATCGCAGGTGTTTTCGCCAACCGCCTGAAGCGGCGCATGCTGATTCAGGCCGACCCCACCATCATTTACGGCCTCGGCCCTTCCTTCGACGGCAACATCCGCAAGAAGCACCTCAAGGACCCGGGCAATCCGTACAACACATACGTGCATCCGGGCCTGCCGCCCGGTCCAATCTGCTCGCCGGGGCTGGACTCCCTCAAGGCGGCCGTACATCCCGAAGACCACAGATTCCTGTACTTCGTAGCCAAGGGCGACGGGTCCCACCATTTCAGCAAGTCCCTGCGCGAACACAACAATGCCGTGATAAAATACCAGATACGGCGCAACAGGGATACTTACCGCTCCACGAAGAGCGCAGAATAATTGCGCCGAGAGTGGCCTTCGGGCTACTGTTTCGGTATGCGTCATATTCTGATCATCGCCGCCCTTCTCATCGCCGCAGCCACGCTTTGGCTTCACGGCGGCTCCGACTTCGAACGCCGGGCCGCCATGGATATTGGCTCCGGCTCCATCAAATGCGTTGTCGCGGATGTGGACGAGGGTTCCCACATCATCAGGCGAATCGTGAAACGACTTCACATCAAGGCGGACTTCTCCGACAATATCGCTCCCCAGACAGGCAACCGCATCCCCCCGGCCATGATGGCCGAAGGTATCAGCCACATCCGTTTTCTTCAGGCACAGGCCCGCAGTCTCGGGGCCGAGGCCATGTCTGCCGTGGCGACGGAGGCCTTCCGCAATGCCGAAAACGGGCATGCGTACATCAAGCGGCTTTCGCTGCAAACGGGAATCCCCGCTCGGATAATAGACGAACAAGAGGAAGCGATCATAGGCGTTCGCTCCGCGCTGAACGAGCTCGGCAACCCGCAGGGCCCGCTGGCGGTCTGGGACATAGGCGGAGGCAGCACGCAGATAACGCTCAGACACAGGGCGAGAACCTATTACCACACGGACCGCACGGCCTCGGTCTCCTTCAAGAATGACATCATCTACGACATTCAGAGCAGAATATCGCACACGCCGAACCCCATAAGCGAAAGGGACTATCGGCAGGCGCTTCAGATAGCGCGGGACAAGGCCGCCGAGCTGCCCGAGCACATGCGGAACGTCATCGGCAACGGGGAGTGCATGATCGTCGGCATCGGCCCGGTCCATTCATTGAGCGTGCTCGGACAGCTTGGGGGAAAGAACCCGTACAACCGGATCGATCTTCAAAAGGCCATCAATCAGCGGCTCGGTCTGACGGACTGGGAGCTCGGAGGGGGCTTCGCGCCCACCGACCTGTCCAACCTCATCCTCGTGCTGGGCTACATGCAGGAACTGGAAATTTCGGAAGTGAACGTACTGAAGGTTTCGCTGGCGGAAGGACTGCTGCTTTCGCCTGCCTACTGGAACTGACCGAGCGTCCTGCCCGTGCGACCGTCCTGCGCCCAGTAAAGATACAGCGCGCGATATTGGACGTCCTCCCTGCCCACCGGACCGAAATAGCGGGAATCCCATGACCGGGCGGAGTTGTCTCCGAGCATGAACACCTCTCCCTTTTCAAGCACCAGCCCCTTCCGAGAGGGTCCGTGAAGCGTCTTTGCCCCCTTGGGTTCGTGCCCGGAATTGACAGGGACATCATTCACGTAGACCAGCCCTCTTTCGACCCGCACCCTGTCTCCGGCCACGGCCGCCACGCGCTTGACGAAGTAGACGCCGTCGGGCCGCAGAAAAACTGCCACCTCTCCCCTGTGCAGCGGGTCCTGCGGGTCGATTTTTTCCGCCATGAACCGATCCCCCGGACGCAGGGCGGGCGTCATGGAGGGAGTGGGCACCACAAAGGCCTCGTACTGCTGCGGCAGCGCCGACATCGCGTAGGTCAGCCCGATGGAGAGAACAATGAACGCGGGGTAGACCCAGCCGCGCCGCGGATGCGGAATGAGCGGGCCGTTCCGGATGACCCTGAAGGCGGCCTCGGCCGCGAAAACCGCATGATAAACGAGCATCATGGCAACGGCGGCCACGAGTCCGGCAAACGTACCCATCAGGCTGTAGCCGATCATGCCCGGCAGGACCTGCGCTGCGCAGACTCCGAAACCGAAAGCGCTCCTGCCGGTATAGACCTGCCCCAGTCCCGGCAGGATCATCCCGAGGACCAGCGCTTTCCACCAGCGGCAGGGCTTCGTTCCGAAGCGGCTCACAGCGATTTGTCTCCCTGGCGAGGGAGGATGAGCGGTGTTTCGGAGCCCATGACATAGCCCATGTCTTCCGAGTGCTCCTGCATCAGCCGTATCCGTCGCTCGTCGTGGGGGTGCGTGGAGGAGTAGGTGGCCCAGGCCTTTTGGGAACGCTCACGCTGCATGATGCGGAAAAACTCGTCGTACCCGCCCACATGGCCGTAGAGCTTCTGAACCGTGTCCATGCCCTCCCGGTCCGCGCGCTCCTCCTGACCGCGCGAGAAGGCCAGCTCGGAGAGCTCCGCCGGGTCGCTGAAAACCTGCTCCGAACCGAACCCCACAGCCTCGGCCACCACCTGATAGGCCATGGCCCTCCCGAGCCCGCGAAGAGCATCCCGGTTGCGGACATGGGCCATCTCGTGCCCGAGAACGAAAGCCAGACCATTTTCCGACTGCAACCGGGACAGCAGGCCGGTATTCAGCAGCACGGTCCCGTCCGGGAGTGCAAAGGCGTTTACCTTCTCGGAAGGGACCACCCGCACGCGAATCCGCGGCGCACTCGGGTCGGCCTCCGCGAGCCTGTCCGCCAGTCGCTGCACGGACTTTTCAAGCGGGGTCATTTTTGCGGCGCTCGGAATCCTTATCCAATCCATACGCTTGGTTACGGATCGAACTGTGGAATCAGGAAGCAAGGGGACCACGGCGTCGACGGCAAAGCCGATGCAGAAATAAAGCGCCGCCACAAGTGCGGCTGCGGCTGCGAAAACCTTGAGCGCACTCAGAAGGGGTGAGCCTTTGCTCACGTTGGGGTTGTCGGAAAACCCGTATTCACCCCGCACGGTCTTCCTCCAGATAGACGGCGGTTCCCCAAGCGATGGCCTCGACACCGCTGAAACGGCTCAAGCCGTAGCTGATGGGCGTGTGTTCCACCCGGACGTTCACGATGGCCGAGGCTCCCTCGGCAGACTCCTTCATGCGCAGCACCGCCTCGCGGCGGGCGCGATCCAGCGCGGCCTCGTATTCGCGCATGGTGCCGCCGAGCAGGCTGTGCAACAGCCCCACGAACCAGCGGAAGAATTCCACCGAAATGACCGCTTCGCCGCATACCAGCCGGGACTGACGGATGCGCGCCTTCGGATCGAGTTTCTTGCCTGAATTGAGATGATGAATCCCGGCGGTTGCCAGCTCGCGACGCAGAATGGACGCATAATGGCGACGCTCGATGATCATGCCTGTCAGGAACGTGCCCAGCAGCATCACCAGAAGGGGCAGGTATTCATCGAGCAGATGCTCAAGCATCCACAACCTCCACGGCGGTACCGTAAACATACAGTTCCGAGGACCCAAGCGAGACGGTGGAAGTGGCGAAGCGCACATTCACCACGGCGTTGGCGCCGAGGCGCTCGGCCTGCTCTTCCATGCGCTTGAGCGCCTGTTGGCGGGTGTCTCCGATGAGTTTGCTGTACCCCTTCAGCTCACCGCCGAAGAAACCTTTGATCCACTGCCAGAGGTCTATGAGAAAAAACCGGGCGCGAACCGTGCTGCCGGTCACCATGCCGTGGTGCCGAACGATGCGCTTGCCGGGGATGGTCTCCACGTTGCTCAGAAGCATGCGCTCCTCCAGATAATTTCTGATTGAATATCGTAAGTCCTTACAGGGGGATCAACAGACTGTCAAAGACTAGGCAGCGGGCAGCCAGTCGCGCCCCATGACGAGCCCGCGCGCTTCGAGAAACGCGGTGATTTCCTCACGCGCGCCGCGGCTGCCCACGTAGGAAAGCAGAAAGCCTTCACCCGCTTCGGGGACGTTGTCGCGGTTTCGCACCGGAACGCCGTGCACCACATGCCCGATCTTGTTGGGGTCAACATCGTAGTAGGCGGCAAAGGTGATGCCGTGCTCCAGAAGCATATCGGCACGCTTGCGCGTAGTGCGCCCGGAACCAAGGATGTGCACTTCCGGATGATGCGGATTATGCCGCTCCAGCCAGCGGGCGAGATAGCCGCTCTTCACCCGGTAGAACGCCTCCACCGCGTACCGCTCGTGGTTTCGCGAGATGCGGTCCGGCGGGTCGTTCCAGACGAGCAGTTCCGCATCCACCTTGGCAGCGCGGACACCGGATTCCAGCCAGCGCAGCAGCAGATCGTAATCCTCCGGGAAATCGCCCTCCCGGTACGGGCCGTGACGCTCAACGCATTCCCGCCTGTACATGATGGACGGGTTCGGCACCGGAAATTCCACAAAACGGTTGAGGCTGATGGCCTCGTGCTCGAGCAGTGTATTGGTCCAGTCCACGTAATGGGCATACCCGGCGCAGGATTTCCGGCACCCGCCGAATCGGATGCGGCACCCGGCAAGTCCGATGTCCGGACGCGAGTCAAGCAAAGCGGCTTGTGCCGCCAGACGTTCCGGCAATGCCTCATCATCGGCATCCATGCGCGCGATGTATGGCGCCCGGGCCTCGGCGATGGCTGTATTCGCGGCCTTGATCACCCCGCCGTGCCCGATGGAAATCGGCCGCACACGAGCGTCGCGACGGGCGTATTCGTCGAGGATGGTCCGGGTCGCGTCCGTGGAGCCGTCGTCCACGGCGAGAATCTCGAAATCCTCAAGCGTCTGGGACAGCAGGGAATCGAGCGTGCGGGCCAGCGTAGGCTCGCAGTTGTAGCACGGCAGCGTGACCGAAACTCTGGGCATGGGCGGCTAGAATTCCTTGAGGTAGCGTTCCAGACGGTCCATGCCTTCGCGGATGTTCTCCAGCGAATTGGCGTAGGAGAAACGGATGTACCCTTCCGCACCGGGACCGAAATCGACGCCGGGCGTCACACCCACGGCGGCCTTTTCGAGAATGTCGTACGCCAGCTTGAGGGAGCTGCCGTCGAACCGTTCGGCGTATTTGCGAAAATCCACGAGAATGTAGAACGCGCCGGTGGGCGGATTCGGTATGGACAGCCCCATGCCCTCCAATCGCGAGAGCATGTAGCGGCGGCGGTCGTCGTAGACGGCCTTCATGCGCTCCACGTCCTCACCCGCTTCGCGAAGGGCGGCCACTCCGGCCCACTGCGCCATGGAGTTGGCGGAAATGAAGAAATTCTGACAGGCGATCTGCAACGGACGCACAAAGGATTCCGGGGCGATGAGATAGCCCAGCCGCCAGCCGGTCATGGCGTAAAGTTTCGAGAACCCGTTGAAGACGAAGGCTTCGTCCGAATACTCCAGCACCGAGTGCTCACGACCCTCGTAAACCAGCCCGTGGTAGATTTCGTCGGAGACGAGGTGCAGACCTTTTTCATCGGCCAGCTCGGCCAGCGCCTTCATACGCTCGGGGGAAAGCAGCGTGCCGGTGGGGTTGGCCGGCGAGTTGATCAGGATGGCCCGCGTCCGCTCGTTGACCGCCTCACGCACGGCAGCCACTCGGTACTGCCAGCCGTCCTGCTCCGTGACCGGAACCGGATTGACCTCGCCGCCCGCGAACCGGATGAAATTGTGATAGCAGGCATAGCACGGGTCCGAGGCGATGACCTCCTGCCCCTGCCTGAGAATGGCGGAAAAGAGCACGAACATGGCTGGCGAGGTGCCCTGCGTGATGATGATGCGGCCGGGGTCCACCTCGACGCCGTAACGTTGGCGATAGTCGTCGGAGATGGCTTCGCGCAGTTCGCGGATGCCGAGGCTGTGGGTGTAGTGCGTATGACCGTCGTCGAGGGCGGCGCAGGCGGCCTTTTTGATGCTTGCCGGCGTGTCGAAGTCCGGCTCGCCGATCTCAAGATGAACGACGTTCGTGCCTTCGCGCTCCATGCGCTGGGCCTTTTCAAGCACTTCCATGACCATGAACGGCTTCATCTGCGCGATTCTCTCGGATACGGGCATCACACTCCTCCCCTGATGCGTTCAAGAAAACGGCCCCGCCGAAGCGGGGCCGAGAACTGTCTGACGAGTCTGAAGCTAGGACACTTCGACCAGCTCGATTTCGAACTGAAGCGTCTGATCGGCCAGCGGATGGTTGCCGTCGAGGGTGACGGTCTCTTCCGCCACTTCGCTGACGCGGACGTAAGCGGCCTGACCGGATTCGGTGGCCACTTCCAGCATCATGCCTTCTTCGGGAGCGATGTTCGGGGGCAGCTGCTCGCGGCGCACCTCGAAGATGAGTTCAGGGCGGGTGGAACCGTAGCCTTCTTCCGGCGGGATTTCGATGCTGGCGGTTTCGCCGGCCTGCATGCCGACAAGCGCTTTCTCGAAACCGGCGATGACCATGCCCTCACCGAGAACAAACTCCAGGGGCTCCCGTCCTTCGCTGCTGTCGAACACCTCGCCGGTGTCCTTGTACTTGCCTGTGTAATTGACCTTAACCTTGCTGCCTTCGTTAGCGACGGACATAAAGCCCTTCCTTCGGTTCGGGTTGCGGATTCGCTAAAAGTCGAAACCGATTATTTCACGCACCTGCTGCATGGTATCCTGTGCATAGGCGCGGGCCTTCTTGTTGCCCTCGTTCAGGATGTCGGCGAGCGTGTCCTCGTCGAGGCTCTTGCGCCGCTCCTGAATGGGGGCGAGGAATTTTTCGAGCGACTCCAGCAGCAGCTTCTTGCAGTCCACGCAGCCCCAGCTGGCGTCCCGGCAGCCCGCCTCGATCTCCGGCAGGCGCGCGGGATCGGTCATAAGCTTGTGGTACGGGAACAGGTTGCAGATGGACGGGTCGCCCGGGTCGGCCTTGCGCTTGCGGTTCTCGTCCGTAAGCATGCCGCGGACCTTGGGCACGATGGTGTCCATGTCCTCGGACAGGCCGATGGCGTTGCCGTAGCTTTTGGACATCTTGCGTCCGTCCAGCCCCGGCAGCTTGGCCTCCTCGGTGAGCAGGTCTTTGGGCTCGGGGAAAAAGTCCCTGCCGAAAATATGATTGAAACGTCTCGCGATCTCGCGGTTGAGCTCGAGGTGCGGCAGCTGATCCTTGCCCACGGGCACGGCGTCCGGCAGATACATCAGGATGTCCGCTGCCTGCAGCACGGGGTAGCCGAGGAAGCCGTGGGTGTGGATGTCCTTGTTGGTGAGCTGCTCGCGCTGTTCCTTCCAGGTGGGGTTGCGCTCCAGCCAGCCAAGCGGCGTGACCATGGAGAGGATCAGGAACAGCTCGGCGTGTTCCTTGATCATGGACTGCTGAAAGACCACGCACTTCTCGGGGTCGATGCCCGCGGCCAGCCAGTCCTGCACCAGACCGGGCACGAAGCCCTTGATCCTGGAGGAGTCGGCGTATTCGCTGGTAAGGGCGTGCCAGTCGGCCACGAAGAAATAGCAGTTGTAATCATCCTGCAGGTTGATCCAGTTGGCGATGACGCCGAAGTAGTGACCGAGGTGCAGGGGGCCGGTGGGTCTCATGCCGGAGAGAATGCGTTTCTTTTCGCTCATGGGGAGTATCTTGTGGTTGAATCGGTTAGAGGGGAACACCAAGCAGCGCGGCTCCGAATCGGACCGGCGGGAACAGGAACGTGCCCAACACGCTGAAGCCGAGGATGTCGCCCAGAATGAACAGGCCGAGGATTACGAAAATGCCGTAGCGTCCGAAACGCTCGTACTGATACGCAAGTCGCTGCGGGAGAAAGTACTGCACGATGCCCGAGCCGTCCAGCGGCGGAACGGGCAGCAGGTTGAACACGCCCAGAATCAGGTTCACCATCACCCCGGCCTGGCAGATGAGCAGCAGCGGCACCAGCACCTTGACGGCCATCCCTTCCGGGTCGGAGACCGTGCTGCTGCTGATGAGGTGAAACCCTGCGGCGAAGATCGCGGCCAGAATGAAATTCGCGCCGGGGCCGGCAAGCGATACCAACGCCATGCCCGCTCGGGGATTCCTGAAATACCTCGGATCCACCGGCACGGGCTTGGCCCAGCCTATTTTGATGAGGAAGAACACGACGGTCCCGATCGGGTCCAGGTGTTTGAGAGGGTTGAGCGTCAGTCGTCCCGCCCTCTTGGCCGTTGGGTCGCCCAGCCTGTAGGCGACGAATCCGTGAGCGAGCTCGTGCAGCGTGAGCGCCGCCAGCAGGGGCACGGCGAGCACGGCTATCTCCCGGATGGTGCTGGATATGTCGAACATGAAGAGCGGCTACCACAGCAACCCCCGGCAGGCAAGGAGATTCATCTCCGGCAGGGCACGCAAAGGCGCGGCGGCAGGCCGGAAACGACCTGCCGCCGCGTGAAAAAAGGCATCTGAAGAAATCAACCGGCAACGCTGGCCTTGCTCACGGCCATTCGCACCTTGTCCTTCAACTCGGTGAGGTCAACGGACTTCACCACATAGTAGTCCGCGGCGATGGACTTGATGTCGTGTTGATAGGAGTCGTAGGCGGTGGACAGGATCACCGGCAGCGTCTGGCTCTCGGCGCGGATTTCCTGAAGAAGATCCAGCCCCGAACGGTTCACGCCGAGCTTGATGTCCAGAATGACGATATCCGGCTTCTCCCTGTGTATGACGTCGAGGATGTCTTCCTCGCCGTCGGAAGTCGCCACCTGGAACCCTTCGGCTTCAAGCTCCTCCCGATAAAGCATGCGAATATGCTTTTCATCGTCGACGACGAGTATCTTGTGTTGATCCATTAGTCCTCCAGAGGGTTTTCAGTCATGGCTCAATGTAAGGGAAAATTCTTTTTTCGGTCAACACCTGTTCATCAAATACCGGAGGATTCTAACCCCCCACCGCGTTTGACCGCATTTCCGCACGAGACATATCCTTGCGAACCATGGCGTCTGCGGCTACAAGAGCCTGCCCCGCCGGGAGAGGAAATTCCTGCGGGAAAGGAGACAACATGATCACCGTTCAAGTCGAACCCGACGGAAAAACCGTCGAGATGCACAAGGTACGCACCGTGATCGCCATGCTCAACCGCCTCGGGCTCAGGCACACCATGGCCCTGATCATCCGCGACGGCGAGCTGCTCACGCCAGACGAAAGACTGCTGCACGGCGACCATCTGCTCGTGCGCAAAGTAACCAGCGCAGGATAGGAGGTTTGCCATGAAATGCAAGCGCTGCAAGGCAAAAGCCGTCGTATCCCTTCCGAGCCACAACACGGCCTTCTGCAAGGACTGCTACCCGCTGTTCTTCACCCGGCAGGTTGAGACCGCCATCCGCAGGCAGAAGATGTTCACCCATGAAGAGCGCATCCTTGTGGCCCTCTCGGGCGGCAAGGACTCGCTGGCGCTGATGCTGGAGCTTTCCCTCCAGGGCTACGACGTCACCGGACTGCACATCGATCTGGGCATCCCGCGCAGCTCGGAAAAGGCCCGCGCCAAGGTCGAGGCGTTCTGCGAACTGCACGGCCTCAAGCTGCAGGTGCTCGAGGTTGCCGGTGAAGGACTGCCCATCCCGGCGATCAAAAAACACATCAACCGCCCGGTCTGCTCTGTCTGCGGCAAGATCAAGCGTCATTATTTCAACAGGATCGCCCGCGAGGGCGGCTACGACGCGCTGGCCACGGGTCACAACCTCGACGACGAGGCGGCCCGCCTCTTTGCCAACACCCTGCGCTGGGACGCGGGCTACCTTTCGGATCAGGGCCCCACACTCCCCGCCGAGGAAGGCTTCGTGCGCAAGGTCAAGCCGCTCTACCGCCTGAGCGAATTCGAAACCGCCAACTATGCATTCCTCAAGGGCATCGAGATTCACTCCGATCCCTGCCCATACTCCGGCGGCGCCAGCTTCACCAACCACAAGCATCTCCTCGGCGAACTGGAATACAAGAGCCCCGGAAGCAAATTCTCCTTTTACGAGGGATTCCTCAAGAAAGGCCGCCCCGCGTTCGCCATGCTGAACAAGGAAGAAGGCGACGAAGTCACCCCCTGCGGCGAATGCGGCTCCCCCACTTCGCTGGATCTGTGTGGCGTCTGCCGCATCAGGACGGCGCTCAGGGAAAAGATGGCCGAGGCCGAATAGGTTCTATCGCACACGAAGCGCAAAAGCGCGGCTCCGATCTTTCGGGGCCGCGCTTTTTTTGACGAAAATCCGGGTGCGCCGGGTCAGACCTTCATGTTCAGCGCACGCATGTAGCTGTTCTGGGCGTCGAACATGATACCCTGAATCCCGGTGAACATGTCGCTGCCGCCGTTCTGCTGCATCCAGAAGGCCATGCTCTGGGTGTTGAGTTTCTGACGCAGCTGCTGCGGACTCATGCGGTTCTGGCTGAGTTGCTCCACCTCATACAGATCCATAATGGTATTGAACTGTTTCACCCGATCGGGATTATCCGCGAAGTAGGCCTCGATCTTGTCCTTGTCGGGATGGTCGTTGCCCACCACAACCTGCTGGGTGGACTCGTCGTAGATAAGCTGGAACTTCGAGTCCACGTCAACACCGAGCTCCTTGAGTTCGGCGCGGATTTCGCTGTCGAACTGCTCCTCCACCTGCTTGCGGTAACCGCTTATCTCCTCGAAGGACATGCGGCCGAAAGCATCCTTGGGCATGTCCCTGAGAAGCTCCGCCACCCTGTTGGCCACTGACGAGCTGTCGGAACCTTTCTGGTTTTCATCGGATTTGCTTGCGCTGTCGCCAGACTTGGGCGCGGCCTGAGCCTCATCCTGCTTCTGCGATGAAAAGGTATAGGCGTTGGTGCTGTAGCTGCCGAGCGCATTGCTCACATAAGGCGTCATGACCCAGTCCTCCTGCGTGTCGTTTTGATGACGATCCGCTGCAAGGCATGCATCGGACATGCCAAAACCTTAAACGCTTGTGCATCTCCTTAATCATGCGTTACAATGACCGCAAAAAGCGAGGAGTCCGCATGACAACACCCCACGATTTCCCTCCGGTGAACGGCGTGGACCTTTCCGGCATCCGCAACCGCAACGAAAAACGCGTGGCGACGCTCATGCCCGGCCTTCTGGAAGAGGAAGCTCCGGGCCACGAGTTCGATCCGCTGGACCTTCAGGACATCTACGCGCTGACCCTGAACCTGCTGCCGCCCCGCTACAGCCAGCGCGGAAGCATCGTCATCTCCAACAAACTGCCTGACGAAGAAATCCGCCAACAGATGCGCGAGGCGGTGAAGCGGGTGCTGGCCAATCCGACGCGCGGAAGCGACTAGAGGGGCCTTTCCTCGTCCCTTCCTGTTTGTCCCGACGCTCAATCCCTGTTAATGAGGTAGGAAAAGGAGGCAACCATGACCACTCTCGGAAGCCATCTGGAGACCGGGAGCCCCCTTCCGGCCGTCACATGGCAAATGCTGGACGGCACCAGCCTCAACCCCGCCCTCGACCTGAAGAGTAGATGGAGCGTCATCTGCATCCTGCGGGGGCACTGGTGACCTTACTGCCGTCAGCAGGCTGCTGAATTCGAGAGACTGGCCGGGGAGTTCCGTGAGGCCGGTGTCAGGCTGTGCCTTGCCAGTGTGGACGATGCGGAGAAGACCCGTGAGATGGTCGAACGCGTCGGACTGAGCATACCGGTAGCCTACGGCCTCGACGCCGAGGAGACCTCGCGCACCTTCGGCTGTCACTACGATCACAAGGACGGGTACATCCACGCCACGGGTCTGGTGGCGGATGACAAGGGCAAGCTGGTGGTCGGCTGCTATTCAACCGGAGCCATTGGTCGGCTGCGCGCCGAAAACACCCTGTCCATGATCCGCTACATCAAGACCAAAAACGCGTCCCACCTGCCGGACGACTGATCGACGCTTTGATCACCGAAACCATACGAGGGCACCCGAGGGTGCCCTCTTCACTTTTCCCGTCACCATGCTAAACTCTGTACCAAACATCGAAACGGCAAAACCCGGAGGGATACACTATGCTGCAATTCTCGGTTGATCAGGAAAAATGTACTCAATGCGGCGAGTGCGCCGCAGACTGCCCGCGCTCCATCATCGAACTCGAGCCCGAATTTCCGCGCATCAAGGACGGTGGCGAAGAAGAATGTATCCGCTGCCAGCACTGTCTGGCGATCTGCGAGCCCGGCGCGCTTTCCATTCTGGGGACTTCGCCGGAAGACTGCCTGCCCCTTGATGATGCACTGCCCACACCGGAGCAGATGGAAACGCTGGTGCGCGGCCGCCGCTCCACCCGCCGCTACAAGAAGGAAAACGTGGACCCCGAAACCGTGGAATGGCTCATGGACATGCTGGCGCACGCCCCCACCGGCGTGAACAACCGCCGCCTGCTCTTCACGCTGGTTGACGACGCCGACACCATGGACAATATCCGCGAGGAAGCGTTCGAAGGGATTCGCAAGGCAGTGCAATCAGGCAACCTTCCCGAACGGTATGCGCCTTTCGAGCAGTTCATCGGGGCTTGGGAGCAGGGCATCGACGTGCCGTTCCGGGGCGCTCCGCACATGATCATCGCGTCTTCTCCCGAGGACTCCCCCTGTCCGGAGGCAGACCCGTTCATCGCCCTGAGCTACTTCGAGCTCTGCGCGACTTCGAAGGGCGTGGGGACCGTCTGGTGCGGGCTGGGCAAATACGCCCTGTTCGACATCGTGCCGGAGCTCGGCCGCAAGCTCGGCGTACCCGAGGACCATAAATCTGTCTACGTGATGCTCTTCGGAAACCCGGCCCTCAAATATCACCGGACGGTCAGCCGCGACAATACGGCGGTCAACCGGGTCCGGTATTAAAATGAAAGGCCGGGGGCTTTCCCCGGCCTTTCATTATTCACACATCTCGCGCAATCGCTGCGCCAATCCCCACCGCTTCACGAGCCGCAGGGTTTCCGGCGGCACCACATCCGAGACATCCTCGCCTCGGGCTAGCGCCTCCCTGACCGTGCCTGCGCTGATGCCCTTCTCTTCCGGGGAGCGCTCCCATAGTACGTGGGTCTCCAGCTCCAGTTCGCGGAACCGCCGCAACTTGGCGCGCCCCCAATCATCGTAGATAGTCAGAAAGAACAGGGCATCCATGGGGACGTAATAATGAAAGCGCTCCGGCTTGTTGATGGGCAGCGGCACCACGGAAAAATCGCTCAGGGAGACGCCCGCGCCGGTCAGCACCTCACGCACCATGACCTGCCGTTCCCAGTAGGTCAGCGGGTTGTTGGCCGGGTCGTCGCGCTCCGGGTCGGCCTCTTCTCCCGCGGTCAGGGCCGGGTCGGGATTGGTGATGCCCACCACGAGATGCTCGCAGAGCCGCTTCCCGGCCAGCAGGTATTCCAGATGATCGTTGTGGAGCACCTGAAAGCGGCCGTGAATAACTCCGACCGGGTGCATCACTCTTCTCCCGGGAGGATGAACGGGCGGTAGTCGCCCGGCCAGAACAGCTGACTCCTGGCCGAATCGCGGATTCCCTTCAGCCGCCCCCTGTCGAGATAGTTCAGGACGAGATGCATGAACTCGTCACCGCGCGGATAGCCGAGGCAGCCGGTGGCAGCCGCAATCTCATCGTAATAATGCACCTTGTCTTTTCGCACTCCTTGCCCCACGAAGGTCATGGGCACAGGCTCTCCGGAGTGGATCATTTCGCCGCAGCTCGGGGTGGAGTGATCGGCGGTGACGACCACCAACAGCTCCGGGTCGGCCAGCAGCTCGTCGATGACCATGCCTATGCCGGTGTCGAGCGCCTCGATGACCTTGCGCTTTGCGTCCGTGCTCTTGGTGTGCGCGGCCTGATCCGGGGCCTTGGTGTGAACGTGGATGAAGTCGTAGTCGTCGAACTTGTCGAGGGCGCGGCGGATGCGCGATGAAATGTCGAAGGCGTGGTCCCCCGAGTCTACGGCGCGCTCGAAGTCCATGCCCAGATAATGGGCCAGACCGCGATACATGACGCCGTTGGCGATGCTCAGGCCCGTGAGGCCGTGCCGTTCGCGGAAAGGCTGCACGCTGCCGAGCTGCCCCGCGCGCTGGGTGACCATCCCGTTGATGGAGGGAAGCCCCTGTCGCTCGCGGATCTTGTTGACTTCCGTGGCTTCGAGTTGGCGATAGGCCCATGCCAGATACTTCTTGAGCGCCCCGGCAGCGCGCACGCAACGGGCGTCGCCGCGGTGGGAATCCAGCGGCACCACGTCGGAGAGCCAGCGCCCGTCGACCATGGGGTTGGAGTCCGTGAAGCACGGAGCCACCTCGCCGTGCAGGGTGACCACCCCGAACATGCGCTTGGTGGGATGAAACCGGATGGTGACGTCGTCCACTTCATATTCCGCAACGGTGTTGCAGTAGGTCTCGATCTCGTTGTTGTCGCCGCACATGCGGTCATACCCGAGCTTGAGCCTGCCCTCCTCGTTCTTGAGGTGGACGAAATGGGCCAGCACGGCCACGTCATCCGGCTCCAGCGGAATATCGGCCCCGAGAGCCTCCAGCGCCCCCCTGCCGGGAAAAGCGTCCTGCTCATAGCCGAACATGGCGAAGTGCGCCAGTTCGCTGGGCAGCGGCTGTCCGAGCTTCCCCGCGTGGTACAGCCCGTTGCACCCGAGCGTGGACAGCCGGTCCAGGTTCGGAGTTTCCGCGGCCTGCAGCGGCGTGCGGTTTCCGTAGCGCGCGTAGCTGCGGTCACCAATTCCGTCCAACAATATCATTATACATTTCTTCGGCATTGCGGCTCCCTTGTATTTCGGACATGCGTCCGAATCTGCCGAGGATATATTTTATCTATGTCCTGTACGCAACAGGATAGAGCATTGATATTTGCAATCCACGCGGGGAATGTCCATAAATAGACATGCTCGTCGACCTTCACGTCCACAGTTCCATTTCGCCGTGTTCCGTTCTCGAAATGGATACCATTCTTTCCAGAGCCCGTCTTCTGGGCATGGACGCCGTGTGCATCACCGACCACGACAGCATGCGGGCGCGCGAGCTCGTTCGCGAAGGCGAGCAGGACAACGGGCTGCTGGTCATCATCGGCATGGAATACGCCACGGACGAGGGTGACTACCTTGTCTTCGGCCCCTTCGAAGACATCCCGCCCGGCATGAGCGCCCCACAGCTCGTGGAGCATGTGCGCGACACCGGCGGGGCCACCATCGGGGCCCATCCCTTCAGGCAGGCACGCCCTGCCGACACTTCCGTCTTCGGGCCCGGGCTGTGCGACATCGTGGAGGTGGCCAACGGCCGCAACCGACCGGAGGAAAACATTCGCGCCATGCACATGGCCCGCCGCCGGGGGCTCGCCATGACCGCCGGGTCCGACGCCCACACTCCGGAAGAGATCGCGACCCGCCCCACGCGCTTCACAGTCCCGGTGCGCTCTCGCGCAGACCTCGTGAACGCCCTGCTCGAAAAACAGTTCCACCCCCACTGCAAGTCCATCGACCCGCCGTTGCCCGACCTTCGCTCGGCGGGTTGAGTCCCCCAGCCTGTTCATAAGCAGTCGCCCCCTGTGGAAAAGTCATGGTATTTTTCCATCCGGGGGCCTTGACTTGGCACTGTCGCGCATTATCCTAGGACCTTGAAATCGAGAAATCTTTTCGTTCAAGGAGTGCGACGTAGATGAGCGTCGAATACAAAGACTACTACAAGGTTCTCGGGGTATCCCGGTCCGCCAGTCAGGAGGAAATCGGCAAGGCTTACAAGAAGCTCGCCCGAAAGTACCACCCGGACCTGAACCCCAATGACAAGAGCGCCGAGGACAAGTTCAAGGAGATCGGCGAGGCCTACGAAGTCCTCAAGGATCCCGAAAAGCGCAAGCTGTACGACCAGTTCGGCTCCAACTGGGAGCACGGACAGAATTTCCAGCCCCCGCCGGGCTATGAAAACATGCACTTCGACTTCGGCGGAGGCGGTGGCGGCTTCGGTGATGCCGGCGGCTTCAGCGACTTCTTCGAGACCATCTTCGGCGGCGCGGGAGGCGACTTCCGCAGCGGTTTCCGCCAGACCGGCGGCTTCGGGGGGCAGCACTTCCAGCAGCGCCCTCGCAAGGGACAGGACTCCGAAGCCATTTACGAGCTGTCGCTCGAAGAGGCCTTTCAGGGCGGCCAGAAGACCATCACCCTGACCGAGACCGGTCCTACCGGCGCGCCGAGCACCAAGACTCTTGACGTCAACGTGCCCGCGGGCATCAAGGACGGCCAGCGCATCCGGCTTTCCGGGCAGGGACACCCCGGCCCCGCGGGCGGCCCTCCGGGCGACCTGTTCCTGAAAATCAAGCTGCGCAAGCATCCCCGCTTCTCGGTCGACGGATCGAACGTCACCCTCGATCTGCCGCTGGCACCGTGGGAGGCCGCCCTCGGCACCAAGGTCCGGGTCCCCACGCTGGATGGCTCCGTGGACATGAACATCCCGGCAGGCATCGGCTCCGGCAAGAAGCTGCGCATCCGGGACAAGGGCCTCGGCACCGGCGCCAAGCGCGGCGACCAGTACGTGCGCATCATGATTCAGGTGCCGCAGAAACTTTCCGACCAAGAACGGGAACTCATGGAAGAACTGGCCGAGAAATCGTCCTTCACGCCGAGAGACTTTTAGGAGGTAGTATTCATGCCCACGCGGAAACTCAAGCAGACCCTGCTTTCGATCCCCGGCCTCAATCTGCCGGAGCGCTCCACCTACGTGGCCTGGACGCAGCTCGTGGAGCTGACCGGCGTCACCCCCGGGGCCATGGCCGAGTTGACCGAGCTGGGCTGGATAGAACCTGCAAGAACCGCTTCAGAGGAATACATCTTCAGCCACCGGGACGTGTACCGCATACAGAAACTCATGCGCATCTGCCACGACCTCGAGATCACCTTCACCGGAGGCAGCATCATCGTCGACCTCCTCGAGCGCATCGAGGAGCTTGAGAGCGAGATCACGGAACTCAGGCAGCGCTAGAGCATTTTCGTCAAGGAGGTACATATATGGATCCGAACAAATTTACGAAAAAGACCCAGGAAGCCGTTTCGGAGGCCCAGAACCTCGCCATTCGGCACGGGCACCAGCAGATAGACGCGGAGCACCTGCTCCACGCACTCGCGACGCAGGACGGCGGACTGGTTCCGCAGATCCTGTCCAAGCTCGGCACCGAACCGGGCCGCTACTCCGGCGCGCTCGAAGCCGAAATCAAGAAACTGCCCAGCGTCTCCGGCCCCGGCGCCAAGCCGGACCAGATCGTGGTCACGCAGCGGCTCCAGCGTGCGCTGGTCACTGCGGACGAGCACGCCAAACGCATGCAGGACGAATACATCAGCGTCGAGCACATCTTCCTCGCGCTCATGGACGAGCCGGCTTCCTCCGGCGTGGGGCGCGTGAACAAGCAGTTCAACCTCGACAAGGACCGCGTGCTCGAAGCCCTCACCGAAGTGCGGGGCAACCAGCGCGTGACCTCGGACAACCCCGAGGCCACCTACGATTCGCTCAAGAAATACGGACGCGATCTTGTGGAGGCCGCAAAGAGCGGCAAGCTCGACCCCGTCATCGGCCGTGACGCGGAAATCCGGCGCGTGATCCGCATCCTCTCCAGACGCACCAAGAACAACCCGGTGCTCATCGGTGACGCGGGCGTGGGCAAGACCGCCATCGCGGAAGGACTGGCCCAGCGCATCGTCAAGGGCGACGTCCCCGAGGGGCTCAAAGACAAGCTGATCTTCGCCCTCGACATGGGTTCGCTCATCGCCGGGGCAAAGTATCGCGGCGAGTTCGAGGAGCGCCTCAAGGCCGTGCTCAAGGAAGTGCAGGAGAGCGCGGGCCGGATCATCATGTTCATCGACGAGATCCACACCATCGTAGGCGCGGGCAAGACCGACGGCGCCATGGACGCGGGCAACCTGCTCAAGCCCATGCTGGCGCGCGGCGAGCTGCACTGCATCGGCGCGACCACCACCGAGGAGTACCGCAAGCACATCGAAAAGGACCCGGCGCTTGAGCGCCGCTTTCAGACCGTGCTGGTGGATGAGCCGAGCGTCGAGGACACCATTTCCATCCTGCGCGGCCTGCGAGAGCGCTTCGAGGTGCATCACGGCGTGCGCATTTCTGATGGCGCGGTGGTCGAGGCGGCGGTTCTTTCCAACCGCTACATCTCCGACCGCCAGCTCCCGGACAAGGCCATAGACCTCATCGACGAGGCCGCGGCCCTGATCCGCACCGAGATCGACTCCCAGCCCTACGAGCTGGACAAGGCCAGCCGGCAGGTCATGCAGCTCGAGATCGAGCGCGAGGCCCTCAAGCGCGAATCCGACGAGGCATCCAAGGAGCGCCTTGAAAAGCTGGAAAAGGAACTGGCCGATCTCAAGGAGAAGCAGGCCCGGCTCACCGCCCAATGGGAAAACGAAAAGGGCGGTATCGAGCGGCTGCGCTCCATCAAGGAAGAGATCGAGTCCGTGCGGCTGGAGATCGATGAAGCCAAGCGTATCCACGACTACAACCGCGCCGCGGAACTCGAATACGGCAAGCTCAACGCGCTTCAACGCGAGCTCGCCGAGCGCAACAAGGCGCTCGAGGACGGCGAAGGCCAGCGAATGGTCAAGGAGGAAGTGGGACCGGACGACGTGGCGCAGGTCATCGCCCGCTGGACCGGAATTCCTGTTTCCAAGCTCTTGGAGGGCGAACGCGAGAAACTGTTGCGCCTCGGCGATCAGCTCCACGAGCGGGTCATAGGACAGGATCAGGCGGTAAACGCCGTGGCCGACGCCGTGCTCCGCGCCCGCGCGGGCCTGAAGAATCCGGCGCGCCCCATCGGCTCGTTCATCTTCCTCGGCCCAACCGGCGTAGGCAAGACCGAGTTGTGCAAAACGCTCGCGCAGGCCCTGTTCGACTCGCAGGACAATATGGTGCGCATCGACATGTCCGAATACATGGAAAAGCACACCGTGGCCCGGCTCATCGGCGCGCCTCCGGGATACATCGGCTACGACGAAGGCGGCCAGCTCACCGAAGTCGTGCGGCGCAAGCCCTACTCCGTGGTGCTCTTCGACGAAATCGAAAAGGCACACGGCGACGTGTTCAACGTGCTGCTCCAGATTCTCGATGACGGACGCCTCACCGATTCGCACGGACGCACCGTTGACTTCAAGAACACGGTGATCATCATGACCTCCAACCTCGGCGCGCAGTACATGCTCGAGGGCATCGACGAGACCGGAGAGTTCCGCGAAGGCGTGGAGGCTCAGGTCATGGGCACGCTCCGCCAGCACTTCAGGCCGGAGTTCCTGAACCGCGTGGACGAGACAGTGCTCTTCCGCCCGCTGCACATGGACCAGCTGGTGAAGATCGTGGACCTGCTGGCCGAAGGCATCCGCGAGCGTCTGGCCGACCGCAAGATCGAACTGGAGATCAGCGATCCGGCCAAAGCCTTTATCGCGGAATCCGCCTACGATCCGAGCTTCGGCGCGCGCCCGCTGCACCGCTACCTTCAGGTGCATCTTGAGACGCCGCTTGCCAAGCGCATCATCAGCGGCGACCTGCAGGACGGTCAGAGCGTCACGGTCGACCTGGCCGACGGCGAGCTGATATTCAGCTGATCCGGTCAGATACCACGTTTATTACAGAGGGGAGTGCCTGCAGGCGCTCCCCTCTTTTCATTTCATCACGCATCCGACTGGTCCCATCCGGCTGGCAAAGATACGCTTGACCTTCCCCGACTCTTTGGACATCTTACACAATTAGAAGTACCACCCGCGCCCCGATCCACACTTGCAAAACAGCGACATACATAGAACCGGAGAAAATATGGAATCTCTGCTTGAAAAACACTGGTATCACATGCCTTCCGAAGAAGTGGCCGACCTTCTGGATACCGATCCGGAAAAAGGACTGGATCAGTTCGAATCCGAGAAACGACTGAAAGACTTCGGCCCCAACGCCATCAGCGGCAAAAAGCAGACGACCGCCCTGCAACGGTTCATGCTGCAGTTCCATCAGCCGCTGGTCTACATCCTCATCGTCGCCGGGATCGTCACCGCCGCTCTCGGCGAGTGGGTGGACTCCGGGGTGATCCTCGCTGTCGTCCTCGTCAACGCGCTCGTGGGATTCTTTCAGGAATCCAAGGCGGTAAAGGCCCTCAACTCGCTCGCCGCCTCCATGGGCGTCGAAGCCACCGTGATCCGGGCCGGTGAGACCCTGCGCATGGACGCAGCAGACATCGTCCCCGGCGATGTCGTTGTCCTGCGCTCCGGAGACAAAGTGCCCGCCGATGTGCGCATCGTCCGCGGAAGAGAGCTGCGCGTGGACGAATCCACACTCACCGGCGAATCCGTGCCGGTAGAGAAAAGCGGCACTCCCGCAGCCCATGACGCGGTGCTGGCGGACCGAACCAGCATGGCTTTCGCTGGCACCCTCGTCAGCTACGGTCAGGGCCGCGGCATCGTGGTGGCCACCGGAAACAAGACCGAGATCGGACGCATCTCCGGCATGATCGACGCCGCTCAGGAGCTGGAAACGCCCCTGACCCGCAAGATATCCCGCTTCAGTCACATTCTGCTCGTGGCCATCCTCGCCCTCGCGGGCGCATCCTTCGCGCTCGGCATGATGCGCGCCCAGCCCGTCACGGAAACCTTCATGGCGGCCGTGGCCCTCGCCGTCGGCGCCATCCCTGAGGGGCTCCCAGCGGCCGTGACCATCATCCTCGCTCTCGGCGTCTCCCGTATGGCGCAGAAAAAGGCCATCATCCGAAAACTTCCCGCGGTGGAAACCCTCGGCGGGACCACCGTCATCTGCTCCGACAAGACCGGAACGCTCACCGAGAACCAGATGACCGTGCAGGAAATACACAGCGGCGACTCCTATTACGATGTCAGCGGCACCGGCTATTCCAGCGAAGGCGAGCTGGCCCCCCGCGAGGCGGGCTCCCACCCACTGAACGAAAACGCCGCATTGCGCGAATGTCTCCGCGCCGGGCTTCTCTGCAACGACGCTGTCATTCGTCACGACGGGGACCAGTTCACCGTGGAAGGCGATCCCACAGAGGCGGCCCTGCTCGTATCGGCCCGTAAATTCGGCCTTTCCCGCAAAGAGGAAAACGCCGACGCCCCCCGCAAGGACGAGCTGCCCTTCGAATCCGAGATGCAGTACATGGTCACTCTGCACCGCGAGGGCAATCGCAACATCGCCTACATGAAAGGCGCCGCCGAAAAAATCTTCGACTACTGCTCCAAGGTCATGAACGCTGACGGGACTCTCTCCGACATCGACAGGGAGCAGATGGTCGCCATCCAGCACAAACTCGCTTCCAAAGGCCTGCGCGTGCTCGCTCTCGCCAGCAGGGAACTGCCCGACGGCAAGGAACTCGGACACGAGGATGTGTCCGGGGACATGGTTCTGCTCGGCGTTCAGGGCATGATCGACCCGCCTCGCGAAGAGGCCAAGCGGGCCGTCGGCACCTGCCTGCGCGCCGGAATCCGCGTCAAGATGATCACCGGCGACCACGCCATCACCGCCGAAGCCATCGGCATGATGCTCGGCCTAGGCGGAGACGGCTGCACCCTCGGCAAAGACTGCCCCGTGCTCACAGGCAGGGAAATCGGCGAAATGACGGACAGTCAGTTGCGCGAACGCGTTCAGGGCGTCCCTGTTTTCGCACGCGTCTCCCCCGAACAGAAGCTCCGCCTCGTCATGGCCCTGCAGTCTCACGGGGAAGTTTGCGCCATGACCGGTGACGGCGTGAACGACGCCCCCGCCCTCAAGCAGGCCGACATCGGCATCGCCATGGGCATCAGCGGCACGGAAGCCGCCAAGGAAGCCGCCGACATGGTGCTCACCGACGACAACTTCAGCACCATCGAAGCCGCCGTGGAAGAAGGACGCGGCGTGTTCGCCAACCTCGTCAAATTCATCGCCTGGACACTGCCCACCAACGCTGGCGAAGGGCTTGTCATTCTCACCGCCATCCTCTTCGGCGCCACCCTGCCCATCCTGCCCCTGCAAATACTCTGGATCAACATGACCACCGCAGGATGCCTCGGGATGATGCTCGCCTTCGAACCAAAAGAACCCGGCATCATGGAAAGAACCCCCAGACGCCCGGACCGCCCCATACTCGACAAGGTCATCCTCAGCCGAATCGCCCTTGTCAGCCTCCTCCTGCTCATCGCCGCCTTCGGGCTCTTCAAATGGGAACTGCTCGGCGGAGCCAGCGTAGAGAAAGCCAGGACCATGGCCGTCAACGTCTTCGTCGCCGTCGAGGCTTTCTATCTCTTCAACTCGCGCTCCTTCAGAAGCTCCCCCTTCGCCCTCGGCTTCATGAGCAACCCGTGGGTACCTGCAGGGTTCGGCATCATGGCGATTCTGCAACTGCTCTACACCTACGCCCCCTTCATGCAGAACATCTTCCAAAGCGCGCCCCTCGACGTCCTCGACTGGCTCAAGATCATCGGTTGCGGCCTAATCGCCTTCCTGCTCGTCGAAGCAGACAAGAAACGCGTGGAGTCGGATATATAGAAAAGGATGCCTCCGGCGGCTCTTCGAGGAGCAGGGCGCTGCCCTGCCCCCGCCAAAGGGCCGAGGGCCCTCTGGACTCCCCGGTTTGCCCGTAAAGAATGATGTCCCCGCTGCGCTTCGCGTCAGCGGGGACATCATTCTTTAACGGGCGGGGAGGGAAATGGGAGGAATTCGCTAACAATCTCAACAAATCCATCAACCCGTCCGCGGGGTTGCAGCGAGGTCGCGAGTTGTGCGGCCGCACGGATTCAGCAGCTGCACCCCCGCGGACAATTCAGGGTTTCCAAAGGGGGCCCGCCCCTTTGGTCCGGCTGAAAGGCCCGCCGGAGGCACTGTAACTACTTTACCTCGGACGTTTCGCACTTCACGTGACAAACGCCGCCGATGGTTTCCACCGCATGCGGGAAGAATTTCTTCTTGAAGTAGACAGCGACGTTCACCAGAGCAATCAGGACCGGCACTTCCACGAGTGGGCCGATGACGGCGGCAAACGCTTCGCCCGAGTTGATGCCGAAAACGGCAATGGCCACGGCTATGGCCAGTTCAAAGTTGTTGGAAGCGGCCGTAAAGCTCAGTGTTGTGGCCTGTTCGTAGGTGGCATCCGCCTTGTAGGAAAGGTAAAAGGATACCAGGAACATGAGCAGGAAATAGATGGTCAGCGGGATGGCGATCCGGACCACGTCGAACGGCAGTTCGACCACCTTGTCGCCCTTGAGCGAGAACATCACGAAGATGGTGAAGAGCAGGAAAACGAGGGTCAGCGGGCTGATTTTCGGGATAAAGACCGTTTCATACCACTGCTTTCCCTTGAGCTTGATTCCGACGAATCGGGATATCATGCCTCCAAGAAAGGGGATGCCAAGATAGATGAGTACGCTTTCGGCTATCTGGCCCATGGAGATGTCCACCACGACCCCTTCCAGACCGAACCAGCCGGGCAGGACGGTGATGAAGACGTATGCATAGACGGAAAAGAACAGGACCTGAAAAATCGAGTTGAACGCCACCAGTCCGGCGCAGTATTCACTGTCTCCCTTGGCGAGGTCGTTCCAGACGATGACCATGGCGATGCAGCGGGCAAGGCCGATGAGGATCAGGCCCACCATGTATTCGTGGTATCCCGACAGGAAGGTGATCGCGAGGCCGAACATGAGAATCGGGCCGATGACCCAGTTCTGCACCAGAGAGAGGGCCAGCACCTTGTAGTTCCTGAAAACCTGCCCCAGCTGCTCGTACTTAACCTTGGCGAGGGGTGGATACATCATCAGGATGAGCCCGATGGCGATGGGAATGTTCGTGGTGCCGACTTGAAAGGAATCAATGACGTTCTTGATGTCGGGATAGAGATATCCGCCGCCGACGCCGATGAACATTGCCATAAAGATCCAAAGGGTCAGGTAGCGATCCAGAAAGGACAGTCTTTTCACAACGGATTCGGACATGACTTCTCCTCGTCGGCTCAGCCGCAAGCGTCTGCGGTTTTGGTTTTCAGATAGTCCCTCAGACGTGCGCGATCCTCAACGCCTGCGGCGAGTTCCGGCAGATGTTCTCGCAATACCGCTAGCAATTCGATCTGCATTTGATCGGCGGGGACGGCAAGTGCGTAATAGACCCACTTGCCCTTGCGCTGGCTGGTCACCCATCCACCTTTCCTGAGAAAGGACATATGACGGGACACCTTGGACTGCGGAAGGTCCAGGGCTTCCATGAGGTCGCAAATGCAAAGCTCCCCGATGTCGAGCAGAGCCAGCATTCGAAGGCGGGTCGGGTCTGACAACCCCTTGAGGCGGTCGGCAAGTTGCTGCATGAGACAGAACGTATCCGCCTATGCGGATATGTCAACGGCAAACCCTGCGTGTAACAGGAACGTCATCATGCGCAAGCCATGCCGGACGTGGAGATGCCACGCCCGGCATGGATGGGAAAACGTATCAGCAGGCTAGGCTTTGACAGCGCCTTCGTGCCGTGGCCTCGAGCCGCTATTCGAACAGCGCGGCGATAGCTTCCGTATACGGAGGTCTGAGCACGCCTTTTTCGGTGATGATGCCCGCTATGAGCTCGTTGGGGGTCGGGTCGAAGGCGAGGTTGTAGACCTCGACGTCATCGGGCGTGATCTGGTGGTCGCCGACGTGGGTGACTTCCTTTGGATCGCGGTCTTCGATGGGGACATCGTCGCCGGAGGGCGTTTCGGGGTCTATGGTGTAGACTGGAGCGGCGACGTAGAACGGGACGCCGAAGTGTTTGGCAAGCAGCGCCACGCCGTAGGTGCCGATCTTGTTGACGGCGTCGCCGTTGGCGGTGATGCGGTCTGCACCCACGACCACCTTGTCCACAAGGCCTTTCTTCATGAGCAGCGCACAGGCGTTGTCGCAGGCGACCTTGACCTCGATGCCGTCCTTGTGAAGCTCGTAGGCGGTGAGCCGCGCTCCCTGCAGAAAGGGGCGGGTCTCGTTGGCGATGACCTTCACGTTCTTGCCCTGATCGACGGCGCCGCGGATGACGCCGAGAGCGGTCCCGTACCCTGCGGTGGCGAGAGCCCCGGCGTTACAGTGAGTCATGACGGTGTCGCCGTCGTCGATCACCTCGCCGCCGAAGCGTCCGATGCTTTCGCACATTTCGATATCGCCCGCATGGATTTGCTTGGCGCGTTCCAGCCAGACGCTACAGAGTTCGTCGAGGGCGACCGCGCCGGCTTCGTTCCAGACTCGGCGCATTTCGCGAACAGCCCAGCGCAGGTTCACCGCTGTGGGGCGGGCGTTCTCGATCTGATCGAGCTTGGCGTTCAGGTTCTCTTTCCAGTCACCCTCCTTCCCCTGCACTTCCCGTCCCGCGAGATAGCAGCCATAGGCGGCGGTAACCCCGATCGCGGGGGCGCCGCGAACCACCATGACCACAAGGGCGAAACAGATATCGTCGGTGGTCCTGCAGACGAACCAGTCTTCACGATTGGGCAGAAAGCGCTGATCAAGAAGGACGAGGGCGTCCTTTTCGGGAGAATACTGAATATGCTCGGTCATGATGACTCCTTGTCTATATCTGGAACGGAACTCGGCCTACTCGGATAAAATCCACGCACAGTGGTACTGTCAGGTGAAAAGGGAGTCAATGCCGAGAGGCTAGACGACACGCAGGATTACTCTCTCCTCTTCGGGCATCGCATCCAGCGCCGCATCGCCCAGTGCGGACTTCAAGGCCCCTGCGGAAACAATCACTCCGCGGGAGAGTATCTCCGGCCCGACTTCGCGGGCCACGAGGTTGAACAGCTTGACCGTAATCAGCGCGTCGCCCTTCGGCACTTCCCCGCAGTCCTTGGCGCTGATGTCGCTGCGGAAGCCGCTGACGGGCGTGTTACGCCCCATGGCGATGCCCACGAGGCCGGGCATGGCGGCGGAAAGCGAAAGCACGTCCCCATCCTTCACGTGCACGGCATCAATGTCGTCCACCGGGGAACAGTTCAAGAAGATCGTCCGCACATCGGTATCTATGTATTGGGGCGTCAGGCCGAGGATCTGCTCAAGGAAGTCGCCAACACTCGTACCGGAAGGCGCGGGGATGCCGACACCCTTCTGCAGGAGCGTGGTTATCCCCGGAACTCCCTCGCCAATTTCCACCGCCCGCATTTCACACTCCATGGTCATTTCCTCCAGAACGTACGGTTTATCCGCACCCTAGACACAACTATGCCCAACTAGGCATAGTCTGTTGTTTTCTTTGACAAATTTTCTTCACAATGAGTATAGTGAAATGGATTTGTCAAATAAATGTTCGCCACCGCCGCTGCGGTGACAGATAACTTCAAACGACGAGGTGCTTCATGCCCCGCATTCTGCGAATCAACACTCGTACCAAGGAATACCGGTTTGAGGAACTGGGAGAATACGCCGGTCTCGGCGGACGCGCCCTGACTTCCCGGCTGGTCAACATGGAAGTCCCGGCAGACTGTCATCCGCTCTCCGGCGAGAACAAGCTCGTCTTCGCCGGCGGCGTTCTGGCCGGCTCCTCCGCGGCCAACTCCGGCCGCGCCTCCGTGGGCGCCAAATCCCCGCTCACCGGCGGCATCAAGGAGTCCAACTCCGGCGGTCTGTTCGCCCACAAGCTGCCCAAGCTGGACATCCTCGCGATCGTGCTGGAGGACAAGCCCGAAGCCGACGCCCCGCTCCAGACCCTTTTCATTTCCAAGGACAAGGTCGAGTTCCGTGACGCCGCCGACATCACCGGCATGAACACCTACCCGGCCCACGACAAGCTGCTGGAAGAATATGGCGACAAGGTCGTTGCCGCAATGATCGGCCCCGGCGGCGAATACTGCGGCAAAGCCTCCACCATCCAGTTCACCGACCCCTACAAGCGTCCTGCGCGCTCCGCGGGTCGCGGCGGCATGGGCGCCGTGATGGGCTCCAAGCGCATCAAGGCCCTCGTGCTCGACCCCGAAGTGAACGAGAAGGTCACCGCTGCCGACCCCGAAGCATTCAAGACCGCCCGCAAGGACTGGGTCAACGTGCTCACCGGCCATCCGGTCACCAGTCAGGGCCTGCCGGGCTTCGGCACCGCGGTGCTCGTGAACATTATCAACGAAGCCGGCGCACTGCCCACCAAGAACTTCCGCTTCGGCCAGTATGACAAGGCTGCCGACATCTCCGGCGAAAAGATCGCCGAAACCATCGAAGCGCGCGGCGGAAAGACCAAGGAAGGCTGCCACGTCGGCTGCGTCATCCAGTGCTCCCAGCAGTACAACGACAAGGACGGCAACTACCTGACCTCCGGCTTCGAATACGAGACCATCTGGGCCATGGGCGCTGCCTGCCTCATCGACGACATCGACCAGATCGCACAGATGGACCGCATCTGCGACGACAAAGGCGTGGACACCATCGAGATGGGCAACACCATCGCCGTGGCCATGGAAGGCGGCATCATCCCCTGGGGTGACGGCGAGGCAGCCATCGACCTGCTGAACAAGATCGGCACCGGCGACCACCTCGGCCGCATCATCGCCAACGGCGTGGACTTCGCGGGCGGCGCGTTCGGCGTGGACCGCCTGCCCACGGTAAAGGGCCAGTCCCTGCCGGCTTACGACCCGCGCGCGGTCAAGGGCGTCGGCGTCACCTACGCCACCACCCCCATGGGCGGCGACCACACCGCCGGTTACGCGGTCTGCCAGAACGTCCTCAAGGTCGGCGGCGAGATCGACGGGCACAACAAGGAAGGCAACGTGGAGGTTTCCAAGAACCTTCAGATCGCCACCGCCGCGATTGACTCCCTCGGACTCTGCCTCTTCGTGGCCTTTGCCGTGCTCGATGACGAAAACGGCGTGCAGGCCATGTGCGACGTTGTCGCGGCCCACACCGGCCTGAAATTCACCGCCGACGAATTCCTCGCCCTTGGCGTGGACTGCCTCAAGGACGAGCTGGAATTCAACAAGCGCGCCGGCTTCACCGAAAAGGACGACCAACTCCCGCGCTTCTTCAGCACCGAAAAGCTCCCGCCGCACGATGTGGAATGGGACTTCTCCGCAGAAGAAATGCAGGGCGCGAAAGTCTAGCTTTTCTAGCCATAGCAAACACTTGCGGGGCGACTTACGGGTCGCCCCGTTTTTTTTGCCCTCCCCCCTAAAGAACAGCCAAGGGCCTACCGATAAGTAGACTGAAAAGGACTTTTATACGCGAGAGACAGTATGAGCTTCGTCACTTCGTCAAACGACTTCACCGCATCCCTCTTCGGGACCCTTTACGGCAGCTTGCAGAAGATGCATAGCACGCCGCGCATGGCTCCCGTGGAGCCAGTGCAGGAGCACCCGGAGGACGAAAGAAAGCAACAGGGTCGAGACCAGCGTCAGGCCGAGGCCGGGCAGAGAGGTTCGGCGCAACAGGGCGTGGAGAAGGTGGTCAAAACCCGCTCCGAACTCAATGGTGCGGAGAAGCGAAACCTCGACCAACTCAAGCAGCGAGACCGGGAAGTACGCACCCATGAGCAGGCGCACATGTCTGCGGGCGGTGCGCACGTGCAGGGCGGCCCCTCTTACTCCTATGAGACCGGCCCGGACGGGCGCCAGTATGCCGTAGGCGGCAACGTCAGCATCGACGTTTCCAAGGTGCCGGGCAACCCCGAGGCAACTGAAGAAAAGGCGCGCACGGTCCGCAAGGCGGCAATGGCCCCGGCCAACCCTTCGGCGCAAGACCTCAAGGTTGCGGCCAAGGCAACCCAGCTGGCGCAGGAAGCCCGGCTCGAGATGCAGAAGGAAAGGCAGGCGGAACGCAAGGAAGCGGAGGAGGAGCAACAGACCGCCAGAGCCGACCGTGAAGACTCCGCACGCGCCGAAGACGAAACGGCGCCCTCTCCGCGCACCCGCCGCGCCGCACAGGCCTATCAGGCCGCCTCCTCGCCCATCGAAACACCGACTCCCGGCAGCGCATTCAGTACAGCCATCTGAGAAACACAAAAGTGCGAACTTGTCGGGTAATAACGCGATTCCCATTGACTCCGCCCATTCGGGCGGATATTTTTTCACAAGCCGTCAACCGACCGCTTCATCACACTGAACGTTGAGGAATCACCCGGTGAAACACGACGCTGCTCACAAAAAGACGCACACAACGAAAAAACCCGACAGCCTCAGCTGTCGGGTTGGTCTTTCGAGTGGTGGGTCACCAAGGAATCGAACCTTGAACCTCCGGATTAAGAGTCCGCTGCTCTGCCAATTGAGCTAGTGACCCACTCGGCGTCGGGGGCGTTTGCCCTCAGCGCGGAGAGATAACTATCCATGTGACGGTTCGATGTCAACAATAAAAAACGCTTTTCAAGGATTTTTTGTGAATCGACTTCTGAAAACGCTCCTCGCAAGCCTGCTCCTGATGCTTCTCGCAGCCGCACCAGCCGCGGCACAACTGGGCTTTCAGCCACAGGACTACCCCGCCAAGACAAGCTGGGGGATGTACGCCCTTCCCGGAGGCGACACGTCCATGGCCGTCCTGACCATGACCTTCGAGGACGGCTGGCACACCTATTCCGCCGAACCCACCGGAGTGGGAAAGCCGACAGCCGTTCAGGCCACCATCGAGCCCGGCGGCATGGAGTTGGGCGCGATCTTCCCGCCGGGTGTCTCCAAGCCCGACGCCTTCGACCCGAACAAGACCGCCAACATCTTTGACGGCGTCATGCGGGTCTTCCTGCCCATTCCGCCCGACGCTCCCGAGAGCGGCAGCATCGACGCACAGGTGGAGTTGCTCTTCTGTTCCGACACCAAATGCCTGCCCGCCAGAATGGATATCCCGTTCCGGCCGAAGACATTCAACCCCGACGACCTCGCCAAGGCCGAGCTGCAGCCGTGGTGGCCAGAATTTCTGGAAGCCTTCGGAGAGGAGCCCGTTGATCCCGGCGGGAAATGGGGCTTCTCGCCAAAACCGTACACGGAATCCCTCGAGGTCACGAGCCTCGGGGCCGCGCTCTTCTTCGGCCTGATTGCGGGCCTGCTGCTCAACCTCATGCCCTGCGTGCTGCCGGTCATCAGTCTGAAAGTCTCCGCCCTGCTCGGCGGTGGCGGGGATCCGGAGCAGCGGAGGAAGGAAATCCGTACGCACGGGATATTCTTCGCCGCAGGGGTGCTCTCATGGTTCGGGGCGCTGGCGGTCATTCTCTGGAAGACCGGCATCGCCTGGGGCGGCATCTTCCAGCAGCCCGAAGTGGTCGCCGGACTCGCCATCTTCGTCTTTGTCATGGGCCTGAGCCTGCTCGGGCTGTTCGACCTGCCGGTCATCGACCTCAAATTCGACAGCAAAGTGCGCTCACACAAGGCGCAGGCCTACTTCACCGGTCTCTTGGCGACCCTGCTCGCCACGCCGTGCAGCGGCCCCTTCCTCGGCGGCGTGCTCGCCTGGGCGCTCCAGCAGCCTCCCGGACACATCGCCGCCGTCTTCATGGCCGTGGGCCTCGGCATGAGCTCGCCTTATCTCGCCATGTCGGTCTTTCCCGGAGTGGCGACATGGCTGCCGCGCCCCGGCGCATGGGTTCAGCACGTGGAACGGGTCGTGGGATTTTTCCTCCTCGGCACCGTGCTGTACCTCATCAACATTCTGCCGCCCGGCGATGTCATGCCCGCCCTGTTCGTCATGTGGCTGGCGGTCCCGGCCGGATGGCTCTGGGGCCTCGCCGGACCGGGCGTCTCCACCGGAACCCGCTGGGGCCTGCGCCTTGCCGGGATAGCCCTTCTCGGGATCACGCTGTTCTGGTTCTACTCGCCCGAGCGTGAAACCTTCCGCTGGACCGCCTATAACCCGGTCACCTTCGAGGAGCGCCTCGGCCGCGAAGCCATGTTCGTTGACTTCACCGCTGACTGGTGCCCCACCTGCAAGGTCATCGAGGCCACGGTGCTGACGCCGGAGAATCTCTCCCAGTGGCGCGAGGAGCACGGCGTGCGGTTCGTGCAGGTGGACCTTTCGGAACAGAACCCAGAGGGCGAGGAGTTGCTGTTCTCGCTCGGCAGCCGCAGCCTCCCGGTGGCGGCCTTCTTCCCGGCGGGAGACGACTGGAACAAACCGGTGGTCCTTCGCGATCTCTTCACCGAAGAGCAGGTTGAAACAATTCTGGAATCATATAATAAGTAAGAAGATAAACACATTGGAGAATCATAGAATGCAATTTACCTTCAACATTCCCACCTGCATCGAGTTCGGCGCGGGCAAGCTCGACGTCCTTGCCACCACGCCCCGCCTGCCGCAGGGCTCGAAAGCCATGATTGTCATCGGCGAGTCCGGCGTCATGCTCAAGCAGGGATACCTCTCGCGCGTTCAGGGCCTGCTCGGCCAGCGCGAGGTTTCCACTATCGTTTACGACCGCATCACACCCAACCCGCTCTCCGAGCATGTGGAAGAAGCCGCGAACATCTGCCGTGAGCAGAACGTGGATTACGTGGTGGGTCTCGGCGGCGGCTCGACCATCGACTCCGCCAAGTCCATCGCCCTGCTTGCCGCAAACGGCGGCGAATACTGGGACTACATGACCGGCGGCTCCGGCAAGGGCGCCACACCCGAAAAGCCCGCGCTCCCCATCGTGGCCATCCCCACCACCGCCGGCACCGGCACCGAGGCCGACCCGTGGACCGTGATCACCAAGTCCGGCTCCGAGGAAAAGATCGGCTGGGGCAACGACTCCACTTTCCCCGCCCTCTCCGTGGTTGACCCGGAGCTGATGCTTTCCGTACCCCAGAACCAGACCGCCTTCACCGGCATGGACGCCTTTTTCCACGCCGTAGAGTGCTACCTGGCCACCTGCCGCCAGCCCACCAGCGACCTGCTGGCGCTGGAGGCGGTACACCTCATCACGCATTACCTGCCCATCGCGGTGGAGGACGGCGACAACATGGAAGCTCGCACCGCTCTGGCATGGGCCAGTACCGCCGCGGGCATGTGCGAAGCCCTCTCCTGCTGCATCTCGCACCACAGCATGGAGCACGCCCTCTCCGGCTTCCATCCCGAGATGCCGCACGGCGCGGGTCTGGTCATGCTCTCCAAAGCCTACTTCGGCTACCTTGCCGAAAAGGGCGAGGAGCGCCTCGAGGACGTGGGCCTGACCATGGCCGACTCCCGTGAGGTCGAGCCGGAAGGTGAAGGCTCCATGTGCTTCATCGAGATGCTCGACGACCTCATCACCGACATCGGGCTGGACGAAATGAAGCTCTCCGACTACGGCGTCACCGAAGACGAAATTCCGGCACTGGCCGACAACGCCCTGAACACCATGGGCAACCTCTTCAGCATCACGCCCATCGAGATGAACCGCGAAGATGTGATGGAAATCTACCGCCGCGCCCTGAAGTAACACGGAAACACTCGTATAAGACAAGGCCCGCATCGAGATTTCGATGCGGGCCTTTTCCATGCCATTATATCGGAGCGGACGCTATTCCACACAGATGATGTCGAACTCGTCGCCGGTGATGCAGCGTGCGCCGTCCTCGGTGATCTCGAAAGTGTTCTCCACGCCGACCATGCCGACGCCGGGAATACCCTGCTTCGGCTCCACGGCGATGACCATGCCCGGTTTGAGCGGGTCGCGGAATTTCTTGGCAAGCGGCGGCCACTCGTCGATGGTCAGGCCGATTCCGTGGCCGATGAAGGGCACCTTGTTTTCCCCGAGGCCCATGAAGCCTTCGGCAAAACCGCGCTCTTCCGCCTGCGACGCGCAGTGCAGGTACAACTCCTCGGGCGTTGCGCCGGGACGGGCGTTGTCCGCTACCCACTGCTGCATCTCCATGCAGAAATCCTGTGCGCGGCGAACCTCGTCCGGGATGGATGAGGCCGGTCCGGCCCAATAGGTCTGCGTTTTGTCGGTGTGGTACCCTTCCACAATGAACCCGATATCCATGCCGAGCGGTTCGCCTTCGTTCCAGAGCCTGCCCGCATAGCCCATGTAGGGCGACGCCGGGTGCTCGCCGCGCAATCCGAGCGGGCCGTTGAAGATGCTGGGGTAGTTGCCGGAATCCCCGGCAGAGACATGGCCGAGGAAGGCCTCCTCGCCGTGGGCCTGCATTCGCATGAGTCCCTGATGCCCGTTGGCGAAGAACACTTCCCACGCCTTGTGGGAGATTTCGCGCTCGCTCATGCCCGGCTTGATCACTTCCGGGATAAGCTCGTGCAGGCAGTGGTGGTGCCGCTGACCGACCTTGCGCATGATGTTCAGCTCCCAAGGCGACTTGACGGACTTGGCCAGCGCCACGGCATGATCGGCGGGCTGGAAGGTCGTGTCGGAGAGCTTGGCGGTCAGCATGTTGGAGAGCTGCCACGTCAGGCCGGCGGTCTCCGCGCCGACAGTCGCGCTCAGCGGGCTTCCTGCCGCAGCGCAGACCTCGGGAATCTGGCCGTAGGACTTGAAGGGGTGCGGCTCAAGCCCCGCTTCGAGTCGCGCGCGATCCACGCCCTTGCGAATCATCAGGACCGGGTCGCCCTCCAGCGGAATCCACAGCGCGCCCTGCCCGAGCGTGCCGGTGAAATAATAGATATTCAGGCGGGAAAAAATCAGAATACCGCCGGTTTCGGGTGCGATCTCGCGAAGGTGGCTTCGCACGGCCTCAAACCGACGCTCCAGTTCTTCCTGCGGTATATTCGCCAAAGATTCAAACATGTCTCAATCTCCTGGACGGTTACGGGGGACTATGCAAGACCGGATGTTTCCGGTATCAAAATGCGGACGAAGGAGTTGCAATGCTGTACAACGAGAAAGAGCTAGCCGCCCTGCTCCGCGAGGTCAAGACCGTCGCCGTCGTCGGAGCCGTGGACAAGCCGGGCCGCCCCGTGGACAGAGTGGGCCGCGCCCTTATCGACATGGGTTTCACCGTCATCCCCGTCCACCCGAAACGAACCGGAGTATGGGGACTGGAAACATACAAGACCATCAAGGATATCCCGCATCATGTTGATATAGTGGACCTTTTTCGAGCCTCCGAGTTCTGCACGGAGCACGCCGCCGAGGTTCTGGAGCTGGACTCGCTGCCCCGCTGTTTCTGGATGCAGTCGGGCATTTTCAACCCCGAAGCCCGCGCCATGCTCGAACCGAAAGGCGTCATGGTCGTAGAAGACCTCTGCCTCAAGGTCGAAGCCGAACGCCTGCTGCCGGAGGCCCGATGAGCGTCGCGGCTTTCGATTGCAAAATGTGCGGCCACTGCTGCCATGGCGAAGGCGGAATCGTCATGTCCGAAAAAGACCGTGTGCGCCTTGCGGAGCATCTTGAGCAGGAAGTGGATTCCATGCTTGAACAGTACGCCTACCAGCGCGGCGGGAAATGGCAGGTCGTCACGGGTGACGACGGCTACTGCGTCTTCTTCCGTGAAGGCGCGGGATGTAGCGTGCATCCGGGCAGACCCGACATCTGTCGTGCGTGGCCCTTTTTTCGCGGCAACCTCGTCGACGAGGGAAGCTGGAGGATGATTCAGGAATACTGTCCCGGCGTAAACCCCGAGGCGGGTCACGACGAGTTCGTGCGTCAGGGCAAGGAATACATCCGCCGGGAAGGACTTTCGCGACACGACCCCGACTGCGACGCCAACGCGCTCATCAACGAGGAGTAACCGTCCACCATGTCCATGTCCGTCAATGAATGCTACCGGATTCTCGGCGTCCGCGCCGGTTCGGACATGGACGCGGTCAAGACCGCTTTCAGGCAGCTCGCCTTCAAGCTCCACCCCGACCTGAACGACTCGCCGGATGCGGCCGACCGTTTCCGGAAGGTCAACGAGGCGTACGTCACTCTGCGCAAGACCATCGGGGAAGAGCCCGGCTCGGGCGGGGGCAGCCGTGCGGACAGCGAGCACCGCGACCGCAGCCACGGAAGGGCCTACAAGCGCCCCGACGAAGGAGCGCGGGCCTATCAGCGGCAGCAGCGCAGCACGCGGCCCGGACCCGGCGCACAAAAGAAACAGCGCAAGAAGTGGGAGCCGGGACCGGAATCCACGCGCTCGCGCAGCCAACGCTTCTATTACAGAGAAGAAGAAGTATTCCGGGACCTCATGAACGACCCGTTCGCACGACAGGTCTTTGAGGACATCTACAATCGTGTGGACAAGAACCGCCCGCACGGTGGCCCACTAAAACTCAAACGCCGAAAACTCAGCCTCAACTTCAAAGGCAGGAAGCTGGAGCTCGACCTCTCGGACGGCATCGTCGGTAGCGCCCGGAACTGGGTTCGCTCCCACCTCGACGACGAACTGACTGCCTACTTCCCCGCCAGCGTGCTCATGCCGGGACGCAAGATCCGCATCACGGTTCATCGCCGCTTCAGCAACGAGCCTCGTACCATCGAAGTGACCCTGCCCTCTGACTTCCATCCTGGCCGTCCCATCCGCCTGCGGGGACTGGGAAAGCAGGTCGGCCCGTGGAAGGGCGACCTGCTGCTGAAGGTCTATCCCGAAGAAGCCCGGCCTACCAGATAACCAGCCCTTCCCTGCCGTTGCGCAGCTCGCGCACTGCCGGGGCGGGACTCTCGACCGCGGCCTCGGCCACGTCCTTGGCAACCAGTTCGAGCTTCACGAAGAAGACCGACACGGAAAGACTTGCCAGAACGAACAACACGGTTCCCATTACTATCGATATCATGCGGCCTCCTTGTTTTTGCGGCTTATGCATACGCCGTTTTTCCCTTTTCCTTCTCAAAGAGTGTGCCATTTATAACTGCAAATCATTCCGGCACGTTGTAAAAAGCATACACTCCATGAAAAATTACATTTTTGAAAAGACACCCAAAAGCGCTTCGAAAAACGTAAATAATGAGCGCGTGAGGAAAACGACTTGCAATCCGAGCTTTTTTTCACTACTCGCTGGAATGAATGAAACCCCTGAGGAGGGCCGACATGCTGGCAATCTTTGAATATAACGCCGGGAACCAGACCAGCGTGAAACGCGCTTTGGATCACCTCGGCATCGAAAACGAAATCACCAATGACCCGGAACGGCTCGAAGCCGCCGACGGCATCATCTTTCCGGGTGTCGGCGCGGCCGGACAGGCCATGGACGAGCTGCACATCGACGGCAAGGACGAGACGCTCAAGGCGCTCATCTGGCAGGAAAAACCCATGCTGGGCATCTGCGTAGGCTGTCAGATTCTGCTGGACTATTCCGAGGAAAACAACACCAAGGCACTGGCCATCATCCCCGGCGAATGCCGCCTCTTCAACCCTTCTTGGACCGACTACGAGGGCGACCCCATCCGCGTCCCGCACATGGGCTGGAACACCATTGAACTGAAGCAGGAATGCGAACTCTTCAGGGGCATCGACCCCGAAGCGAATTTCTATTTCGTGCACAGCTATTTCCCTGCCCCCAAGGAGGAATTCATCATCGGCGAAACCCGCTACGGCCGCGACTTCTGCTCCGTGCACGGGCGCCGGGGGCTCTGGGCCGTGCAGTTCCACCCCGAAAAGAGCGGCAAGCCCGGACTGCAGATGCTCAAGAACTTCCACAATTTCTGTCTGGAGGCAGCCAATGCTGAGTAAACGAGTCATCCCCTGCCTCGACGTTCGCGACGGCCGTCTGACCAAGGGCATCAAGTTCAAGGACAACGTGGACATCGGCGATCCCGTTGAGACCGCCCGCAAGTATTACGAGCAGGGCGCGGACGAAATCGTCTTCTACGACATCACCGCCTCTTCCGAAGGACGCGGCATCTTCCTCGACGTGGTGGACAGGGTCGCCTCCGAGATATTCATCCCCTTCTCCGTGGGCGGCGGCCTCAACACGGTCGACGATATGCGCGACGTGCTGCTCGCCGGCGCCGAAAAAGTCTCGGTGAACTCCGGCGCCGTCAAGAACCCGGACATCATCAGCGAAGGCGCCGCCCGCTTCGGCTCCCAGTGCATCGTGCTGGGCATGGACGTCAAACGCGTGGAAAAGAGCGAGGACATCCCCTCCGGGTTCGAGGTGGTCATCCACGGCGGGCGCAAGCACATGGGCATGGACGCCCTCGAATGGGCCAAGACCGGCGAGGCGCTCGGCGCAGGCGAAATCTGCCTGAACTCCATCGACGCCGACGGCACCAAGGACGGGTACGACCTTGAACTGACCCGCCTCGTGGCCGAGTCCGTTCACATCCCGGTCATCGCCTCCGGCGGCGCCGGGCATCCCGACCACATGGTGGACGCCGTGACCAAGGGCCGCGCCAACGCCGCCCTCATCGCCTCCATCGTCCATTACGGCGAGTGGACCCTGCCGGACATCAAAAAGCACATGGCGGACGCCGGAGTCGTCATCCGGACAATCTGGTAACCGGCGCACCCACCGGATGCGCACATCCGGTCCATCCAAGCCCTCACGGGCGAACATATGCATATATGAAACGGGCGGTTCCACTCCGCCCGTTTTCTTTGCCCTGTAAAAACATACAATACAGAGTTACCGCATGTTCGTGGTGGATCTGGACCGGTGCTGGATGCCCTTTTACGCATACAGGGATGCGCATACGTACAGTACGTGGCCAAGGTCGCCAGGGCCGAGAAGCTGACTTTCGCAGCCCCGCCGCGCAGTGGTCCCTCGGGGCAACCATCCAACGGCATCCGGGTGTTGCAAAGATCCCGGACGCCATCGTCCGCAACAGCGATACTCCCTTGCCAAAATTGCAGAAAGTTCTCGCAGACTATCAGGGAAATGCCGAGTAGCCCCTGCATCGGGCTTTGACCGAATCGGCCCCAACTGGTAGCTCCATCGCATGCCGACTCCCCATGATATCCTGCGCACGGTTTTCGGATTCGATGACTTCATCGGCCTTCAGGGCGACGTGATCCCTCACGTGGCCGAGGGAGGCGATGCGGTCGTGCTCATGCCCACCGGCGGCGGCAAGTCGCTCTGCTATCAGATTCCGGCCATGCTCAGGGACGGGTTCGCGGTCGTGGTTTCGCCGCTCATCGCGCTCATGCGGGATCAGGTGGCGGCGTTGCGTCAGGCGGGCGTGCGCGCTGCATGCCTGAACTCATCTCTCTCGGCGCAGGAAATGAACGAGGTGCAGGCCGACCTGGAATACGGACGGCTCGACCTGCTCTACGTGGCGCCGGAGCGCCTGTGCCGCCCGGAATTTCTGGACCGGCTGGCGCGGCTTCGGCCGAACCTCTTCGCAATCGACGAAGCGCACTGCGTCTCACAGTGGGGGCACGACTTCAGGCCGGAGTACCTCCAACTCTCCATCATCCCGGAGCGCTTTCCCGGCGTGCCGAGGATGGCGCTCACAGCCACGGCGGACCTGCCCACCCGCAACGACATCCTCAGGCACCTCAGCCTCGACGGGGCACGTATCTTCGCCACCGGGTTCGACAGGCCGAACATCCGCTACACGGTACAGCCCAAGGACAAGCCGCAGCATCAGCTACTCCAGTTCATACGCAATACACATCAGGGCGACTCGGGCATCGTCTACCGCATCAGCCGCAAGAAGACCGAACAAACCGCCGCGTTCCTGAACAAAAACGGCATCACCGCCCTGCCTTACCACGCGGGCCTGAGCGCGGAGGACCGGAACTCGCATCAGGAGCGGTTCATGCGCGAGGAAGGATTGGTCATGGTCGCCACCGTGGCCTTCGGCATGGGCGTGGACAAGCCGGACGTACGATTCGTGGCGCATCTGGAACCACCGCGCAGCCTTGAGGCGTATCATCAGGAGACCGGACGCGCCGGGCGCGACGGGCTACCGGCGGACGCGTGGATGACATACGGGCTTCAGGACTTTGCCATCATGCGCTCCATGATCGTGGGCGGGGAGGCCGACGACCGGCGCAAATTCGTGGAGCACCGCAAACTGGATTCCATCATGGCCTTTCTGGAGGCTCCGGGATGTCGCAGACAGGCGCTGCTCTCCTATTTCGGCGAGGACATCGAACCTTGCCAGAACTGCGACACCTGCGCCCAGCCGCCCAAAACGTGGAACGGCACCGTGGCCGCGCAGAAGGCGCTCTCCAACATTTTCCGAACTGGGCAGCGCTTCGGGGCCAAGCACCTTGCGGACGTGCTCAAGGGCGAAACAAGCAAGCGCATCACCCAGCTCGGCCACGACCAGCTCTCCACATACGGTATCGGCGAGGAGCTTTCCGGCGGGGAGTGGCGTTCCGTCTACCGCCAGCTCGGGGCATCCGGACTGCTTGAGGTGGATATGGAGGGCCACGGGGCGCTGCGTCTCAACGAGAACTCGTGGCAGGTGCTTCGCGGCGAACGCGAAGTGGTGCTGCGCACCGATCCTGTTGTTCCGAAGGTCTCCCGCCGTCGCACCAAGGGCGAACGCATCGACGAGGAGGGAACGCTGTCCACCAGCGAAGCCCGCATCCTCTTCGACGCCCTGCGCGCAAAGCGGGCCGAACTGGCCTCCGAGCGCGGCATTCCGCCCTACGCGGTCTTTCCGGACCGCACCCTGCTGGAGATGGTCCGCTACCGCCCGTCGACACAGGCGGACATGGGGCTTCTCAGCGGCATCGGGGCAATGAAGCTGCAAAGTTTCGGTGAAACCTTCCTTGCCGTTCTGGAGGGGCATGAAGCCATAAACGGCCGACCTGATGACATCCCGCCCCTGCCGCATCAACGCGCCGCCAAATCGACACCGGAACGCGCGAGCGAATCCGCGCTCGAGAGCGCGCGTGCGTTCACGCGGCTCGGCAGCGTCGAGGCGGTGGCGCAGGAACGAAACCTCAAGCCGAACACCGTCTGGAACCACCTTGCCAGCGCCGTATCCACAGGCGAGGTGAACTGGCGTGACATGTGTCTACTTGAGGAGGACGCCGTCCGCGAGATTCGCGACGTCATGACCGCGTTCCGCACACGGGGCATCATGGAGCTCTCTCCGGTCCACGAAGAGCTTCAGGGACGTTATGACTACGGGCTGCTGCGCGTCATTCGCAACGGATTGGCCCGAGAAAGCGCCCCGAATTGAAGAAGGGCTTGATCTGCCCGCCGGATTGCGCTAGTGAGCTGCAAAACCTGTAAGCCCATGACGAAGCCACCTCTGGAACAACCCCTCATCCGCCCTGTGCGACGCGAGCTCGACCGGATCATCGAACAGGAGATCCGCGACGGACAGCGCAAGAACGACTCCATGCACTGGGGCAATACGGGCGAAGAGATCATCACCGCCGCCAACATGGCTCTGGATGCCGTGGACCCGGTGGTGGGCGAGGATCTCCCGTCGTTCTTCCAGTCCTGCATGGAGCAGCTCCATCGCGCACATCAACAGTATCGCTGCGATCATGACGAGGACTCCGGGCACGGCTCCGCCACGTTCCATTCCATCAAGGCCGCGCTGACCGAACTTGCCTCGCGGCACGGGCTGACCCTGTCCATTCCCGAACTGCCGGATTCCTGTACCCCCGTCCATTGCGCCGCAGCTCCCCCTATCCCAAACAGTGCCGCCGGTAACGACTCGCTCATCAGACGCCTCATTCGCGCCCTCAGAGACTAAGCCCGTTCCGTTCCATTTCAGCCGCTCCCGCCAGCTGCCCCTTCTCGTTTTATGCCCCCCTTTGACGAAACGTTCGTTTCATGTAGTATGCACACTAAGTTCCTGTGAATTGCGCACTACAAATTCACTCAACAGACAAAACACGAAGGAGCATTACTCATGGCAAACCGTGAAGAATATGTTCAGAAAATGAAGGCCAAGCTCGACGAGCTCAACGCCGAAGTGTCCCGCCTGGAGGCCAAGGCCAAAGGCGCGGAGGCCGACCTGCGCGTCAAGTATGACGATGAAATCAGGCAGCTGAAGGAACGCCGCGAAGAGGCCAAGATCAAGCTGGCCGAGTTCCAGGAGGCAGGAGACAGCGCCTGGCAGGACCTGAAAATTGGTCTTCAGGGCGCGTGGGACATTCTTGACGAAGCCATCAAGTCCGCAAGCGCACGCATCAAATAGCTTATGCCGACTGGGGCGGGCTTCCGCCCCAGTCTTCACTTTCACTATAGGGAGGGAATATGCTGTCCTGGTCAGTCGTCTTTTTCATCGTGGCAATACTCGCAGGCATCCTCGGCTTTGGCGGAATATCTGCGGCGGCTGCTGGAGTGGCGAAAATTCTTTTCTTCGTGTTCCTTGTTGCTTTCGTAATCTCGCTGGTTATGGGCAGGCGCAAGCCGCGCGTTTGATTCACTTCACCCAATAAGGAGACCTCATGAAAGTATTCAAGAAGCTCATCTACGTTTTCTGTCTGCTGGCATTTCTTGTCGTCGGTTTCGGTTGTGAACAGGAAGGACCCGCCGAAAAGGCTGGCAAGCAGGTCGATCAGGCCATTGAAGAGGCTGGCGACAGCATTGAGGAAGCCGGGGACAAGCTCGAAGAGTCGGTGGACAACTAGCTGTCACGAGGATTTGCATCGTGCCGCCATTCATGGATATCGACTGGGCGCAGGTTTGGTATCACCTCTGGCACCTCGCCTTTGCCTACCTGTTGGCCCTGCCTATCGGACTCAACCGGGAAGCAAGCGAAATCCGCTTCGGCATGAGAACGTTTCCGCTCGTGGCCGTCGTCACCTGCGGCTTCATGCTGGTGGGCATTTCGGTGCTTGATTCCACCGGGTCCGAGGCACGGGTCTTTCAGGGGCTCGTCACAGGCATCGGCTTCCTCGGAGGCGGCGCGATCCTCAAACACAGGGAATCCGTCATCGGCACGGCAACCGCTGCAAGCATCTGGAACATGGGCGCCATAGGCGTGGCCACCGCGTTCAACCGCTATGAGATAGCCATCGTCCTGAGCGTGGTTAACTACCTGACGCTCAAGATGGTTGGCGGTCTCAAGGACAAGCTGAGCGAAGAAGAACAATAACAGAAAATCGGCGCTTGATAGCACCGACAAGAAACAACAAGGAGTTCCAATATGAATCTTCACGTGGACCTGCAACCTCTGCTATCTCTCATGGCAGGAATACTGATCCTTCTCGTCCCCAAGATGCTCAACTATATTGTTGCAGCCTATCTGATCATATTCGGCGTACTCGGACTGATGCAATAACCGCGTGCTCCGCGCGCCATGCCCTACCGCGAACGCCTCTGCCGCAGGCGCGGTCCGGCGTCGCAACTTCTGTCGGAACAGGTGGCACTAAGCGGTTGCGGAAGCGAAGCCGACAAGCCTACGCTCTTCCTCGTCCCACAGCTTCAGTCTCAGAGACCTCAGGCTTTTCAGAAAGGTCAACTCCCGGACCTTTTGCACCGCCGGTGTGGAATCATAGCTCTCCTGAAGCCTGTAATTGGGGATTTTCGGGAGAATGTGATGCACATGGTGCAGCCCGATGTTGCCGGTAAACCACTGCAGCACCTTGGGGAGCCTGTAGTACGAGCACCCCTCCATGGCAGCCCTTGCCGGATCCCATTCGTCCTGATGCGCCCAGTAAACACCCTCGAACTGATGCTGAACGTAAAACAGCCATACCCCTATGGCTCCGGCGATGAGCATTATCGGCACCTGAATCATCAGATAGGTTTTCAAGCCAATGATCAGGCTGGCCAGAACGACGATCGTCACGATGGCGACATTTGTAATCATGGCGCTGAAGCGCTCACGCCTTCCTTCCCATCTGTGCAGGAAACGTTGGGTAATCAGGAATGAATAGCCTGGGCCGATTCCAAGGAAGATGAGCGGGTTGCGATAAAGGCGGTACGCTAGCCGCTTGATCGGAGGAAGATTCCGATACTCATTCACGGTCAACGTCCAGATGTCGCCCACGCCTCTTTTGTCCAAATTGGCATAACTTCCATGGTGAACAAGGTGATTGTGTTGCCAGTAGGCAAAGGGAGTGAAGGTCAGAATGCCGGATATGTAGCCCAGAACAACATTGGCCCGGCGCGTGGCAAAAAACGAACCGTGGGTGCAGTCGTGGAAAATGATGAAAATTCTGACCAGGAGCAGGGAAGCAAGAATGATGGGGGGCAATACGGCGTAAAATGGCGCTTCGCTCTTCACGAGATAAATGAGCAGTCCCCACATGCCAAAGTACGGCAGATACGTATCCACGACCTGCCATCCGGCTCGCACATGGTCATACCTTGCATAAGGCTTCAAAAGGGTTCGTAAATCCCCAATCGACAGCTTGTCGGCATCATGCATGACGTTCTTCCAGCCTTCCCCTAGGTCAAAAGGGGAGTTGGTTTTAATCCCAATGTTAGCCAATTTGAGGGAACGCAGCAAGAGGGTTCACGCTGATAGATCAGTGTCCCGGCCTCAACGAAGCTGTGTGCGGGGCAAACCCCACCCCGTCATGCCGAAAAGAAAGCCCCCTTCCAGAGAAGAGGGCTTTTTGACGAGCTATTGGTCCTCGGAAGGTTTTCCCCATATTTCGGGGGACTCTCCGAACGCTTTTTTCGCCTCACGGTGACCGAGGTTGAACGCCTTGACGTTCACTGCCCGAATCTTCTGCGGCAGCGCCTCTTCCATGTTCTTGCGCATAACGCGCTGAACCGTGAACGGCAGCAGGTGCGTCAACGCGCCGAGCACCACGGTATTCATGGCCTGCACGATGCCGATCTTCTCCTTGGCCATTTTGGTGAAAGGCAGGCCGAGGTAGTGGTTGGACGGCGGCTGTTTCACTATATCCGTCTCAATAACCAGCGCTCCGCCGGGCTTGAGATACGGATAATAGGCATTGCAGGCCTCCTGAGACAACGCCACGAGCAGATCAAGGTTTTCCGCCTTGGGGAAGCTGATGCGCCCTGAACTGACCACGAGGTCGCAGCGGCTGGACCCACCGCGCGCTTCAGGCCCGTAGCTCTGGGTCTGGGTCACGTTGTAGCCGTGCCCCAGCGCAAGCCCCGCGCCCATGACTCTGCCGAGAGTGATGATCCCCTGCCCTCCGAGTCCGGAGAAACGGATTTCGAAACGTTCCAGATTCATTGGCTGTTTCATCTACTTGCCCTCCCCTTCCTGCTTGGCGAGCATTTCCTTCTTGAGGGCGTAATAGCGGTCCTCGAGCCCGGGCTGCCCCTTGTCGGCGAAGACGCCAATGGGAATGCGCGACGCCCGCTGCTGCTCGGTCATTTCTTCGTACCGTTCAACGGGAACCGCCGTTTTCTTGAGCCATTTGTACATATCCACGGGGCCCTTGAACTTGTTCTTGCGACCGTACTGCGTATGGCAGGGAGTCAGCACTTCAAGCATGTTGAACCCGGGCTGGGTGATGGCCTGTTGCATGAGCTTTTCCAGCTTCTGAACGTGGAAAACTGTACCGCGGGCAACATAGTTGGCGCCGGCGCCTCTGGCGAGGTCCACGGTGTCGAAGTTTTCCTCCAGCTGGCCGAAGGGCGCGGTCATGGACACGCTGCCCGAGGGCGTGGCCGGAGAGCTCTGGCCGCCGGTCATGCCGTAAATGTTGTTGTTGAGCACCAGCGCGGTTATGCCGATGTTCCGCCGCGCCGCATGGATCAGGTGGTTGCCGCCGATGGACAGCGCGTCCCCGTCGCCCATGATGCAGATGACCTTGAGTTTGGGGTTGGCCATCTTGATGCCGGTGGCGAATGTCAGCGCGCGTCCATGCGTGGTGTGAATGGTGTTGAAGTCCACGTACACGGCGAGTCTGCCGGAGCAGCCGATGCCTGCGACAATCACCATGTCGTCTTTGGGGATGTCGAGCGCGTGCACGCTGCGGATGAGCGAACCGAGCACGATGCCGTGGCCGCATCCGGCGCAGAGGACGTGCGGGAACTTCTTGTTGTGCCTCAGGTATTGATGAATGATCTGATTTCCTGTCACTTCGTTCATGGCCCTACCCCTGCATGATAACCTTGAGGATTTCGGAAGGCGTGATGATCTGGCCGTCGACGCGGTTCACGGTGCGCACCGAGGCGCGCCCCATGTTCACCCGTTTCACCTCGCGGGATATCTGCCCCATGTTCATCTCCGGCACCACGATCGTGCGTGCGCGGGCCAACAGCTTTTCGGTGGCCCGTCTGGGATAGGGGAAGAGCGTCTTGAGTTTGAGCAGTCCGGCCTTCACCCCGGATTCGCGCGCCTGCTGGACGGCGTATTCCGCGGATCTGGCCACCGACCCGTAGGCCACAACGACCACATCGGCGTCTTCCGTGGTGGTCTCTTCGGTGATCTGGATGTCGTAGAAGAACTGGTCGATCTTGCGGTGCATCCGCTGCACCAGTTCGTTGACCTCGTCCGGGCGCGAGGTGGGAAAGCCGTTGCGGTCATGGGTCAGGCCGGTGACGTGGAAACGGTAGCCGGACCCGACCGGCGGCATGGGCGGCACGCCGCGCACCGTCTCCTCGTAAGGCTTGTACCACTCCGGCGGCATGGACGGCACCACGCGGTTGAGGATCTCGTAGTCGCCGTTCTCGGGCACCTCGATCTTCTCCCGGGTATGAGCCGTGATTTCATCAATGAGCAGCACCACCGGGGTGCGGTATTTTTCGGCCATGTTGAAGGCCCTGATGGTCATCTCCAGACATTCCTGCACATCAGAAGCGGAGAGCACGACAATGGGATGGTCGCCGTGGGTGCCCCAGCGGGCCTGCATCACGTCGCCCTGCGCCGGACTCGTGGGCAGTCCGGTGGAAGGGCCGCCGCGCATGACGTTGACCAGCACGCACGGAGTTTCGGCCATGCACGCGTAGCCCAGATGCTCCTGCATCAGCGAGAAGCCGGGACCCGAGGTGGCGGTCATGGCTTTTCTGCCGGCCAGCGACGCGCCTAGCACGGCTCCCATACTGGCGATCTCATCCTCCAGCTGGATAAAAACACCGTCCTCCGTTCCGGGAAGACGGTTCGCCATTATCTCCATGATTTCAGAGGACGGAGTGATGGGATAGCCCCCGAAGAACGAACAGCCCGCAATGAGGGCCCCCTCGACCACCGCCTCGTTGCCGAGCGCGAAAATCTCTTTTTTCTTCTTCTTTCTTGCCATGTTGGAAAATCCTCTCCCGCAGCGGTGGACTGCTATTCTTCCGATTTCGTCTTTGCAGTGACGACGATGGCGAAATCCGGGCAATGCAGCTCGCAGAACCCGCAGTGAATACAGTCGTCTTCCCTGGCAACGTGACATTTCCCCGTTTCGTCCAGCTCAAGCACCTTGGCCGGACAGAAGGACACACAAACGCCGCAACCCTTGCACCAGTCCGGATAGACCGTGACCTTGCTCTGTCCCTTCTTCTTTTTTGCCATAACCTCAATCCGATAAAGAGTGGTAACCCCAATGCCTCGGCCGAACAGTAATAGTTCCGGCGTAGCACTGTCTTATGAGCAAGGCAAGCGTCACAGGGACGAATATGATACGGGAATAACGACTCAGCGCAGAACGATCTCCGCCAGCGCATTGACCACGCAGGCGGCGAGCGCGGATCCGCCCTTGCGGCCACGCACGGAGATGCAGGGAACGCCGGAGTCCATGAGGTAATCCTTGGACTCGGCTGCGTTGACGAAGCCCACGGGCATGCCGACTACAAGCGCAGGCGGCTCGGCCCCTTCGCGGATCCGGTCAACCAGCCGGATCAGGGCGGTGGGCGCGTTGCCAACAACCCAGACCGCGGGTTTCATTTCCGCAAGGGCCACGTCAACGGCGGCGAAAGCCCGGGTGGTCCCACGCTCCTTGGCTGCCTCAGCCACGCGCGGGTCGTTCATCAGGCAACGCACGGTGCAGCCAAGCGGCTCCATGCGGCGGTTCGGGATGCCCATACGGGCCATTTCGGTATCGGTGACGATGGTGCAGCCGGATGCCAGCGCGGCCTTACCCCGGTCGATGGCGTCAGGGTGGAAGTGTACGAGTTCGAGCAGCTCGAAATCCGCGGTGGTGTGCACCATGCGGCGGGCGATTTCCCACTGCTCGCCCTCGAAAGGACGCGGCTCGGGAACTTCGGCGTCGATGATCCGAAAGGACTCGGCTTCGATGGCGGCTGGGAGGGGTATGTTGCGGATGCTGTCGCGACTCATTGCTTGGGCTTTCGCGGAGCACGGCCGCCGCAGACCGCCACGGACGAGGAGGTGCCGAGCCTGTCGGCACCGGCTTCCAGCATGAGCCGGGCGTCGTTGAAATTCTTGATGCCCCCGCTGGCCTTGACGCCGAGCGAATCTCCGACAGTCTCGCGCATGAGCCGCACGGCAGAAGGCGAAGCACTCCCGGTCCCGAATCCGGTGCATGTCTTGACGAAGGCGGCCCCGGCCTCCGCACTCAGTTCGCAGGCTTTTACGATTTCGGAATCCTTGAGCAGCCCGGACTCGATAATGACCTTGACCGGCACGCCGCCAGCCGCCTTCACCACGGCCTCGATGTCCCGAAGCACGGTCTTGTGATCGTCAGCCTTGAAGCACCCGACGCTCATGACCATGTCGACCTCTGAGGCGCCCAGCCGGACGACGGCCTCGGTCTCCGCGGCCTTGGTTTCGGTCAGGCTCGCTCCCAAGGGGAATCCCACCACGCTGCATACGCCCGGCTCCTCCCTCTTGAGCAGCCAGGTGGCGAGCTTGACGTGTATGGGGTTGACGCACACCGTGCGGAATCCGAAACGAACCGCCTCGGCGCACAGCTTGTCCACGTCGGCGGCGGTGGCGTCGGGTTTGAGTAGCGTATGGTCGATGTAAGGCGCGACCTCGAGCGGTCTGGTAATCTGCATCAACTTCCTCTGGCCTGATAGCGTGACAACTGTTTTTCCAACCTGCGGCTCGTGGATGTGAGCACCCAACAGATGATGAAATACAGGACCGCGATGGTGATGTAAATCTCTGCGGAGGCATTCATCTCGCGGTTGTCCACCTGAACCGCGGTCCGGGTAAGCTCGTTCACGCCGATGACATAGGCCAGCGAGGTATCCTTGGTCAGGGACACGAACTGGTTCACGAAGGACGGAATCATGTTGCGCAGCGCCTGCGGCAGGATCACGAACACCATGGCCTGCGTCTGCGACAGGCCGGTGCCGCGCGCCGCTTCAAGCTGTCCGCTCGGCAGCGCAAGAACGCCCGCACGGACGATCTCCGCGATGTAAGCGCCGGTGAAGATGACGAAGGCGATGAGCGAACTCTGGAATCCGGGCAGATTCTTGCCAACGGCCACAGGGGCCAGAAAGTAGAACCAGAAGATGAGCATCAGAAGGGGCACGCCTCTGATGACCTCGATGTAGAAGACGCTCGGATATCTGAGCCAGGGCTTCTTGGACAGGCGCATGAGGCCGAAGGCCATGCCTATCCAGAAGGCGAAGAAGATGCCGAGCACAGCGAGAATGATGCTCGCCAGCAGCCCGCCGACGTTGTGAATGTAGGGAAAGACCCCGTCGAACTTGGTGGCCCCCCAGAGGAAATAATCGAAGTTGTTCCAAACGACTTCCCAGTGCATTGCGGCCCCCTAGTATTTCACCTGCAGCATGAAGTGCTTGTTGTACAGATTGATGCAAAGCGAGACGACGAGCGAGATGCACAGGTAGATGAGCGTCGCGACGGTAAAGGCCTCGAACCCGCGGAACGAATAGGACTCCACCTGACGGGCCATGTAGGTCAGCTCGCTGACGCCGATGACCATGCACAGGGAGGAGTTCTTGATGAGGTTCAGGGACTGGGAGATGAGCGGCGGCACGACGATGCGCACCGCCTGCGGCAAGACGACATAGCGATATGCCTGCGTGAACGAGAGCCCCACGGCGCGGGATGCTTCCAGCTGGTTCTTCGGAATCGAGAAGATGCCGGCCCGGATTTCCTCTGCGATGAACGCAGAGGTGTAGACCGTCAGGGCGATTACGCCGGAGAAGAACTCGACGTTGAGCAGCATCCACTCGCCCACGAATTCATGACCGAACAGCGTGAAAGCGCCGGGAACGAAAACATACAGCTCGTTGAGCCAGGTCATGATCCCTTCCGGAATCACGAGATACGCTCCGAAATACCAGAACAGGATCTGCACCATCAGCGGCGTGTTCCGGAAAAATTCCGTAAATGCGAGGGCAAACCACTTGAAGGGTTTGAAAGGCGTCATGCGCATTACGCAGATGATGATCCCGAGGAGCATTGCGCAGACGAGCGAGACGACGGAGATTTGCAGGGTGGTGACAAATCCCTCGTACAGCCACTGTGCGTATTCGCCGCTGAGGACGACATCCCATTCGAAAGTGTAATTCAAGGCGCTGTCCGTCTGTTTGGGGGTTGCATAGAAAGGGAGCGCCGCAGGCGCGGCGCTCCCGAACAGTCGGATTCAAAACCTACATGGGCCAGACGACCATTTCCCAGGTGTCGGGCAGCTCGTAGCCCATCCACTTTTCGAAGAGGGTTTCGTAGGTGCCGTCGAGCCACATTTCCTGCAGGGACTTGTTCACGAAGTCGCGGAACGGGGATTCGTTCTCCGGCACGCCGAGTCCGTAGGGCTCGCTGGAGAAGAAGTCGCCGACGATGGCCCAGTTTTCGGGGTTGTCGTCACCGGCCTTGAGACCGGCGAGGATACCGGAGTCGGTGGTCACGGCCTTGACCTTGCCCTGCTTGAGAGCCATGAAGGCCTGCGGGTATTCGTCATAGGCAACGACGCGGGCCTTGGGGTTGGCCTTGACCATGTTCTTTTCGGAGGTGGAGCCCTTGACGGTTCCGACCTTCTTGTTGGTCAGGTCGGCCGGGGATTCGATGCCGGAGCCCTTCTTCACGAGCAGCTTCTGGCCGTCCATGAAGTAGGTGATGGAAAAGTCGATCTTTTCGTCGCGGGAGTGCTTGTGAGTCATGGTCGCGGCGAGCATGTCCACGGAGCCCTGCACCAGCATGGGAATGCGGGTGGCGGAGGACACAACCTTGAATTCGACGGGCACGCCGAGCTTCTTGCCGATTTCCTTGCAGATGTCCACGTCGAAGCCGGTCAGTTCCTTGGTCTCGGGGTCGATGAATCCGAACAGGTTCACCGAGTCCTTGACGCCACAGATCAGCTTGCCGCGTTCCTTGATCTCTTCCAGCTTGTCCGCTTGGGCTACGCCGGCGCAGAACACGAAGGTCAGGATCATGGCCAGAATGGTAGTCAGCCGTTTCATTGTGCCTCCTCGAAAAGGGTTGGGGTTACTCTCCATAAACCGTAACTGTTAAAGGATTTCCTTCAGGAAAGCCTTGGTACGCTCGTGGCGGGGGTTGCGGAAGAATTCGTCCGGCGGAGCCTGTTCCACCACGACGCCTCCGTCCATGAAGATCACGCGATCCGCGACTTCGCGTGCAAAGCCCATTTCGTGCGTCACGCAGAGCATGGTCATTCCCTCGCGGGCGAGGTCCTTCATGACGTTGAGCACCTCGTTGATCATTTCCGGGTCGAGCGCGGAGGTGGGTTCGTCGAAGAGCATGACCTTGGGCTTCATGGCCAGGGCGCGGGCAATGGCCACGCGCTGCTGCTGGCCGCCGGAAAGCTCGGCGGGGTACTTATGGGCCTGATCGTGAATCCCCACCCTTTCAAGCAGGGCAAGCGCGTTCTGCTCGGCGTCGTCCTTGTTCATCTTGCGGACCTTGAGCGGCGCGAGCGTCACGTTCTTGAGAACGGTCAGGTGCGGATACAGGTTGAACTGCTGGAAGACGATGCCGATCTCGGCGCGCAGCTCGTTTATATCCACATCCTTGTCCTGAATATCCTTGTCGTCGAAAAGAATGGTCCCCTTCTGGTATTCTTCAAGACGGTTGATGCAGCGAATGAAGGTACTTTTTCCCGAGCCGCTGGGACCGCAGATGACAAGCACCTCGCCCCGGTTCACGTTCTCGGTGATGCCCTGCAGAACATGAAAATCGCCGAACCATTTCTGCAGATTGTTGACTTCGATCATTGCCATAAGTTTCTACTCCGAAAAAAAATTTCGACGAGGCTCCGCAAAGAAATTGCGTCTGACCGCCGCTTGTGACCCGCTCCGGGTCTGGATGTCTCCATGATAGCTCATCTCGTCTGCAATAAAATAGCAAAAAAGTCAAGGTGCGGGGCCTCATACAGAGGCGCCCCCACCATCGTTTTCATAAATGTAATTGCTCCACAAAACCACCATGAAACGTGCCTGTTTTACGACCTGACAAATACCTCCCATTGCGGCCACGCCGGAACTTGACACGGGTGTTTTCAACACCGGGCTCCAAAAAGCCTGCCCGGCAACGCTTTCTGACGTGATTTCGACATTCTTTCCGTGATGAAAACCGCCACCATTGCCACACCGTGACGGCTGCCTCCTTTGTCAAGGCGAACCGCGAGGTGACGACAACAGTCGAAATCAACTCGGGCCATGGCCTTTGAGTGTAAAGCACGGCAACGCTTTGCAGAAGCAGAGGCCTCCCCGTTGCGCATTGCCCAATGAACTCTGTGGGAATGACTCGTTCTGCAAAACAGCAGTTTTTTCATTCAGGGCATGCATTTCGGTTCGGAAAAAGATATCATGAAGCCGGAGGTATCCCATGTGGGCACGCATGCAGGAAATGGCCATACGAATGCAGACCCCGAGGCGGCTCCACGAGGGCGATGTCGTAAACGGGTGGCGCGTTCGCCGGGCTCTGCCCCCCATAACGGGAAACAGGCGCTATCTCGCCGTTAAGGATTGGCGTCTGGGTGAGTTGCGACAGTTTTACGACGTGAACACGGACGCGTTCCTGCGGTGGCAGCATCAGGCCCGGCTGGCAACCTTGCCTCATGTGGAAGGGCTCGTCCACGCGGAAGAGGAATGGAGCGGAGGCATCGTCATCCCTGACCCACGGCTTGCATCGTTGCAGCAAAGCGCTCCCGACGACACGGAGGGCAGGGTCCGACTGGCGGCGGGCACCGCTTCCCTGCTGGCCGGGATGCATGAGGCGGGAATGGTCCATCACGACCTGCATCCCGGAGCCGTCCTGCATGGCCGCGAAGCGGTTCTTCTACGCCACCTCGGCCGCTCCTCCATCAGCGGCATTCACGACTTCTGGACACGATTCGCCGGATGCCGGATGCTCGACTTCGCCGCCCCCGAACAATTGCAAGGGCAGCGGGGAGGCAGCTTTTCCGACGTTTACGCGTTCGGCATGATCCTGCATCACCTGTTCGGCGCACCGCCGTATGCCCGCAGGCTGCTCCGAGCCGGGCTCATGGGCCGCAAAGTTTTTCGACGTCTGCAACGCCTGCTTGGATTCGGAACCATGCCGCCGAGCATCAGAGAAATTGCCGACGCATGTCTGGAATCCGCTCCGGAGAACCGGCCCGACATGCGGGAGATCGCCGAAGAGCTCGACAGCGCTCCGCAAACACTTCCGCGGTTCACCTCGCGCCGCAACGCCGATGCCCTGCGGGTCATGGCCTTCGTGACCGAAGATGACCACACCTCCTCGGTTCTGGCCCGGGCGAGAGAGCTGGGGAGCCAAGGGCATGCCGTACTGATCGTCTCTCTGGTACCACTCGATCTTGCCACCGGCGAGATGGAAGGATTCAAGATCGCGCTCTTCAAGCGTCTGTGCCATGGTCTCCGCGCCCTGCGCGAGGCAACCGCGGACTGGGGCCTGCTCCTGATCGACAACGCAGACCCCGCACAGGCCGCCCGCCGTCTCTACCGCGGCCTGTACCCGGATGCCGTGATCTGCGGCCCGCCGTCGCGGCACGGCCTCGCCACCACCTTCCGTCCCGGAGTCCGGCGCACGCTTGAGCGGCTCGGAGCCCCGTTCGACACTCCCTTTACTCTGGAGGCTGAGAACATTGAAGCGTCATGAAGTGGAAGTATTTGTCAGCAAGGTACCCTGCGCCTGTTGCGGGGAGACTCCCGACCCGGAAATGGACAGGCTCATGAGCGACCTTCAGCAGGCCAAGGAAACGCTCGGAGACCGCATGATCTACAGGGTCAACGGCCTGAACAACCTCAGCGCCTTCCGGGACAACCCCGAAATGAGCGCACTGCTCAGAAGCGAAGGCCACGCCGTGCTGCCGGTTGTTTTTCTGAACGGGGAGATTTTCAGCAAGGCACAGTCAGTCGAAATCGACAAGCTGCTGGGCGCCATGGGCTGAAGACTCGTTGTCCACGTCCAGCGCACGCAGGGCCAGACGCTCCATGTCCTGTATCTCTGCAATGCCGATGAACCGTTCCACTTCCTTGCCATCGACCACTGCGAGAAAGCTCGGTATTCCGCGCACGCCGAAATGGCGCATGCCCTTCTCGATGTCACTGAAAGAAAACAGGCAGCAGAAAATCTCCCGCCCAAACCTGCGGGAGGTCACTTCAAGCGCCTCGATCTGACCGGAAGCGCTGCGGCCGCGCCGGATGAAAGCCACGAGAACAGGCTTTCGTTCCGAAACTGCCAAAACGTCGTCAAGGTCCACGGTCCTGAGCATTGCCATCCCCTGGGAGACATTTCACGCACCCATGGACATTTTCTAATTGGAATGCGAGCGGGCGTGTACCGCGTTAGCACGGTTAGAACCGCGTCATGCAGGGAACCGGAGCAACGATTTCAGAAGGTTGTCAGGGAAAATCGATACGCCCTCAAGGCGTTATTTTCTATGCTTCCAGGCCGAACTGCTTCATTTTTCGGTAGAGAGTGGCCCGATGAATACCCAGAATTTCGGCTGCGCGAGATTTGTTGCCGTTCGCGCTGATGATGGCTTCCTCGATCTCTCTTGCCCCCGCGGCCGGTCGGGTCGGTATGAAGCGCACTCCGGATGCCGGGCGCGATTCCATGGCCTCCAGCACGTCCGGCCTCAGGTGGTTCCTGCCGATGGTCCCGCCGGGGCAGAGAATACAGGCATGCTCCAGCAGGTGCTTGAGTTCCCGAATGTTCCCCGGCCACGAATACCGCAGGAACAGGTCCATGACATCTTCGGAGACACCCAGCAGCTTCTTGTCGAAACTCTTGGAGAAAATCTTGATGAAGTGCGTGACCAGCAGCGGCACGTCCCCCTGCCTCTCCCGAAGCGGTGGCAGGGTCACGGGCATGACGTTGAGGCGATAGAAAAGGTCCTCGCGGAAGGTGCCCTCCTGCACCCGCTGGCGCAGGTCGACGTTGGTGGCGGCAATGATCCTCACATCCGCCTGACGCGTGGAGGATTCCCCGACCCGCTCGTACTCCTTCTGTTCCAGAAAGCGCAGCAGCTTGAGCTGAATCAGCGGAGAAATGTCGGCTATCTCGTCCAGAAACAGCGTGCCGCCCTCGGCGGCCTCGATGCGGCCCACCTTGTCGCGCACCGCGCCGGTGAAGGCGCCCTTCACGTGGCCAAAGAGCTCGCTCTCCAGCAGACTTTCGGAGAGCGCGGAGCAATTGACCTTGACCATGTTGCCCGTGGCGCGCGAGCCGCCGTAATGAAGAGCGTCCGCCGCCAGCTCCTTCCCGGTGCCGGACTCTCCGCAGATCATGACGGTGGCTTCAAGCGAGGCGAGCTGCTCGAGCAGACGGTAGATGTCCTGCATCTTCTCGCTCTTGCCGACGATGCCCCGGAATCCGTGCCGCTCCTGCAGTCGCTTTTCCAGGTCGGCGATGCGGGAGATATCCCTGACCACGAGCACTGCTCCGATAAAGGTCGCGGCTTCATCCAGAAGCGGCGAGCAGTTCAGCTCCACCATGCGCTCGCCGGCCTCCAGCGGCATCTCGGCCTGAAAGCCCCTCACCGGGCGACGGGTGCGAAGCACCTGCTCCAGCACTTCGGTACACGGATTGGGTTCGCTCTGGACCACGTCGCACATGGCGCAGCCGAGCGATGCCGCGTCCGACAGGCCGCAGATTCCGTACGCGGCATTGTTGTTCGCGATGATGCGCATCCGGGCGTCGACAGTGATTATAGCGTCCGGGATGCTTCGGAAGGTGGCTTCCAGATTCAGGCGGAAGCGCTCCTTCTCCTCGTTGGCGTACTTGAGGGCCTCCTCGGCGCGGCGACTGTGCGTGATGTCCCGCCCCACGGCCTGAAATTCGCTAAGATTGCCCCGGTGGTCGAAGATGGCCCTGTTGACCCAGCGCACCCATCGGACCTCGCCGTCGTGCCGCACGTTCTGCTGCTCAAGCTCGTACACCGGATCAGAAGGGCTGACGCGCTCCATCCAGCGGTCGAGCCGCCTTCTGGACTCCCTGTCCGGGATGTCCGGCCCGAACACCGAACCGATCAGCGTGTCCTCATCGCGACCGAAAAACTTCGCGTACGCCCGGTTCACGAAGGTGAGCGAGCCGCTGGGCTTGTAACGGCAGATAAACTCCGTCTGGTCCTCCACCACCGCCCGATACAGCCGCGCCCCTTCCCGGAGAGCCTCTTCGACAACCTTCCTGCTGGTGATGTCGCGCACGAAGACGGTCGCAACCTGCTGCCCGCCCACGGAAAACGGGCTCATGGTGGTTTCGGCGGGGAACACCCTGCCGTCACGGCAGCGGTGCTTGCGGATAGGCATCCTTCCGGCCTCCATGCCGAGGACTTCAAGGCCCCGGTCCTCTTCAGCGCTCAGGTCCTTGATGAAATTCAGCTGCTCCAGCTCATCGGTGGAGTACCCGTAGAGCCGGCGCGCGGCGCGGTTGGAATCAAGCACGTCACCGGAGACGCGGTTGACCAGCAGGATGGCATCCGGCCCGGCCTCGAAGACGCTTCTGTAGCGGAGTTCGTTTTCCGCCAGCTCGCGCTCGGACTGCATGAGCGCCGTGACGTCCCGGCTCACCACAAGGACGCCCTCCATGCTGTCGCCCCGCTCCACCCGCCGCATAAAGACCTCCAGCGTGGCGCCGCCGCGTCGCACCCTGAAGGTAATGGACGGCGTCCCCTTCTGGACCCGTTGCAATGCTTCGGAATAACTGCCGCCGACGGCTTCGGGCAAAACAGAGAGATAGTCCGCGCCGAAAAGCTGCATTGCCGGCACCGTCATTTCTCTCTGGGCCGGCCCGTTCATGGCCACGATGCTGCCGTCTGCATCCAGCAGCATCGCCGAGTCAGGCATGTTCGAAACGAGCGAATACAGGAGCTCGCCCTTTTCGGTGCTTCTCGACTGCAGCCGCTCGATCGAGGCCCGGTGCTTGCGGCTGAAGGTGGCAAAGCCCAGCACGTTCGAGAGCGTACGGGAGTCCACCGGGCGCTCCAGCACGGCGGGGACGTGATCCGCGAAGCGCGGATAGAGCTCCGGGTGCTCCCGGTATTCTCCGAGAGCGACGACGGGCGGGGCGCTGTCGCCGAGCGACTGAAGCTGTCGCAGAAAAGCCGCGCCGGAGTCCGGGACCGAACCGATATCCGCGACGACGAGGTCCGGCTCGTAGTCGCCGCAGAGTTCCCCGGCAAGGGCGAACCCGTCCGCCTCAGCCGCGAGGCAGTTCTGCTCACCGAGCATACTGCAAATCCGTTCGCGTTCCCGAAGATCGGAAACCACCACCAGTACCTTGATGCGTACGTCGGCTTCGAAGGATGTATGCGGCATGGCTACCATCTTTGACACGTTCCGTATCCGTCATCAAGTATATCGGATTCTCATACCCCGCGAGAATCCACGAGAGTAGATGTTGCGTTGAGGCAACCCGCTACTCCAAGGAGGACAGCAATGAGTCAGTACACGCAAACCGACCTGCCGATGGACCTGCACCACGGCGAGGTCCTGTCGCTGGCCGATCAGACGACCATTCGCTTCGAGTCCAACGGCGAGGCGAAGGACGTCATGATCAACGATTCCTTCGCGCCCGCGGTGACGCTCTTTCCGGGAAACGAATACGTCGTGCGGGCTGCGGACGGGGAGTACAGGCTGACGTGCACTTTCGAGGACTGCATGCACGTGGAAAAGCTCTAGGCCGCCTCCGGACCGGCCCACGGACACGGAGCCGGTGTCTTGCCCGGCTCCGTAATTCGCCTTCCCGCACAAAAAATTATCACCCCTTTTACCGTATCGTCGTGATAGTGTAGCGTTCACATTCGGAAGAATCACGGGAGAATCGTTAAACAGGGGGGATCAATGGCCAAGGTACTCATAGCCGAAGACGACAGAATCTCGCAGAAGCTCGCAGCCAAGATCGTCGAGGAGATGGGGCATGTCGCCTTCGTAAGCCCGCACGGCAAGCACGCCTACGAGGCGTTGATGGCCAGCAACAAGTTCGACATGCTGCTGACCGACATAATGATGCCGGAGATGGACGGCCGGCAGCTCATCCAGACGCTGCGTGGCGACCAACAGTTCGCCGAGTTTCCGATCATCATCATGTCAGCCGTCGTGGGGGTGAGCGAAATCTCCAACCTTCTCAAACTCGGAGCGACTCTTTTCCTTGCCAAGCCGCTTGAACGAAACGAAATCCAGGAATACATCCGCCGCTGCCTCCAGGCCGGAGGCCCGGGTGCGCAGACCTGACGCTTCAGGCGGGCGCGCGTTCGCGGAATTTCTCCTGTTGTACGCCGCCCTGCCCACGATTTTCGCCGCAGGACTCATCCCGCTGCCCAAACTCCCGACCCTGCTTGGAGTAACGGCGTTCTGCGTGGCGATGCTTCCCGGGCGGAAATCCTTCTGGAAAACCGAGTTCCATTTCTCCGCCCTAGGGAGAGCGCGATACGAGATTTTCCGCCGCCTGCTCGTGGTCGGCCTCGCCTCCATCCTCCTGACCCTGCTGCTCATGCCGGACCAGCTCTTCGCATTTCCGGCCGAACGCCCCCTGACGTGGGGCCTCGTCGTGCTGCTCTACCCGTTCCTCTCGGCGCTTCCGCAAGAACTCATCTACCGGACATACCTGCACAAACGTTTCGGGCCGCACCTCGGCGGAGAACGCAACCTCATGCTGGTGAGCGCAGCGTCGTTCGCCTACCTGCACATTGTATACAGCAACCTGCCTTCGGTGGCGCTGTCCTTCGCGGGGGGCATGATGCTCGCCCACACCTACGAACGCCGAAAATCTCTGGCCGCAGCATGGGTCGAACACGCCGGGTACGGCATCATCATCTTCACCACCGGCCTTGGCCGCTACTTCTATTCGGGATAAGCGGAATCCGGGCGCATGACATACGCCTTGCCGGAACGGTACCTCGCAAGGCGCTCCTCGGCGGCTTCTGCCTGCTCTTCGCCCACTTTTTCCCGAAAAGCCTCAACAGCCTCGCGCTGAGTCTCGACGGCTTTCCCGAAATCTCCGGCGCGAGCATAGGCCGCGGCCAGCGTATCAAGCACAAAGGCATTGTCAGGTGAGAGACTGCGCGCACTTCGGGCGTACAGCAGGGCCTTTTCGGCATCTCGAAACCGCTCCTCGGGGCATGTGGCCCGGGCCCACGCCGCCTGATTAAGCACCCGCCAGTTACCCGCATCTTTGATAAGGGCCTCGTCAAGTGCCGAAACCCATTGCCCGTAACGCCTGAGCTGTCGCAGGACCTCCGCGCGGTCCAACAGCAGCGAGACATTACCCGGCGGCCCCAATTCGAGGGCGAGATCGAAGACCTCCAGAGCGCGATTGTTACGGCCCAGCTGCATATAGGTACGCGCCAACTCATGCGCGGCGGAGGCGTTGTTCGAAGCTGCAAAAGCCAGATGCGGTTCAGCCTCGCGATATCGGCCCTTCTCGGCCAGCAGCTTGCCAAGGCGGGCATGCAGGGAGTCGTTGCGTCCCCCGAGACGAAGCGCCTTGCCGATATCCCTGATCGCCTCGTCCCGACGGCCGAGAGAGGCCAGAACCGTTCCCCGCATGGCGAGAGCCGACGCGTCGGAAGGGTCGTTTTCGAGGTAGGCGTCAAAGTCCTTCAGAGCGGCCTGCACGTTCCCGGATTCGGCACGCATGCGCCCCCTGAGCAATCTGGCACGCGAAAGGTCGGGGTTCAGTTCCAAAGCGCGATCAAGGCTTGCCAGCGCCTCTTCGCGACGGCCCAGCCTTTTCAGCACGCCCGCTTTTTCCATATACAGCCCGGCATTCTCCGGCGTGATCTTCACCGCTTCGGAGTAGGCTGCGAGCGCATTGGCGGGTTGACGCATCTTCATGAAGGCCCGGCCCTTGACCACATATCCCGCGGGATTATTGCGGTGCAGCGCGATCATGGCCTCGGCCTCCTCGAGGGCCTCCCTCCCGAGTCCGAGCGAAAGCAGCAGACCGGCTCGGGCCTGCCGAGGAGCCATCGCCACGGGATTCGCTTCGACGGCGTCGGCAAACACTTTCAGAGCATCCTCGTAGCGCCCCATGCCCTGCAGGGTAATGCCGCGCCCCATGGCCACGGCCAGCGGCTCACCGCCTGCCTCCAGCCCCCGTCGATACTCTTCGAGAGCCGCCTCGTGCTGGCCGTTCATGCGGAGAAAGTCGGCATGCAGCAGTCTGCCCTGAGCCCAGTCCGGGGCCTTCTCCACCGCCGCCTGAAAGTCGCCGGCAGCCTCGTCCATGCGGCCCTGCATGGCCCGAACGTAGCCGCGGTTGGCGAGCGTGGTCGCGTCGCCCGGGTCAGCTTCAAGCACGGCATCGAACACGCGCTCGGCTTCGGCATGACGACCAAGAGACATGAGCGCAGCGCCGATGCGTGCCTGTATTTTCATGTTTTGCGGAGAAATGTTGGCGGCGCGCCGAAAGTCTTCGAGCGCGGCTTCAGGGTCGCCGCTCTTGAATCGGAGGTTGCCCCGCTCCCTGTACACGGCGGCACTGGAGGGCGACAGCCGTACGGCGGCATCATAGGCCTCGAGAGCCTCGCCCCCCCTGCCGAGCGCGGCGAGTGCCGCAGCCCTTCCAGCATGGGCGCGGGCCGAGTCGGGGCGAAGCGTCAGGGCGTGCTCGAACGCCTCCAGCGCCTTCTCGTTTTGACCGTCGGCATGCAGCGACGCAGCGAGCGTCAGCGAGAAGGGGAAGCGGGACGGATCAAGATCGGCCGCGGCCTGAAAATCGCGCAGCGCCTCATGGGTTCTGCCCAGACGCTGCAGGGCCAGTCCCCGGTTGAAGCGATACTCTGCCTTGGACGGGTCGGCGCCCACGGCCTTGGAGAACTCCTTGACCGCTGCGTCGAGCCGTCCGGTACGGACGAGTTCGTTCCCCTGGGCGAAATGCGCCATGCCGGATTCGCCCGAGCCGTAAGCCGGGACGGCCGCCAGAATCAGAGCGGCGACCAGTAGATGTCGAAGATGGTGCATCCTCTACAGCTACTTCCGACTTTCCTCCGGGTCAACATAGAGGTAACGTTTGATCTTGTGCGTGGGAGTCTTGTCGAAGGGTTCCACCTGCTCGATGATCCGCGCGAGACGGCTGAAGCTGGAAACGGAAGCGTTGACCTTCTTCAGGATGCCGTCAAGGACCTCCTGCACCTTTGCGTGGGCCTTGGACTCGGTCATGTCGCGGGTCCCGTACTTCGCGTCGAGGGCGTCGTAGTCGAGGTGCACCCTCGCGCACAGGCGGTTGTCCTGACGGAAGACGAGCGATTCGAGCACGTACTCGCAGTCGTTGATCGCCGCTTCGATCTCTTCGGGATAGATGTTCTCGCCGCTGGGACCGATGATCACGTTCTTGAGGCGGCCCTTGATGAAAAGATATCCCTCGTCGTCAATGTATCCCAGATCGCCGGTGCGCAGCCAGCCGTCCCCGGTGAAGACCTCCTCGGTCACGGCCGGGGCCTTGTAGTACCCTTGCATGACGTTGGGGCCTTTCACGAGAATCTCGCCCTCGCCGGTCTGCGGGTCGGCGTTGTCGATCATGACTTCCACTCGCGGAATGGTCTTGCCTGCGCCGCGAAAACGGGTGTCCGCGGGGGTGCTGCCGGAGATGAGCGGCGAGGTCTCGGTCATGCCGTAGCCTATGGCGTACGGGATGTCCGCGTTTCGCATGAAAAGCTCCACCTCGGGGGCAAGGAACGCCCCGCCGATGGGGATGCACTTGATGTTGCCGCCGAAAGACTCCATCAGCTTCTTGCCCGCCACCTGCTGCAGCTTCTTCTTGCCCGCGCCGAGCTTCATGAGGTTGCGGCCGAACGCATTGCCGCTGAGCTTGGGCAGGATGCGGTTGCGGTAGATCTTTTCGATGACCAGCGGCACCAGCAGCAGGTAGGTGGGCTTGACCTTCTGCATGGCGGGCAGCAGGGTGCGCGGGGTCGGCGGCTTCTGGAGGTAGTGCACGGAGGCGCCGCGAGTCAGGGGCAGGATGAGTCCCAGCGTACATTCGTAGGTGTGCGAAAGCGGCAGCACGGACAAGAGTTTGTCCTCGTGGTTCACGTTCACGATGTTCGCCGTGGACTCTGCGTTGAACACGATGTTCTCGTGCGTGAGCATCACGCCCTTGGAGTGCCCCGTGGTGCCGGAAGTATACAGGATGGCCGCAAGGCTCTCCGGCGTGATGTCCGAAGTGCCCTTGTCGAAATAGTTCATGACCTTCTCGCGCATGCGGTCGTACCAGGCCCGGGCCTGCGCCATGGCTTCGCGGAAGTTGGTCTTGAAGTTGTCCTCTTCGGAGACGAGGGAGAGGTCGTCGAGGATGATGCGGGTGTGCATGTCCTCGGATTCGCACTCCTCGACCTTGTCGAAGTAGCGCTTGGAGGCGAAGACCGCCTTGGCCTCGGAGTGGCGCAGAATGTGATGCACCGCGCTCACGTGAAATTCCTGCAGGATCGGCACGATCACACAGCCCATGCAGGTAACGGCGAAGTACGCAACGCCCCAGTGCGGCATGTTTTCGCCGATGAGGGCGACCTTGTCGCCGGGCACCACGCCCCTGCTCTGCAGAAGCAGCGAAACGTCACGCACCATCTGGTGAAATTTGGCGTAGGTAAGCGGCTCCCCTTCCACGAATGTCAGGGCGGGGCGGTCGGCATACTGCTCCACGCTGCGTTCCAGCGCGTTCTTCAGGGTGGGGACTTCAAGACTTTTCAAGGCTGCCTCCTAGGATGTAGTGCGGCAGAAACCGCGCCGGAACCTTAATCGCGCCTTGAAAACTGGTCAAGTAAAGGCTGAACGAGTCCGCGACTCAGCCCAGAGCAGCCTCCACGGCGGCCATGGCGTGAATATGCGTAGTGTCGAACAGCGGCAGCGGGCAGTCCTGTCTTTCCAGAAGCATGGCGATTTCGGTGCAGCCCAGAATCACGCCCTGCGCGCCGCGCTCCCGCATGGATTCGATGATGCGGCAATACTCCTTGCGGGAGGCTTCCTCAACGCGGCCAAGGCACAGTTCGTCGAAGATGACGCCGTGCACGAGGTCCATGTCCGCGTCTTCGGGCAGAACGACTTCCAGTCCCCGCTCCTCCAGCCTTCCGCGGTAAAACTCCTCCACCATGGTGGGGCGGGTGCCGAGCAGCCCGATCTTTGAGAACCCGGCCGCCTTGACCGCTTCCGCCGTCGCGTCCGCGATGTGCAGCAACGGGATGTCCACGGCTTCGGCGACCTGCGGCGCGAGGCGGTGCATGGTGTTGGTACAGATCAGGAGCATGTCGGCTCCGCAGGCCTGCACGCTGCGGCCCGTCGCGCAGAGCTTCGAGGCCAGCCCCTCCCAGTCCCCGGCGGCGAGCATGGGTTCGATCTCGCCGAAATCCACACTGTACATGGCTATCTTTGCGGAATGCAGCCCGCCGAGGCGATCGCGCACGGCCTCGTTGATGAACTCGTAATAATGCCGGGTGGATTCCCAGCTCATGCCGCCGATGAGTCCGATGGTTTTCATCACTATCCTCCGAGGAAGAAACGTCCCGCAGCCACCAGCCCCATGCCCAGAGCCACGGTGCCGAAGAAGCTGCGCGTCTTGATGGCGAGGGCGAACGCGGGCAGCGCCGCCCAGAGAAAGAGGTTGTCCATGCCGAAATCCAGCGAGCCGTCCCGCAGCAGGAGCGATGGAGCCAGCATGGCCGAGAGCACCGCTACCGGGATGTAGGAGAGCCAGCGCATGACCGGCTCGGGGATCCCGCGTGCCGCCAACGCCAGCATGGGCGCGGCGCGCGGGATGTAGGTCACAGCCGCCATGCCGAGGATGGTCAGCAACACTATCTTCTGGTCCATGATTCCACTCCCGCGCCAAAAGTTGCGCCGATGACCGTAGCCACGATCACGCTCCACTGGTCAAGTCCCGCCTGCACCAGCACCACGGCGGTGAGGCCGGTGAATCCGGCGGTGAGCCACTTGAGGCCGTTCTCCGCCTGCATGGCAAGCAGGCCGATGAACATGGCCGGGAGCGCGTAATCCAGCGCCAGCGGCTTCACGTCGGGGACCCCGCTACCGGCCAGCGCGCCCGCCCACGAGGAAAGAATCCACACGGTCTGGGCCATGGCGTTGATCATGAAGGTCTGTCGCCGGTCGCGATCCCCTTGTGCAAACCGCATGGAGTGAAGCGCAAAGGTCTCGTCGGTCAGCTGGTAGCAGAAGGCGGCCATGCGGCCCAGCCCCCACCGGGAAAGATGCGGAGCAAGTGCGGCAGACATCAGCAGGTGCCGCAGATTGACCACGAAGGTGGTCAGGATGATGCTCACCGGCGGCGCACCGGCGGCGAACATGCCCACGGCGATGAGCTGCGCGCTGCCCGCATAGACGAACACGGACATGAGCACCGCGTTGAGCACGCTCAGTCCGGCCTTCTGGGCCAGAACCCCGAAGGCCATGCCGACCGGGATGTACCCCATGGCAAGCGGGGCGATTTTTCGCGCGGCCTGAAACACGGCTCCCCTTTCCTTTTCTTTGTCGATGACGCGTTCCTGCATGACTCCTCCGTCGCGGCACGGCGGCGATGTCACGCCGACCATACCCTGTTTTCCCGCACAGTAAACCCGATCATCTGCTCGCAGTACAGATACAGATCAAAGAAATTGATGCAATACAGTTTGCAACCAAAGAGTGCCCGGCATCTCGAACCTGTTGCGAAATCGATTCTGCGCTGCTACCGGTACAGTTGCTGAAAACAAATCGGAGACCATGACAGTTTTGACAGGGAGGCCCCATGGCGGACTACAGATATCAAAGCGTGGAACAGCGCATCATGGACATGATCGGCAACGGAACGCTGGGCCTCGGCGACAGACTGCCCTCGCTTCGCAAACTCGGCAGGGACATGGGCGTGAGCATCTCCACAGCCACGCAGGCTTACGGCGAGCTTGAGCGCAAGGGCGTGGTGGAGGCGCGACCGCGCTCGGGATATTTCGTCAAGCAGACCGGCCAGCGGCTCCCAGCGCCGGACGCGGATCCGCTGCCCGCGCAGCCGCCGCGCCCCGTCACCCGCGCCGGATTGATACGAACGGTGTTGGACTACGTCGGGACCAAGGGGGCCGTACCGTTGGGCATCATCGCGCCGCATCCGAGCCTGCTGCCCACCCGTGAGCTTGGAAGACTGCTCTCCCGCCACAGCCGCGAACACGCCGACCACGGCCTGTCCTACGAACTCGTCCCCGGCAATCCCGAGCTTCGTCGGCAGATCGCGCACCGCTCGCTTGAGGCGGACATCCCGGTACGGCATGATCAGGTTCTGGTGACAAACGGCGCAATGGAGGCGCTGTACATCGCGCTGCGCTGCATCACCCGGCCCGGCGACAATGTCGTTGTGCAGTCACCCGCCTATTTCTGCTTCCTGCAACTGCTGGAAACGCTGGGGCTGCGCGCCATCGAGGTGGAGACCAGTCCGGACGGCGGCCTCGACCCCGCGCTGGTGGCCGACGCAGCGGCAACATACGACGTGAAGGCCTGCATCCTCGCCCCAAACTTCGCCAACCCGGACGGCTCCCTCACGCCGGACGACACCAAGCGCGAAATTGTACGGCTGCTTGAGTACATGGACATTCCGTTGATCGAGGACGACGTCTCCTCCGACATCCATTTCGGTCCAAAACGCCCCGGCACCTACAAGCAGTTCGACGAGAAGGGGCTGGTTGTGATGTGCTCTTCCCTGTCCAAGACCGTGGCCCCAGGCTGGCGCATCGGCTGGATGCTTGCGGGCCGTTTTCTGGACAAGGCGCGAGAGATCAAGGCGACCACCAATGTTTGCTCCGCCACACCGACACAGGCGGCCATGGCCGAATTTCTGCGGGAGGGGCGCATGGAAAAGCAGCTCAGCGGAATACGCCACGCCATCCGGCGCAGCATGGACACCATGCAACTTGAGCTCAAACGCCACTTCCCGGAAGGAACCCGCGTCACCCACCCGCAGGGCGGCAGCGTGCTTTGGGTGACGCTTCCCGGCGGCGTGGACGGCGTTGAATTCTTCTTCGAGGCCCGCGAACGCGGCATTGGCCTCGCCCCCGGCGGCATATTCACCACGCGCGACCGCTTTACCAGCAACATCCGCCTGAGCTGCGGCGGTGTCTGGACCGACGAGATCGCCGGCGGCATCCGCACCCTCGGCAGACTGGCCCATGACATGGCCTGACCCACTCGATCAGGACTTCACAAAGCCCCGCTGTCCCCAGAGACAGCGGGGCTTTTTTGCACCATTCATGCGGGACGCAAACAGCAATTCCGCGACAGGGAATCCGTAAGCCAATCGGAAAGAAAACAGAAAAAAGCTCATGATTTTGCAATACGAAATAGCATCGATTTGTCAATGTTGGATTTCCGTGCTAAACAACATGGTCATACTTTGAAGAACGTGTCCGCAACACTCACTGGACAAGCTTGGACACAGTTCATTTTTATTTTTCTTTTACTTCTACATTCAGATCAGGAGGATCTCTTGCAGAAAAAAAACATTGTTTTCTTTCTGACCCTTTGTCTCGTACTCGCCATCGGCTCCACAGCATTCGCCAAGAATACGATCCGCTTCGCCACCCCGCCGTGGCCCGGAGTCACCGTCAAGACGGAAGTTGTCTGCCAGATCGCGGAAAGCCTCGGCTATGAAACCGAGCAGCTTCAGGTGGGACCGCCCATCATCTACAAGGGCATGCCCCAGGGCGACGTGGACGTGTACCTCGCCGCATGGGTCCCGGCCCAGAACGATATGCTCAACCCGGTGCTCGAAGAAGGCAGCGTTGAGATTCTCGGCACCAACCTCGATGAAGCCATCATCAGCCTCTGTGTGCCGACCAAGACGTGGGAAGAGGGCGTGCGCAGCGTCGCGGACCTCGACAAGAACGCCGAACAGTTCGACCACACCATATACAACATTGAGGCCGGCTCCGGCATGCACACCGCCGTGTCCGAAATGATCAAGGCTGACGCGGACGGTCTTGGCGACTGGGAACAGATCGCCAGCACCACCCCCATCATGCTCGGTCAGGCGCGCGACAAGATGCGTCAGAACGAAGCCGTGGTCTTCGGCTGCTGGAAACCCCACTGGATGGACGTGCTCATGGACATCAAGTTCCTTGAAGGCACCGAAAACACCACCAAGCTCGTCAGCCAGAGCAAGGTGCACACCATCGCCAACGCCGACTTCGACACCCGCTATCCGCAGCTGGCCAAGTTCCTTTCCCAGCTCTACGTCACCGCAGAGACACAGAGCATGTGGATTCACGATTACGGCTACAAGGAAGAGGACCCGGCCGACGTCGCACGTCGCTGGATCACCGACAATCAGGACACTGTTGCCAAATGGCTCGAAGGCGTGAAGACGCCAGACGGCCGCGAAGCAGCCGAGGTTGCCGCAGCAGCCTTCAAGTAGACACTACCCAGAACACCAAAAGGCCCGCCGGAATCGGCGGGCCTTTTTCATGGTCTTGTCTTGATCAAACTTCACTCGTCCATAAGCAGCTTTCTGCGCCCCCACACGGCCTGCCCCAAAGAAATGCAGCCATCGTTGGGAGGCACCTGCGTGTGCATGAAGACCTCGAGCCCGATCATTTCAAGCGCCATGGGCAGTTCCACGGCAATGGTGAGGTTCTGCATCACTCCCCCCGAAAGCGCGATCCTGTTCACACCGAGGCTTTCCGCAACGGTCGCCGCCAGTTCGGCAAGGCCATTGATCAGCCCGAGATGGAAGCGCCGCGCAATGATGCCGGGGGCCACGCCGTTGGCCGCGTCTTCGCGCACGGCGTCCAGCAGGGTCAGCGTGTCGAGCACGGCGGGCTGATAGTCGGTAAGCAGCGGGCACGGGTAGGCGGAACGCTCCTCCATGACCTGCGCCTTTTCCAACAGGATGGCCGCCTGCCCCTCGTAACTGATGGAGTTACACAACCCGATCATGGCCGAAACCGCATCGAACAGCCGCCCGCAGCTGCTGGTGCGGGGAGAATTGATGTCCTTCTCCAGAACCTGCATGAGGAACCTGTCCGCGGCCTCATGTTCCGCCAGCCACGGCCACCAGAACTCAGGTTCGCGATATCCCAGCTCCCACAGGACCCCCCGTGCGATGCGCCACGGCTCGCGAACCGCAGCCTCGCCACCGGGCAACCGCAGATGCGCAAAACGGGCCAGCCGCTCGTGCTCCAGCGTCTCCCCGTTGACGAACAGACATTCCCCGCCCCAGATGGTACCGTCCTCGCCGTATCCGGTCCCGTCGAGCGCCAGCCCGAGCACCGGACCTTCCAGCGCGTTTTCGGCCATGACCGCATGAATGTGGGCGTAGTGATGCTGCAACGCCAGCACCGGGACATGCATTTGCGCCCCCACTTCTTCCGAGAGGGCGCTGGTCATGTAGTCCGGATGCAGGTCGCGAACCACAAGCTCGGGCCGCACCTGAAGGATATCCTGCATATGCGCCAGAATTTCCTTGTAGAACCCGTAGGTCTCGAGATTCTCCATGTTCCCGATATGCTGGCTCGGGAAGGCCATGCCCCCCTTGGTCAGGGTCAGCGCGCACTTGAGTTCCGGGCCGGTGCCCAGCACGCAGGGGCCGTCGCCCCCCAGCGTGACCGGAGAAGGGGTGAAGCCGCGCGCCCGGCGCAGGATGATCGGTTTCCCGGAATACGGATTCATGCGCAGGACCGAATCGTCGCAGCGTATGAGGATATCCCGGTCATGAAACAGAAAGATATCCGCGATACCCGAGAGCCTCGAGAGAGCCTCGCGGTTACCGAGGCTGATGGGCTCGCTGCTCATGTTGCCGGAGGTCATGATCAGGGCGGAAGGCCCATCCTCTTTCGACAAATGGTCGAAGAGCACGTGATGCAGCGGCGTGTATGGCAGCATGAGGCCGATGAAATTCGTATCGGGCGCAACGGTTTCCGGCAGTGGATACTCTGGATGCTTGGCCATGAGCACGATGGGCCGCGCAATGCCCGTCAACCATGCTTCGTCTTCGGGCATGACCTCGGCCAGCCGCCGCACGGCATCCATGTCCGGGACCATCACTGCCAGTGGTTTGTCTGGCCGGTTCTTGCGCTCGCGCAACCGGTCAATGGCTTCGGCGTTGGTGGCATCGCAGGCCAGATGGTAGCCGCCAAGCCCTTTCACTGCAGCGATTTTTCCTTCTTTCAGATTCGCGGCCAGAAGGCGCATGGCCTCGTCGCCTCTGGCGGTTTCGCCGCCCTCGGCGTCCGCAAGCCAGACCTGCGGGCCGCAGTCCGGGCAGGCATTGGGCTGCGCGTGAAAACGCCGGTCCAGCGGGTCGGTGTATTCCGACTCGCAACGCTCACAGAGCGGAAAGCAGCTCATGGAAGTGAACGGCCTGTCGTATGGAATAGAGCGTGTGATGGTGTAGCGCGGGCCGCAATTGGTGCAGTTGGTGAAGGGATAGCGGTAGCGTGGATTATCCGGATCGCGCATGTCCTCGATGCAGTCGGGACAGGTCGCGGTGTCCGGGCTGATGAGCACGTCGTGTCCTTCCCCGCCTTCGCTGGCGATTATCTCGAAGGAGTCCTCGCCCGGCACCGGAGGCAGATCTTCGGACTCAAGCGAAACGATGCGGGCCAGCGGCGGCGTCTTCTGCGCCAGATCACTGCCGAAACCGTCCACCTGCGCACGGTTGCCCTGCACTTCGGCAAGCACGCCCTGCGAACCGTTGAGCACGGTGCCCGTCACCCCGTTCTCCGAAGCAATCCGATAGACGAAAGGCCTGAAGCCGACGCCCTGAACCTGCCCGCTCACGGCGTACCTGCGCCGTATCATGTCCGTTTTGCCCGAATCCATGAGCCGACACTACCGCCGACAGGCATCCGAAGCAAGAGGACTCAGTCTCCGCACAGGCGTTTTTTCAGGCTCTTGACGCGCCCCTTGAAAACCCTGAACGGGTCAAAGCGGACCGGCTCAAGTTCGCCGGGGATGATCATGCCCGAGACATCGAAGCTCTGCGGCTGTTCAAGAGGATAGCGCAGTTCACCGGGTTGCGCGCCGGAAAGATTGCGCCGCAGGGCCTCGGCCCAGAGCGGTACCTGCGAGGGAGAAAGATTCAGCATTTCGCAGACCATGGCGTCCACTGCATGCGGCGAGGCGGACGCAGCGAGCATGCCCAGTTCGTAGGCCTCCCCTTTTATCGGGCCGCCTTGATGCATTGGCCGCACCGCATCCATGAGGGAGACGCTGTGCGGCACCAGCTCGCAGATATCCACCACCATGGCGGCGAAAAGGTCCGGTCGATTGCCGAGCCGGTTGTGCGCCAGCGCCTTGCGAGCGCCGCTCACGCAGCCGAACAGGTTCTTGACCGCCCCTGTCACCCGCATCTGGCAGTGCGCCTTGAGCCTTGGCACGTTCAGGATGGCCCCGGCCTCCAGAGCCTGCTCGGAAACGCCTATCTCCACGCCGCACGGCAGCAGCGTCTTTCGTGCGGCGGCAAGCCCGCGTACTGCAAGTCCCAGCTCCTTCAGCGCATCGGCCAGCCCGGAAGCCTTCGCAACCTGTGCCGCGGACCCGAAAGCCGGAGAGTCGGCGACGGTGACGCGCACGCCCCGATCCAGCAGGAACCGGCAGGCGGCGCGCACCACCAGCGGGTGCGTGCAGGACACGGCCGCGTTGGTGGAGTTGACCAGATTCGGCTTGACCAGCACACGGTCGCCGCGCGAGGGCCGGAATCCGGCTTCGTCCATGAGCAGTTCCACCGCCGCGTCCAGCAGTGGCGACTCGTATTCCATGATGCGGGCAAGGGCCACGGTTTGGATCATGTGCCGAAGATACAGGCCGCGACTGTATTTTGCAAAGCGCATTCTGCTTGCATCCCGGAACGTTTCGCGCAACCATCCGGGCATGTTGCGAATCACGATATCCAACGCCAGCGTCACACGCGAAGGCAGGAAGCTGCTTGACGGGGCTTCGATCGCCATCGCACCGGGCAGCCACACCGCCGTACTCGGCCCCAACGGGGCCGGAAAGACCACCCTGCTCCGCGTCATTCGCGGAGAGGTGCCGCCCGACAACGAATCCGGCCGCACCTACGAGACGGAAAACGGCGTGCAGAACGATCCGCTCGGGCTGCGCCACCGAATCGGCATGGTCTCCGGCGACATGCAGGACTTTTACGAACACTCCGGCAGCAAGGCCACGGGCCGAGAAATCGTGCTGGCCGGTTTTTTCGACTCGCCCCTGCTGTACGAACAGCCCGACGCGAAAATGCTGGTTAAGGCCGACACGGCCCTGAGGCGCATGCGGGCAGCCGAACTTGCCGAGGTTCCCGCCCGAGCCATGTCCACCGGTCAGCTGCGACGCGTCCTCCTGGCCCGCGCCTGCGCGCCCGAGCCCGATGTCATCCTGCTGGATGAATGCATGGACGGGCTGGACAAGGCCGCGCGCGCAACAGCCATGGAACTTCTGGAGACGCTGGCGAAACGGGCCACCCTCGTGGTCACGGCACATCGCGGCGAAGACGTCCCCAGCTGCATCCGCCAGACCGTCCACCTCCGGGATGCCGCTGGACACGAGAAATCCGGCGAGCACTCGCGCTGTCCGGCGCTGCCGCAGCCCGGCCCCATGAAATTCATCGTACGCATCCGGAAAGCAGACGTGGTCATGCACGGCCGAAATATCCTCCACGACATCGACTTCACGATGCGCCCCGGCGAGGCGTGGGCCGTATCGGGTGACAACGGCGCGGGCAAAAGCACCTTTCTCAAGCTGATACTCGGGGACGTGGCCCCGTTTGCGGACGAAGGCACTGTCGAGCGATTCGGCGGCTGCGGCACCGGGGAGGCGCACCGCAGACGCATGGCCGTGGTCTCCCCGGAGATGCACGGCCTTTTTGCCCGGTTGCCCCACTGCCGCGACACAGTGCTGGAGACCGTGCTTTCCGGCATGTTCGGCACCGTTGGCCTGTACGAAACGCCAAGCGCTGACCAACAGGACCGCGCGCGGGAATTGCTGGCCTTTTCCGGCCTGACGGAGCTAGCCGGGCGTCGCATGGAAACGCTTTCCCACGGCCAGCGCAGACGCGTGCTGCTGACAAGGGCCATCGCGGGCGAGCCGTGGCTGCTGCTTCTGGACGAGCCGCTCTCCGGTCTGGACGCCGAATCGCGGCAGTCCATGGGAAACACCCTCGACCGACTGATCCGCTGCGGGATGCCGGTGATCATGATTTCACATCACGAGGGAGATTTTCCGCAAAGCGCGACCCACCGGCTGCGGCTGGCGCACGGACGCATCGTCTCGACGGACCGTCGCTCCTGAGGCGCACATTGCCGGAAGCGGGTCATGGTGCTATGAACGGATAAAGGGAAGTCACACGGGAGTCGCACGATGCGCAGCACGGGAAAAGTCAGCTGGTTCAACGAGCGGGAAGGGTTCGGTTTCATCACCGCACAGGACGGTGAGGATGTCTTCGTCCATTACACGGAGATACTGCGCAACGGATTCCAGACCCTGCATCCCGGAGAAGAGGTGGAGTTCACCCTGAACGATTCCGGCCCTGCTCCCAAGGCCGCCGAGGTCCGCATCAAAGGGGAGAACCCTTTCGGCAGCATCATCTGATCCCGCCCGAAGCAGAAATGAAAAGGCCCGGAACGCGTATGCGTACCGGGCCTTTCGTCCTCTCAGAAGTCTATCAGGCGCAGCACTTCTTGAATTTTTTGCCGGACCCGCAGGGACACGGCTCGTTCCGACCCACTTTGGGGGTCTCGCGCACATAGGTCTCGGGTGGCAGGGCGTGGCCGTCTACATAGAGCCACTTTCCGTCACGCTTTTCGAAAGTACTGCGCTCGCGATATTCCACGGTCTGTCCATTCTGGCGGTAACGGGCGGTGAAATCCACCACGCCGGTTTCGTCGCTCTCCAGCCCGAGGCTGGTGGCGTCGATGCTCAGGCCGAGCCACTCGGCGGATTCGGACCACTCGCGGACCGCTTCCTCGTCATGGTCGCCGTGACTTTCCGGTGCCAGGCTGTCCTTGAGATATTCAATGGCGCCGACAACATAGGCGCTGTAACGCGAACGCATCAGGGCTTCGGCGGTGGGAGCCGCCGTTTCGCCGGCAATGATGGGTCCGCAACAATCGTCGTATTTCCTTTCGGAACCGCAAGGGCACTGATTCATTTTTACATCCTCCTGTGGAACCGGAAGGTAGACGAATCATCGGCGGTGTCAACATGGAACTCGCCGTCAAGGCATGGTACAGGGGGTAAATGAACATGCGAAATGCCATCCCCCTCATTCTGGTCCTGACCCTCGCAGGCTGCGAGGCCGCCCCGGGAGAATCACCCGTGAAGCAGACGCCGCTTGACCCGTGTCCGAGTACGCCCAACTGCGTGAACAGTCTGGATACCGACCCGGACCATCGCATAGCCCCGTTGAACTACAAGAACGACGGTGAAAAAGCGATGAACCGGCTCAAAGATCTCGTGAAGAAAATGGATGGAGCAAAAATCATCTCCTCGACCTCGGACGGCTTTCAGGCCGAGTTCTCCACGAAGCTCTTCGGTTTCGTGGACGACGTGTCGTTTCTGCTGCGTGAAGAGGACAGGGCGATACACGTGCGTTCGGCGTCCCGTGTGGGATACTGGGACCTCGGCGCGAACCGCAAGCGGGTCGAGAAGATACGGGAAGTCTTCGAAAGAGACTCGGGGAGCTAGTCGAACAGCGCGCTGACGGCGTTGCGGATGCCCACCTTGTCGATGCCGAGCATGGCGCGCAGCTCTTTTTGAGTGCCGTGCTCCACGAATTCGTCGGGGATGCCCAGCCGCTGCACGTTCTTGCCTGCAAGCAGACCGTTGTCGGCAATCAGTTCCAGCACTGCGGAACCGAAGCCCCCGGCCTTGGCGTTTTCCTCGACAACGAGCACACGGTCAAAGCGGCTGACCAGCTCCAGAAGCTGCTCTTCCGGCAGTGGCTTTATGAAGCGCGCGTTGAAGACCGCAACGCCTCGCCCTTCGGTCTCCAGTTCCATGGCGGCCTCCATGGCGGGATACACCCGCGACCCGACAGCCACCACGAGCGCGTCCCCGCCCTCGTGAACCACTTCGCCTTCGCCGATCTCGAACGGCTTGGGATCGTCCTCGACCTCGGCCCCAACGCCGGTGCCGCGCGGATAGCGCACCGCCACGGGTCCCCGCGTGGAGAATGCCGTGACCATCATGCGCGCCAGCTCGGCTTCGTCCTTGGGAGCCATGAGCGTGAGATTAGGGATATGCCGCAGGTAGCTCATGTCGAAGGTGCCGTGATGCGTGGCGCCGTCTTCACCCACGAGTCCGCCGCGGTCGAGGAAGAACTTCACATCCAGATTCTGCAGACAGACATCGTGAACGATCTGATCGTAGGAGCGCTGCAGGAACGTCGAATAGACGGCCACCGCCGGGCGATACCCCTGCGTGGCGAGGCCCGCGGCAAAGGTCACCGCGTGCTGTTCGCAGATGCCGACATCCACGAACCGCTCGGGGTGCTTCTGGCGGAAGCAGTCCGTGCCGGTGCCCTCGGGCATGGCGGCGGTAATGGCCATGATACGCTCGTCCCGGTCTGCAAGACGGCACAGCATATCGCCGAAAATTTCGGTGTAGGAGGGAAGGCCGGGGCCGGAGAATTTGCGGGCCAGCCCGGTTTCCGGCTCGAAACGGCCAACACCGTGAAAATAGGTCGGATTGTTCTCGGCGGGCTCGTACCCTTTGCCCTTTTTGGTGAGGACGTGGACCAGCACCGGCTTGTCGATGCGCTTGACCTGCTCGAAGACCTTGACCATCTCGCCCATGTCGTGCCCGTTGATGGGGCCGACGTAGGTGAAACGGAACGCCTCGAAGAGCATGCCCGGGGTGAAGAATGTCTTGAGGGAGTCGCCGGAACGCTTGACGTACATGGCCAGCTCGTCGCCGAACTTGGGTACGCCGCTCACCCACTGCTCCACCTCATCCTTGAAGCGCTGCAACAGCGGCGTACTCAGCTTCCGGCTCAGGAAGGAAGACAGCGCGCCAACATTTCTGGAGATGGACATCTCGTTGTCGTTGAGCACCACCACCATCTTGCGGCCCATGCCGCCCGCCTGATTGAGCCCCTCGTACGCCAGCCCGGCAGTCATGGAGCCGTCGCCTATAACCGAGACCACTTCGTGGTTCTCGCCCTTCAGGTCGCGGGCCATGGCCATGCCGAGCGCGGCAGAGATGGACGTGGACGAGTGTCCCACACCGAAGTGGTCGTAAGGACTCTCCTCCATGCGGGGGAACCCGCTGAGTCCGTCCTTGCGGCGCAGGGTGTCGAAGCGGGAGTAGCGGCCGGTGAGCAACTTGTGGGCGTAGGCCTGATGCCCCACGTCCCAGACGATGCGGTCGCGTTCAAAGTCGAAGGCGCGGAACAGCGCCAGCGTCAGCTCGACCACGCCGAGCGACGGAGCCAGATGGCCGCCGCCGCCGGACACCTGTCCGATGATGGTCTGCCGAAGCTCCTCGGCCAGAATCTTGAGCTCGTCCGGCTCCAGATTCTGGACGTCGCGCGGCCCTTCGATGCTGGGCAATAGTGCGGGTTTGGTCTTTTCTTCCTTCGTCATGAGCGCAGCGACCATAGTCCAATCATTGAACTCTGTCCACAATGTAGCGCGCCAGTTCCCCGAGGAACTCCGCATCGGCCCCTTCGTATGGCTCAAGATGCTTCAACGCGCCATCCACATGGGCCCGGGCCAGCTCCATGCTGCGCTCCAGCCCGACAAGCGACGGATAGGTGCTCTTTCCGGCCCCCTCGTCACTGCCCACGGGTTTGCCGAGGGTCTTCTCATCGCCCACCACGTCCAGCACGTCGTCCACGATCTGGAAAGCCACGCCAACGGCCTTGCCGAAAGCTCTTGCAGCCAGTTCATGCGTTTCCCCCCTGCCTGAGAGGATCGCGCCGCATTCGCACGCCGCGGTGATGAGCGCGCCGGTCTTCATGGCGTGCATGGCCTGAAGTTCCTCCAGCGGAACCTGCCCCGCGCGTCCGGTCTGGGCCATGTCCACGGACTGGCCGCCGACCATGCCGCCCGCCCCGGCAGAGCGCGCCAGCACGTTCACGGCACGCAGTACGTTTCGGGCGGGAAGCCCTCTTTCCAGTGCGCTTTCGGTCATGAGCGTGAAGGCCTCGGTGAGCAGACCGTCGCCCGCAAGGATAGCCTCGGCTTCGCCGAACTTCTTGTGGTTGGACGGCTTGCCGCGCCTGAGATCGTCGTCATCCATGGCGGGCAGATCGTCATGCACCAGCGAGTAAGTGTGAATGCATTCGAGGCTCGCGGCGAACGGCATGGCCTTGTCCGGCTCGCCGTCAAGCATGCCGCACCATGAGAGGACAAGTACAGGGCGAAGCCGCTTGCCGCCCGCGAGCAGGCTGTATTCCATGGCCTCGCGCAGCGGTTCCGGGATGTCCCGGTCCTTCAGGCTGCCTTCGAGAAACCTTTCCACTTCGGCGGCGCGTCGCATGAGTTCGTCTTTGACGGACACTAGTCTTCCTCCTCCAGCGGCGCTTCCAGCGCCTCGAATTCCTTGACCAGCCCTTCGCTGACGATCTTGACCTCGTGGCGCGCCTTTTCCAGATGCCCGCCGCATCCCTTGGCGAGCTCAAGTCCTTCCTTGTAAAGGGCGACGCCTTCTTCCAGAGGCAGCTCGCCGCGCTCCAGCCGCTCCACTATTTCGCGGAGCCGTTCCAGTTTCTTTTCAAAAGTCGGTTCAGACATGCTGTGCGCCTCCGGCGAAACGTGTCGCCAGTCGCCGGTCCGGGCCGGTATGATTTGATAGTATGCGGGCCGCTCCCACTTTCGAGGAAACGGCCCATGGCAAAACCTATTGTTTCAGCAGATCATCCGCGTTCGCCTTGAACAGCGGCGCCGGGTTCACCAGCCGCCCCTGCACCGCGATGGACATGTGCAGATGCGGTCCCGTGACGCGGCCGGTGGCGCCGGTGAGTCCCACGGTCTGCCCCCGCTCGACACGCTCCCCTTCCTTTACGGTCGGTTCGGACAGATGGAAATACATGCTCACCACACCGTTGCCGTGGTCCACGTACACGGACTTGCCCGCGTAGTAATGATCGTCCACAAGGGTGACAACACCGTCGGCCACGCTCTTGATGGGATTCTTCATGGGAGAGCGGAAATCCATTCCGCGGTGCGGATTGCGGGGCTTGCCGTTGAGAAACCGCTTGAGGCCATAGTCGCTGGAGACCTCCCCGCCCACGGGACGGTAGAACGGCAGCGTCCAGTGCCGATCGGCGCTGTAGTGGTCGCGGGCCTTGGCGATGACCTTGCGCTCGCGGGCGATGCGGTCCAGCACCTCCTTGGGCGGCGTAACCATCTTGGGCGGCAGCTTCAGATCCTGACGAGGAAATTCACGGTCCTCGATGGTCACGGTTTCCTCGAATTCGCGAGACGCGTCTTCGGCGACAGCAGTAACCACGAGGCTCTTTTTGCCCGGCTCGGCATTGAGCACGTCAGTACCGAGCATGGCCAGCGCAACATGCTTGTCGTTCCATACGGACACGGACGGGGTGATGGTGCGCCCGTCCCAACGAATGGACACATCCTTCAGCGGAACGGTGGAGGTCAGGCGCACCGCGAACGGGTCGCCCAGCGCAACGGTTTCGGGGTGGGCCAGCACGAGCTCCGCTTCAGGCTCGCCAGCCGTGGCGTTTTCGAAACCGGCCTCATCGCCGTCCTGAAGCCCCACGCTCTGCGCATGCGCCAGCACGGGCAGGAGCAACATAGCCGCAATTATGAAAAATCGTTTATATCCTTGCATGCGCAGACCTTACCCTTCCGGGCCTTCCTTCTCAACCCTTGCGGCAAGGTTTCCGTCACGCACGCGAATACTCAGGCGGTCGCCGTCGCCCACTTCGTCCGGACTGCGCAGGAACGGCCCGTCGTCGCCGATGCGGATCAGACTGTAGCCGCGCTGCAATGGCGCTTCCGGATTCAGCCCCGCCAGATTGGCCTTGGCGAGCTCAAGCTCACGCCCCCGGTCCTCAACCCGCCTCAAGGATGCGTCGCGCATGCGCTCGGCATAATCCTGTAGCGTCCCGGCAGCCCGCTCCACGTCGGCGGTGCCAAAGGCCCTCGTCAGCCGCCCGGTCCAGCGCACGGCCTGCTCCCGGCGGGATTCGTAGTGCGCCCGCCCCAACCGCTCCAGCCGCAGGGCCAGCGAACGGACCTGCTCGACGCTGCGATCCAGCCGTCTCATGGGAGAGAGCCACGCCAAAGCGCGCCGGAGCTGTTTCAGCTCGTGCTCATGGCCGTCCAGCGTCTTGAGATAGGCGCGCGTCAGGTCCATCTCCAGCCGGTCCACTTCCTGAAGCATTGTGTCCCGGTCTTTCCAGATGACCTGTGCGGCATGGGACGGCGTCGCCACCCGCAGGTCGGCCACGTAATCCGCGATGCTCACATCAGGCTCGTGCCCCACGCCACAGACGACCGGAATGCGCGAACGGTAGATAGCTTCGGCCACCGCCTCGGTGTTGAAAGCCCACAAGTCCTCCAGCGAACCGCCGCCACGGATGAGCACCACCACGTCCGCCCAACCCTCGTCGCCCACGGCATCCAGCGCGGCGGCAATCTGTTCCGGAGCGGCCTCGCCCTGCACCGCAGTGGGCTGAATGCGGATTTCGCTGCCCACACCGCGCGTGGATGCGATCCGCAGAAAATCGCGAATTGCCGCACCGGTGGGCGAGGTAACCACGGCAACCCGCGCAGGCTCGCGCGGGATCTGCATTTTGCGGTCTTCCTCGAAATATCCCTTGGCCGCCAGCTTGCGCTTCATGGCTTCAAAGGCCATGCGCAAATCGCCGACGCCCTGCTCCTGCACCAGTTCCGCCACCAGCTGATACTGGCCGCGCGGTTCATACACGTTGAGCCGTCCGGCGCAGAGCACCTCCATGCCGTCTTCCAGCGCATCGGCCAGGCCTTGCGGCTTCTCCTCCTCCACTTCGCCGGTGAGGGGGTTCACGGCCTCGCCGCCTCTGCTGACCGGCTCGGCGCTGCGCTGAGCGCCTTTGAACCAGACCACGTTCACCAATGAGTCGCCGTCGGTGAGGGAAAAGTAGAGATGCCCGCTGGCGGGGCGCCCGAGGTTGGTGATCTGGCCGCGCACCCAGACGAAGGGAAATTCGGCCTCAAGGAGGTCCTTGACCGCGCGGGTGAGTTCGGAAACGGATAATATGGCTGACAAAGCGTGTTTCTCCCGATTGATTCAATCCCCTGAATACAGGTTCGCGCCACGGTGAGGCAAGCGAAAGGAAGTCCGCTTTTGGTGATTATCGACACCCTCTCTGTCGGATCACCGCAACGCCCCTTCCCGCGCCACTCCGAAAATCCCGGAAGCGCTTCCCGCTCTTGGCTTGCGGGACGTTTTGGGGTATTGTCCCCGTCCTTATGAAACGCAACAGGACGAGAGCCATAGATATCGGCGGCGTGGGCATCGGCGGGGACAACCCCGTTCGCGTCCAGAGCATGACCAACACCGACACGCGGGACGCGATCGCCACCGTGAGCCAGATCATCGCGCTGGCCGACGCCGGATGCGAGATCGTCCGGCTAGCCGTGCCTGACGACAAGGCCGCGGCGGTGCTTGCGCAGATCAAGTCGCAGTCCCCCGTACCGCTGGTCGCGGACATCCACTTCGACCACCGCCTCGCCCTTGCTGCGCTGGATGCAGGGATAGACGCGCTTCGCATCAATCCCGGAAACATCGGCAGCGCCGACAAGGTGGACGCCGTGGTGGACGCCGCCAAGGATCGCGGCGCGCCGATTCGCATCGGCGTCAACAGCGGCTCCGTGGACAAGAAACTGCTCGCCAAGCACGGCGGCCCCACGCCCGGAGCCATGGTCGAGAGTGCGTTGGAACACGTGGCCCTGCTTGAAAAACGCGGCTTTCACGACACAAAGATTTCCCTGAAGTCCTCGTCCGTGCTCAACACCATCGCCGCCTACTCCCTGCTGGCCGAAAAGACCGACTATCCCCTGCACATCGGCATCACCGAGGCAGGAACCCTCGTACGAGGCGCAGTCAAATCCTCGGTGGGACTGGGCATACTGCTCTGGCAGGGACTCGGCGACACCCTGCGCGTCAGCCTGACCCACGATCCCGTGGCCGAGGTGGGCGTGGCATGGGAGATCCTGCGCTCCCTCGAACTCCGCAGACGCGGCCCCGAGATCATCTCCTGCCCGACGTGCGGCCGGACGAACATCGACCTCATCGGGCTGGCCGAAAAGGTGGAGGACGCCCTGAAAACCGTCGAGGAAGATTTCACCGTCGCCGTCATGGGTTGCGTGGTCAACGGGCCGGGCGAAGCGCGCGAAGCCGACATCGGCATCGCAGGCGGACGCGGCCTCGGCATCATCTTCCGCAAGGGCGAGGTGGTGCGCAAGGTCAGGGGCGACGAGAATCTGCTGCCCGAATTCATGAAAGAAATCGAATCATTCCTGGAAGAAAGGAGAAAAGGCTAAATGAAGCTTTCCAACTATTATATCCCGACCCTCAAGGAAGCCCCCTCGGAAGCCGAGGTGGTCTCCCACAAGCTGCTCATCCGCGCCGGAATGATCCGCAAGCTCACCAGCGGCATCTACAACTACCTGCCGTTGGGCCTTCGCGCCCTGAACAAGGTCGCCGCCATCGTCCGCGAGGAAATGGACAACGCCGGAGCCATGGAAGTGCTCCTGCCCATGGTCCAGCCCGCCGATCTCTGGCAGGAGACCGGCCGCTGGGACTATTACGGCAAGGAACTGCTGCGCTTCAACGACCGTCACGGCCGGGACTACTGCCTCGGCCCCACCCACGAGGAAGTCATCACCGACCTTGTGCGCGGCGAAATCCGCTCCTACAAACAGCTGCCGATCAACCTGTATCAGGTGCAGACCAAATTCCGCGACGAAATCCGTCCGCGCTTCGGCCTCATGCGCGGACGCGAATTCATGATGAAGGACGCCTACTCCTTCGACAAGGACGAGGAAGGCGCCGAGGCCTCCTACTGGAACATGTTCGAGGCCTACAAGAAGGCATTTGCGCGCATCGGCCTGCGCTTCAAGCCGGTACAGGCAGACTCCGGCGCCATCGGCGGCGACTTCTCCCACGAATTCATGGTGCTGGCCGAGACCGGCGAAGACACCATCGCGTCCTGCAAGTCCTGCGACTTCGCCGCCAACCTCGAAAAGGCCAAGGTCAAGGCCCCCGAAGGCACCTGCCGTTGCGACGAGGATATCCCCGCCCTCGAAAAGGTCGCCACTCCCGGCAAGCACACCGTGGCCGAAGTCTGTGAATTCCTCGGCACCGACGCTTCCAAAGTGGTCAAGACGCTGCTGCTCGTGGTGGACGAAAAGCCTGTGGCCGCCCTCGTACGCGGCGACCGCGAACTCAACGACGTCAAACTGCGCAACGCAACCGGCGGCAACGACGTGGACTTCGCCGACGAAAAGCTCGTGCGCGAACTCACCGGCGCCCCCGTCGGCTTCGCAGGCCCGCACTCGCTGCCCGAAGAGGTTCCCGTCTACGCAGACCTTGAACTCTGTCAGGACACCGACTGGATCGCCGGCGGCAACGACGCCGACACCCACGTCAAGCACCTGTCCCTCGGCCGCGACTGCAACGTCACCGAATTCGTCGACCTGCGCATGATCGAAGAAACCGATCCCTGCCCCGAATGCGGACAGGCCATCGAGTTCACCAAAGGCATCGAAGTCGGACATGTCTTCAAGCTCGGCCTCAAATATTCCGAAAAGATGGACGCCAAGTTCCTCGACGAGAACGGCAAGGAAAAGCACCTCGTCATGGGCTGCTACGGCATCGGCGTTTCCAGGATCGTCGCCTCCGCCATCGAGCAGAACCACGACGAAAGCGGCTGCGTCTTCCCCCCGACCATCGCGCCCTTCGAAGCCGCGATCATCTCCCTCGGCGGCAAGGACGAAGCCGTCAACGCCAAAGCAGAAGAACTCTATGCCGAGCTCAAGTCCCTCGGCGTGGACGCCGCCCTCGACGACCGCAAGGACCGCCCCGGCGTCAAGTTCGCCGACGCAGACCTCATCGGCTACCCCATCCAGTTGACGCTCGGCGGAAAAGGACTCAAGAACGGCGTGGTCGAATGCAAGAACCGCAAAACCGGCGAGAAAGGCGAACTGCCCCTCGAAAACTTCGCCGAAGCCTTCCGGAACTGGCGCAAACAGGTCTGGGCGGACTGGAATCTCGAACTGTAATTAGATGCGCTGATGCGCATTGCCTCCGGCGGGCAGGGCGCTGCCCTGCACCCGCCAGGGGGATAATCCCCCTGGACCCTTGGCGGTCCTCCATATTCAGGCCCCCGGCCGGATGCGCTGACGCGACATCCGGCCGGGGGCCTGAATATGGAGGACGGAGACATGCCGAATGAACAACTCCCACACTCCCACCCCGTTTTTGCGCTTGTCGGGAGTGCGGGCGTCGCGAAGCGCGGCCGTACTCCCGACAAGCGCAAAAACAAGCCAGGGTTTCCAAAGGGGGCCCGCCCCTTTGGTCCCGCCGAAGGCGCCCTCGGAGAGCCGCCGGAGGCCCTTCCGCAAGAAAAGGGCGTCCCATCAGGAACGCCCTTTGAACATGTATCGTCTTCCCTGCCTAAAGTGCCGGTTTGGGCATCGGCGGAAGTGCTTTTTCCAGAGCACTGGCTGCGGAGAGCATGCGGTCTTCGCTGAAGGACGGGCCGAGCAGCTGGAGGCCGATGGGCATATTGGTGTCGGCGCCGAGTCCGACGGGCATGCTCATGCCGGGCAGTCCTGCGAGGTTGCAGGAGATGGTGAAGATGTCGATGAGGTACATCTGCAGCGGGTCTGCTTTTTCGCCGGATTTGAAGGCCGTGGTGGGGCATACGGGACCGGCGATGAGGTCGCAGGACTCGAAGGCCCTGTCGAAATTGCGACGGATGAGTCGGCGCACCTTGGCGGCTTTTCCGTAGTAGGCGTCGTAGTAGCCTGCGGAGAGTACGTAGGAGCCGATGATGATGCGGCGCTGCACTTCATCCCCGAAGCCCTGGGTGCGGCTCTTGGTATAGAGGTCGATGAGCTCTTCGGCGTTTTCTGCGCGTTTTCCGTAGCGGATGCCGTCGAAGCGCGAGAGGTTGGAGGAGGCTTCGGCCATGGCGATGATGTAATAGGTCGCGATGGCGTAGTCGGTCAGGCCGAGCTGTACGGGGACGGTCTTGGCTCCGAGCTCTTCCATCTTGGCCACGGCGTTGCGGCAGGCCTGTTCGACTTCGGGCGAGAGGCCGCCTTCCTTGTCCGGATCGGGCCAGTACTGTTCGGGCAGGCCGATGGTCAGGCCGGAGAGATCCTTGCGGTCGAGTCCGGCAAGGTAATCGGGCACGTCGCAGTCCACGCTGGTGGAGTCCTTGGGGTCGTGTCCGGCGATGACCTGCAGGACGCGGGCGCAGTCCTCGACGCTGCGGGCCATGGGGCCGATCTGGTCGAGGGAGGAGCCGAAGGCGACCATGCCGTAGCGGGAGACGCGACCGTAGGTCGGCTTGAGGCCGGTCACGCCGCAGAAGCTGGCGGGCAGACGGATGGAGCCGCCTGTATCGGTGCCGAGGGCCGCGGCGCACTGTCCGGCCGCCACGGTGGCGCCGGAACCGCCGGAAGATCCGCCGGGGACGCGGTCGAGGTCCCAGGGGTTGGCGGTCTTGAAATATGCAGAGTTCTCGGTGGAAGAGCCCATGGCGAATTCGTCCATGTTCGCCTTGGCGATGCAGATGGCTCCCGCCGCGTCGAGCTTTTCCACCACGGTTGCGTCGTAGAAGGGCACGAAGTTTTCGAGGAATTTCGAGGCGCAGGTGGTGGTGACGCCCTTGGTGGTGAGCAGGTCCTTGAGGACCATGGGCACGCCCCAGAGCGGCTTTGCCGGATCCGGTCCTTGGCTGTCGAGTTCGCGAGCCTTGGCGAGGGCCTCTTCGCCCTGTACGGAGATGAGCGCCTTGACCGTGGGTTCGGTGGCTTCGATGCGGTCGAGGCAGGCCTGGACGGCCTGTTCAGCGGTGATTTCTCCCGCCTGAAGCATGGCGGCGGTTTCGCTCAGCGTTTTGTAATGAAGTTCGGACATGGTTGTGCTGATTCCTGTGCTAGACGATGCGGGGGACGATGAAGAACTTGCCGTCGGTCTCGGGGGCGTTGGAGAGCACTTCTTCGCGGGTGTGTTCCTTGCGAACCTTGTCTTCGCGCGTGACGCTCACCTGCTCCACCGGGGAGAACATGGGGTCCACGCCTTCGGTATCCAGCTCGCCGAGCTTGTCCATGTGTTCGAGGATGTCGCCGAGCTGGCCGGTGAATTCCTCTATTTTTTCCGGGCCGAGTTCCAGCCGCGCCAGAGAGGCGACCTTTGCGACTTCTTCCGGGCTAATCTTCATATCTTGAGGTCTCCTTGCGATTGCAACGGGGGCTACTGTTCGCCCTCTGCCTTTTCTTTCATGCGTTCCTTGTAGACTTCCGCGCGGTGCAGACGGCGTTCGGTGGCGCGCTTCACGCCCGCCTTGAGTTTCTGCGGGTCGGCAAGGTTCTTGCCGTGGGAGCGCGGACTGAAGAGATACAGTTCCTGCGAGGCCACGCCCTCCTGATTCCAGCTGATGGGGGCCATGCTGAAATCCATGGCCGCAGCCGAGGCGAGGCGTTCATTCACCTCGTCGGAATCGAAGCCTGCCGGGAGCACGCCCATGCGGGCGGCGAAGCGGGTGAAATCGTATCCGAGAGCCACCCAGTAATCGGCGCGACCGAGACCTTCGCGGCGCAATGCGTCCTGAAGGTTTCTGGCTCCGGAGCTGCCCTTCCACCACGCGCCGGGACATACGGCGAGGCGGTAGTAGTGCTCGTCGATGTTCTTGGCGCGGTCGAGTGCCCGGCTCCAGAGGCTGGGGCCGAGGTAGATGAGCTGCTCGCCTTCATAGAAGAAGAAGTTCGGGAGCAGGTTCTGGGCCTGACGCCAGCCGTCGGGCACGAACACGGCCCCGAAGTCAGGCAGCGGAAGCGGCGCTTCCTTGTTCTCGCTGAAGTCGTCCGGGACGTCGAGCAATTCGGCAATGCTGTTGTTCCAGCTCGGCAGATCCTTCGGGTCATAGGATTCCATGCCGCGAATATGGACGCCGAGCGGAGTGGCTTCTTCGTAGAATATCTTGGCCATGGCCCGACCGAATTCCTCACGGGGATAGAATACGGCAAAATCCTTGATGCCAAGTTCGCCCGCCGCCATCTGGACGAGGCTTTTCACCTCGTCCTCACGGCTGGCAAAGAAGCGCCACGCGTCGTCGCCCTCTTCCGCTTCGCCAAGGCCGGGCATGAAGCCGAACACGGCTCGCGCGTCGATGACGCGGCGGCCGGGCAGACCTTCCTCAAGGCGCTTGAATTCGGAGCCCCTGAGGGGGCCGCCCACCACGGAGTAACTTTCCGGCAGCTGTTCAAGCCGCTTGACCCAGTCGGGATTGGCGGTGTTCAGCACGCGAACGTCAACATCGTCGCCAGTGTTGGCAAGCTGCCACTGGGCTACGCCCACGCCGCGGACGATGGCGGCTCCCACCTGCCCGTAAGCACCGGTAAGCGGAACGGCTATGACCAGCCCGACGCGCGGGATGCCGAAATCCTTTTCATAGGAGGCGAGCAGTTCGCCGAGGGAGGTCCGGTCCACCAGCTCAGGGGAGTTCGCCACGGCGCGCATGGTGCGCCACGCATGGGGCCAGAGGTTCTGGTCGCCGGCCATGCGACGGGCACGCTCGAATGCCACCAGTGCGTAGGGAAAGCGCAGCTGATCGGCGGGCGTGGCGACCTTGGCGAGGTCGTCGAGCCGATCCTCGTCCCAATTCTTGGTGGCGTTGCGCAGGGTAAGCTCAAAGGCCGCCCGGTCGGCATCGGATTGCGCCTGCTTATAAAAGCCGGCCAGAACTTCCATTGCGCGCTGGTCGTCGCCTTTGTCCGCGAAATATCCTGAATACCAGACGGCGATATCCTGCCGCACAGGCCAAGGAAGGGCCTTCTGCTCAAGGGTCCACTTCAGGTGGTTCTTGAGCCGTTCGGTGTTGCCGGTTTCCTTGAGGGTGCCGAGATAGGCCAGCTCCCAGCCGCTATCCGAGAGCGCGCCGAGGTCGAGGTTGGCGGCTTTCTCCAGAGCCTCCCGAGCCTGCCGGTAGTGCCCGTTGTGATAGGCTGCCTGCCCGAGGCGGCTGAGGGCTTCGGCCCGAACGGCCTGTGAAAGATCGGAACGCTCAAGCGCCTTGGAGTAATAGAGCTCCGCGGCGGGGTAATCATCCTGACTCCAGACCTTGTCGGCCTCGGCCAGCAGCGTGGGCGTGGACATCATGCCAACGCTCCTGACATCCGGCCTCGGGGACGTTGCGGTCGAGCACCCCACTGCGGTGAGCATCAGGACGAGGATTCCGGAGACTGCGAGTCTAGAAAAACATGTAGCACGTAGACGTATCATGACGGACTTCCCGTTTGATTCTTGCAAAGAAAAAACCCGGCCCGCTGATGCGGGCCGGGTAATGTCATACTGTGCTTGAAGCCGTAAGGCAAGAGGTGCCCTACTTCACTTCGGTGTAGTCGGCGTCAACCACGTCGTCGTCATCGTTGGAGGAAGACGCTTCGGCATCGGCACCGGCCGCACCGGCGGCAGCTCCGGCCGCTCCAGCGTCACCGGCCTGCTGTTCGTTCTGGTGAGCGTACAGCTGCTCGGCGAGCTTGTGGGAAGAGGCGGACAGGTCTTCGGTGGCGGACTTGATGGCTTCCACATCGTCGCCTTCCACGGCCTTCTTCAGGGCCTCGACCTTGGTTTCGATGTCGGCCTTGAGCTCGGCGTCAACCTTGTCGCCGAGGTCGCGCAGGGACTTCTCGGTGGTGTAGATCAGCGTATCCGCCTGGTTGCGGGTCTCGATCAGCTCCTGCTTCTTCTTGTCGTCTTCGGCGTGGGACTCGGCATCCTTGACCATACGATCGATCTCGTCCTCGCTCAGTCCGGAGGAGGCAGTGATCTGGATGGACTGTTCCTTGCCGGTGCCCATGTCCTTGGCGGACACGTTCACGATGCCGTTGGCGTCGATGTCGAAGGCGACCTCGATCTGGGGCACGCCGCGCGGCGCCGGGGGCAGTCCGGTCAGCTCGAAGTTGCCCAGCAGCATGTTGTCCTGCGTCATGGGGCGCTCGCCCTGGAAGACGCGGATGGACACGGACGGCTGGTTATCGGCCGCGGTGGTGAACACCTGCGACTTCTTGGCCGGGATGGTGGTGTTGCGCTCGATGAGCTTGGTCATCACGCCACCCATGGTTTCGATGCCGAGAGACAGCGGGGTGACGTCGAGCAGGAGCACGTCCTTGACGTCGCCCGCGAAGATGCCGCCCTGAATGGCTGCGCCCATGGCGACGACTTCGTCCGGGTTCACGGAGCGGTTGGGCTCCTTGCCGAAGAACTCCTTCACCTTTTCCTGCACGAGAGGCATACGCGTCATGCCGCCGACGAGGATGACTTCGTCGATTTCGGAAGATTTGAGTTCGGCGTCTTCAAGAGCCTTCTTGCACGGTGCCACGGTGCGATCCACGAGGTCGGAGACCAGCGCTTCGAGCTTGCCGCGACCGATCTTGATCATCATGTGCTTCGGACCGTTCTGGTCGGCGGTGATGAACGGCAGGTTGACCTCGGTCTCCATGGAGGAACTCAGTTCCTTCTTGGCCTTCTCGGCGGCTTCCTTGAGACGCTGCAGGGCCATGCGGTCCTGAGAAAGGTCGATGCCGTTTTCCTTCTTGAACTCTTCGACGAGGTACTCGATGACGCGCTGGTCGAAGTCCTCGCCGCCGAGGAAGGTGTCGCCGTTGGTGGAGCGCACTTCCACGACGTTGTCGCCGACTTCGAGGATGGAAACGTCGAAGGTACCGCCGCCGAGGTCGAAGACCGCGATCTTTTCGTTGGCCTTCTTGTCGAAGCCGTAGGCCAGAGACGCTGCGGTGGGCTCGTTGATGATGCGCTTGACTTCGAGTCCGGCGATCTTGCCCGCGTCCTTGGTGGCCTGACGCTGCGAGTCGTTGAAATATGCAGGAACGGTAATAACCGCTTCGGTCACTTCTTCACCGAGGTAGGACTCGGCGTCCTTCTTGAGCTTCTGAAGGATCATGGCGGAGACTTCCGGCGGAGAGTACTTCTTGCCGCCGACTTCCACCCAGGCGTCGTTGTTGTTGCCCGGTACAATGGCGTAGGGGCAGTGGTCCTTCCACTTGGCAACCTCACCGGCTTCCATGTCGCGGCCCATCAGGCGCTTGATGGCGTAGACGGTCTTTTCGGGGTTGGTAACGGCCTGTCGCTTGGCGATTTCGCCCACCAGACGTTCCTTGTCGGTGAAGGCCACGATGGACGGGGTGGTCCGTCCGCCTTCGGGGTTGCTGATGCATTTCGGGTCCTTGCCTTCCATGACGTAGACGCAGGAGTTGGTGGTACCCAAGTCGATTCCGATGATCTTACCCATCGCGTGTCCTCCTCAAAAATCTATTTTTAATTTCGCTAAGTGTCTTGTACGAGACGTTGACGTACATCTAAGCACGCCGAAGAGCTTGTAAAGTCCCCGGTGCTTATTTTTTGCCTACAGCTTGTTGACCATCACCTTGACGGGGCGCAGCAGGCGACCCTTGAGGCGATACCCGGCCTGCACCACCTGAACCACGCCGCCGTCGGGCAGTTCGGGGTTTTCGGCCATGCCGACGGCTTCCATGAATTCGGGGTCGAACTCCTGTCCCGGCGCGGCTTCGAGACGCTCGACGCCGTGGTTCTTCAGGGCGTCCAGAAAACTCTTGCGCGTCATGTCCACGCCCATGACGAAGTTCTTGCAGGCGTCGTCCAGCCCGTCGGTGTGGGCCAGCGCCAGATCGAGATTGTCCAGCACGGGGAGCATGTCGCCCAGCACGGAATCCGCGGCGTAGCGCTTCATGTCCTCGGCTTCGCGCTGCAGACGCTTCTTGACGTTTTCGGTGTCGGCCAGAGCGCGAAGACGCTCGCCCTCTGCCTCCTTCATCACGTCGCAGCACGAGCAGACGTGCTCGCGACACAGCTGCTTGAGCTCTTCCTCGGAAAGGGAAAGCTCCTGAGCCTCGCCCTGTTCCTCGGTCGCTTCCACATTTTTCACGGCCTCTTCCGCCTCTTCGGCTTCGTGACCGTTCACGGGGATGTCGTGTCCGTTATCCTTTTTCGCCATATCAGTGAGTTCCTCAATGTGATTTCAATACCCGCCGCTTCGGACGGCATCAGAAGGACAACTAAGCACCGCAGAAAACTTGTCAACGGTTACCCGTCAGAAAGCATTCAGTTTTTGCCCGCGCGTCCGCCATCCCCTTCTCCAACCACGTCGACAGGCGCACCGGCAACATCTTGCAATCAGGCCGACTCTTCACCGGCAGGCTGCACGAACCGCTCCGGCTGCCCGTCCGGGACGCTCTCGAGATAGACCGAGGTGCTCGGGAAAGCGAACGAGGTTCCCGCTTCCTCAACCATCTTCTTGACGTGACAGGCCAGCTCTTCCTTGATCCGAAGCCATTCGCCCCAGTTGGTGGTGCGGGTGAAGCAGTAAACGAGGATATCTATGGAAGAATCGGAGAATTCGTTGATGCGCACGAACGTGGACGCATCGGACGGACTGGCGAAATCCTCGCTGCCGAGGATGTAGTCCTCGATGCCCTTTCGCACCTGCCGAAGCTGGTCCACGGTGGTGTCGTAAGTGACGCCGATGACCCAGTAGATGCGGCGGTACTTCATCTTGGAAAAGTTGATCATGGGCTTTTCGGAAAAATACGTATTGGGCACGTGCACCGGACAGAGGTCGAACCGCCGGACCATGGTGGAACGAAATCCCATCTGCTCCACTGTCCCCTCGACCACGCCTTCCACCTTGACCCAGTCGCCGATGTTGTAGCGGCGCTCGGTGACGACGGTCATGCCGGCGATGAGATTCTTGAACAGATCCTGCGCACCGAGCCCCACGGCCACGGAGAACAGACCGAGACCGGCGATGACCGGCCCCACGGCGATGCCCCACATCTGCATGATGGCCGCCCCGGCCACGATCCAGATGGAAACGCGCAGCCCCTTGGTTCCCCACTCGGAAACCAGTTCGGAAACCTGCGTCCCCTTTCGACGGGTCAGCAGCCTCGGAAACTGCGAGGACATGCCGGAGAGCGAGGAAAACACGAATACGACCAGCAGCGTCCGCGTCAGCTTGTCCAGAAAAAACATGGCCCTGTCGCTGAAGTCGACGATCTGCACCGCGATGAAAAAACCGAGAATGACCGGCAGCAGCGACATGGGACCGCTGAGTCCGCGGTTGACGGTTTCCGGGTTGGCCTTGAACAGGCGCGCCAGAATATTCTGAACCCTGCCGAGCAGCAGCCTTGAGAGCGGGCCGCGAAACAGCACCGCGAATAGGAATATGCCCAGCGCCATCAGCGAATCCTGCGCCGAGAGCCCTTCGAATCCGTTGTGCCAGACGTCTATGAGCCAGCGAGTGAAGTCGCCGACCACCTCCATATTTTCTCCGGTTGCGTTTGCAGAACCCTGGGGCATGACTCCTCCGTAAAGGTATCTTGTATACTTTTCGTTTCACTCGCCATTACGAGCGATTATATTCCGTTTCGGGGACACGGCCCCCGAATCTCTCTCCAATGGCCTCCATATCAGAGGCTTTTGGACAAACCAATAAAAATACCGCCGGAGAGCACGCTCCGGCGGTATGCAAGTTGATGGAAGCGGACTGGACCTATTCGGTCTTGCACTCCTGCTTTTCGGCCGGAAGCGGTTCGCTGCAGTCCCTACAGGGCAGTACAAGGTTGAGGATCACGCCGACCACACCGGCGAGGCCGATGCCGCCCAGACGGAATTCCCCGCCGAACGGCAGGGACATGCCGCCCACGCCAAAGATGACGATGACCGCCACGATGGCGAGGTTGCGCGGCTCGAGCAGGTCGTGTCCGGCCTTGACCAGCGTGTTCATGCCCACGACCATGATGGCGCCGAACAGCAGCACCATGATGCCGCCCATGACGGGCACCGGGATGGTGGACAGGAACGCGCCGAGTTTGGACACGAATGCCAGCAGGATGGCTGCGATGGAGGCCCAGGTCATTATGCCGGGGTTGAACACCTTGGTCAGGGCCACCGCGCCGGAGACCTCGGAGTATGTGGTGTTCGGGGGGCCGCCCAGTACGGAAGCAATGGAGGTGGCCACACCGTCGCCGAGCATGGTGCGGTGCACTCCGGGGTCCTTCACGTAGTCGCGTCCGGTGACGCACCCGATGGCGAGCACGTCGCCGAAGTGCTCGATGGCGGGCGCGATGGCAACGGGCACGATGAACATGATGGCCTTCCAGCTGAACTCGGGCATCACGAAGTCGGGAACCGCCAACCACGCGGCTTCGGAGATGGGGGAGAAATCGACGACGCCGAGGAAGAGGGAGGCCAGATAACCGACGGTGATGCCGCAGAGGATGGGTACGAGCTTGAACCAGCCTCGCCCGAGAAGGGAGACGAGGATGGTGGTGCACAGCGCACTGAGGGAGATGATGAGGGCCTTCCACTCGACCACGAGCACGGCGGAGCCGTCACCGGTCTTGCCAAGCGCCATGGACACGGCCACCGGGGCCAGCACGAGGCCGATGACCATGATCACCGGGCCGGTGACCACGGGCGGCAGCACGCGGCGCAGCGCTTCAACGCCGAAGATGCGGATGAGAAAACTCAGGATGATGTAGAACACGCCCGCCGCGGCGAGGCCGGACAGGGTCGCGGGGATGCCCCAGGTCTCCACGCCGTAGATGATGGGCGCGATGAACGCGAAGGACGAGGCCAGAAACACCGGGATGCGGCCTCTGGTAATAATCTGGAAGGCCAGAGTTCCCAGCCCGGCCGTGAACAGGGCCACGTTGGGATTCAGGCCGGTGAGCAGCGGCACGAGAACCAGCGCGCCGAAGGCAACAAAGAGCATCTGCGCCCCCAGGAGCGCGTCTTTGAGCCTGAATTTGTACTGCGTGGAATGAACACTCATTGTTGGATTTCCTCCTCAGAATGGAAAAACGGTTAAACACTCCCCCAAAAAAAAGGGCCCGCGGTTGCGAACCCTTGAATTGGCTATTTTGTGCCGAATATCTTGTCCCCGGCATCGCCGAGTCCGGGAAGGATGTAACCGACGTCGTTGAGCCGGTCATCGATCGCCGCCGTGTAAATGTCCACGTCCGGGTGTTTCTCCTCGATGCGCTTGATGCCCTCGGGCGCGCAGACAAGGAACAGTCCGCGGATGCGGGTGCATCCCTTGTCCTTGAGGGTCTGAATGGTGGCCTCGAGCGTGCCGCCGGTGGCGAGCATCGGATCAAGGATCAGCGCGATGCGCTCTTCCATCTTGTTGGCGAGCTTGACGTAGTACTCCACCGGCTGCAGGGTCTCCTCGTTCCGGTAGAAACCGACGACGGAAACCTTGGCTCCGGGGACCATGTCCAGAACGCCGTCCATCATGCCCAGCCCTGCGCGCAGGATGGGAACGACGGTGACCTTCTTGCCCTTGATGGAATCAACCTCGACGTCTCCGGCCCAGCCCTGAACGGTGATCTTCTCCGTCTCAAGGTCCTTGGTGGCTTCGTAGGTCAGCAGACGGGAAATCTCGGTGGCCAGCGCGCGGAAGCGGCTGGTGCTGATATCATCCTTGCGAAGCAGGCCGATCTTGTGCTTGATGAGCGGATGCTCGACGACATGTACCGCCAAGGTCCTCCTCCTTGAGGCTTTGGGTTGATAAAAAAGAAGGGCTCGTCATCGACCAAATTGTCTTGTTGTAAGCGGAAGAAAACGGCCGGGTCAAGGGGTTAGTGATTCCCCCCGGACATGTCAAGAACAAAGTCCGTTTACTTCACGGACGCAAACGTATATATCCGGAATAATGGAAAAGAACGAAAACAGTCACCAACGACGCGCCACTGCTGCCGACAAAGGCACCCGGCTGGACCGGTTCTGGGCCCGGGAACTTGCAGATCAGGGCGTTTCCCGCGGTCGTGTTCGCGACTGGATCGAATCGGGATGTGCAACGGTGGATGGGCGCAGCGCCACCAAGGGCAAACTCAAGCTCGAAGGAAACGAGCACCTCGCCCTCACTCCGCCGGAAGCCTCCGAGAACGCCGAGCGCGCCGAACCGCAGGAGGGACCGCTCCAGATAATTCATGAAGACGCCCACCTTGTGGTGGTGGACAAGCCCGCCGGGCTGACCGTGCACCCCGCCCCCGGAGAACCGGACGGCACGCTGGTCAACCGACTGCTCGCCCGTTTTCCGGACATGGCCCCGGCCACCTCGGGCATGGACGGCCTGCGTCCGGGCATCGTGCACCGGCTGGACAAAGACACCTCGGGCGTCATGGCGGTGGCCCGCAATGAAGCCGCACGCCTGAAGCTGGCCGAGGACTTTGCCGAACGCCGCACCGCGAAGCATTATCTGGCGATAGTGCACGGAGTCCCGTCCCCTGCTTCCGGCGAAATCGACGCGCCCATGGGCCGCCACCCGTCGCAAAAGACGAAGATGGCCGTGGTGGACAAGGGCGGCCGCGACGCCAGAAGCGACTATGAGATTCTGGAAACAGGCCCGGACGGGGCTGCTTCGCTGGTGTTGGTGCGCATCCACACCGGACGCACGCATCAGATTCGCGTTCACATGGCCCACATCGGGCATCCGCTGGTGGGGGACCGCACTTACGGCTCCCGCCATCAGGCCGACTGGGACGCGCGGGGCCTCCCCGAAGCAGGACGCCAGATGCTCCACGCCTTCCACCTCTGCCTCGACCACCCCGGCACCGGCGAGCGAATGCGCTTTTCCATTCCGCCGCACGAGGATTGCATCACCCTGCTCACCGCTTTGAACGACCGCGCCACCAAGGTGGGCATCACCGGGATGCCCGGCAGCGGCAAGTCGTATTTCTCACGTCTGCTGCGCGAGGCCGGACATCCGGTATTCTCCGCCGACGAGAGCGTGGCGAAGCTGTATGAATCCGGCGGCGACGGCGCGGAAATGATCCGCGGTCGCTTCGGGGGACGCTACACCGCTCCGGATGGTTCCGTGGACAAGCAGAGGCTGTTTCACGCCATGCTCGAGTCCGATGCCCTGCGCCGGGAAATAATGGAAATGGTACACCCCATGGTCCGCCACGACTGCCGCGAGTTTTTCCGAAAGCACTCGGAAGCGCCCTTTGTCTTTGCGGAAATACCGCTTCTGCTGGAATCCGGCTGGCACCGCAACGGCCTTGTGGACCTGAGCGTGTGCGTTCATTGCGATGAAGCCATCCGCACGGGACGATTTCGCAAGGAGCGAGGGCTTTCACCCGAGATGCTCGCCACCTTCGATTCGTGGCAGTGGCCGGAAAAGGAAAAGCTCGAGGCCTGCGACATGGTAGTGGACAACCCCGGGACCCCGGACGGTATGCGACGGAGCGTGGAATCGTTTCTGAACGACCTGACCCGACGCCGCCAGACCGCGCGCGATGCCGTTGTCGAACGACTGGCTTCCCTTTGGCCCGAGCTGGCCCGCCGGTTTGACGAGGAGGACCGATGATCCCCATCAGGGACAACGTGCCGAGGGTGCATCCGCCAATCAGCGTACTGCTGATCATCGCGCTGAACGCCATCGCCTTTCTTTACACGCGCAGCCTGCAGGGAAGCGATTTTTTCAACTTCATGCACCTCTTCGGGGTGGTCCCGGCGCGCTTTCTTTCTCCGGAGTGGGCCACGTGGGCGGGCTATCCGGACAGCACGCTGCCCATGCTTTCGTACATGTTCCTGCACAGTGGCTGGCTGCACGTCATCATGAATATGTGGATGCTCTGGATTTTCGGGGACAACATCGAGGACGTGACCGGACATGTAGGCCTGCTGGCCTTCTACGTCGTCTGCGGACTCACCGCCGTTTCGGTCCAGATTCTCACGGAACCGGGCTCCACCACGCCCATCATCGGCGCATCGGGCGCGGTGGCGGGAGTCATGGGAGCCTACATGGTCCTCTATCCTCATGGTCAGGTATTGACGCTTATTCCGGTCTTCATCATCCCCCTCTTCTTCCGCTTTCCGGCCATTCTCTTTCTGGCCGCGTGGCTGTTGGTGCAGCTCGTCTCCGGTGTTGTGGAGGCGACAGGCAAGACCCAGAGCGTTGCGTGGTGGGCGCACATCGGCGGATTCTTCGCCGGGATGGTGCTCATCCGATTCTTCCAGCGCAAAAACCGCTGCTATTACTGCTATAATCCGGAGACCAAGGATTACGAGGAACTGCCCGAAGACTGAGCATTCAGCGAAGGCACATTCCAAATAAAAAGGCCCGGAACCGAAGTTCCGGGCCTTTTGACTTTCATTAGGTCGGTCTAGTGAGCGGGCTCGCGGGATTCATCCTTCATGAGCCTGCTGGTCAGCGGCACGACTTCGTCGGCCTTGCGAAACAGCGGAGCTTCATCAGGGCAGATCAGCGCCTGCTCCAGCACCTGATCCATATTCTTGACCGGGATGATCTCCAGCTCCTTGAGGATGGCGGCCGGGACTTCCTTGAGGTCCTTTTCGTTGTCCTCGGGGATGAGCACGGTCTTGACCAGTCCGCGGTGGGCGGCGAGGAGCTTCTCGCGCAGGCCGCCGATGGGCAGCACCCGTCCGCGCAGGGTGATCTCGCCGGTCATGGCCAGATCATGACGCACGGGGACGTTGATCAGCGCGGAGATGATGGCGGTCGCCAGCGTGATGCCCGCGCTCGGGCCGTCCTTGGGAGTTGCCCCGTCAGGGACGTGAACGTGCATGTCCACTTCCTTGTAGAAGTCGGACTTGAGTCCGAACAGGTCGGAACGCGAGCGCAGGTAGGAAACCGCGGCTCTGGCGGACTCCTGCATCACGTCACCGAGCTTGCCGGTGATCTCCACCTTGCCCTTACCCGGCATGAGCGCCACCTCCACCATGAGCAGCTCGCCGCCCATCTGGGTGTAGGCCAGACCGGTGCTGAGGCCGACTCTCGCTTCGTCCTCGCGCTCGCCGTAGCGGTGCTTGGGCACGCCAAGGAATTTGGAGATGTTCTGCACCGTGACGTTCACGGCCTTCTCGCGATCTCCGGCCTCCACGATCTGCATGGCGGCCTTGCGGCAGATATTGGCGAGCTCCCTTTCGAGATTTCGCACACCGGCCTCACGGGTGTAACGCCGCACCACTTCAAGGGTGGCGTTGTCCGAGAGGTTGAGGTTTTTCTCGTCGAGGCCGTGCATGTCGAGCTGCTTGGGCAGCAGGAACTTGCCGGCGATCTCCACCTTCTCGTTTTCGAGGTAGCCGGGCAGCCGGATGATTTCCATGCGGTCCTGCAGCGGCAGAGGAATGGAGTCCAGCGTGTTGGCCGTGGTGATGAAGAATATCTTGGACAGGTCGTAATCCAGATCCAGATAGTGGTCGGCGAACGCGTAGTTCTGCTCCGGGTCCAACACTTCGAGCAGCGCGGAAGACGGGTCGCCGCGGAAGTCGGCGCTCATCTTGTCCACTTCGTCCAGACACATGACCGGGTTGTTGTAATCGCAGCGCTTGAGCGACTGGATGATCTTGCCCGGCATGGCGCCGACGTAGGTGCGACGGTGGCCGCGGATTTCCGCTTCGTCGCGCACGCCGCCGAGGCTCAGGCGGACGAATTCGCGGTCCATGGCTCTGGCGATGGATTTGGCGATGGAGGTCTTACCCACTCCCGGAGGGCCCACGAGGCAGAGAATCGGGCCGCGCAGCTTGTCCACGAGGTTCTGGACGGCCATGTATTCGAGGATGCGCTCCTTGGGCTTTTCCAGCCCGTAGTGGTCCTCATCAAGGATGGTGCGTGCCTTGTCGATGCTGGTGTCCGTCTCCTTCTGGGCGCCCCAGGGCAGGTCCAGAATCCAGTCGATGTAGTTGCGCACGACCGTATACTCCGCACTGCTGGGCGGAGTCTGGCGCATCTTCTTGAGTTCCTTGCGGACGCGCTCCTTGTTCTCTTCGGGCATCTCCTTGGCTTCGAGCTGTTTTTCCAGCTCGGCGGCCTCGGAGGCGGGATCGTCTTCGCGGCCCATCTCCTTGTTGATGGCCTTGATCTGCTCGTTGAGATAGTACTCGCGCTGGTTCTTCTCCATCTGGTCCTTGACGCGACCCTTGACGCGCTTCTCGATGCTGGCGATCTCGACTTCGCCGAGCAGCATCTCGTAAACGGTTTCCAGTCGCTTGAGCGGATCGAACTCCTCAAGCACTTCCTGCTTGCGGGCGAAGTCCAGCTTCAGATGGGGCATGACGGAGTCCGCGAGCTGTCCCGGCTCGCGCAGGGAGGTCATGGCGGACACGGCCTCGGGAGCGAGCTTCTTGTTGACCTTGGCGTACTCGTCCAGCGTTTCCTGAACGGAGCGCACGAGCGCGGTGGCCTCGGGGTCTTCCACCGTCATCTCTTCGACGCGGTCCACCGTGGTCCATGGGTACTCGTCTTCTCCGAGATCGTGGCTGAAGTTGCCGGTCTCGCGATTCCAGCGCGCACGGTAGAGTCCCTCGAACAGCACCTTGATGGTGCCGTCGGGCAGCCTGAGCATCTGCAGGATCTTGCTGACCGTGCCGATCTCGTAGAGATCGTCCTGCTCGGGGCGCTCCTTCTCGGGGTTTTTCTGGGTGACGAGGAAAATCTTCTTTTCATAGTCGGCGATGGCCGTCTCGATGGCCTTTATGGAAGCCTCGCGTCCCACGAACAGGGGCGCGATGGATCTCGGAAACATCACCACTTCCCTAAGGGACATCATGGGAAGACGGGTATCTTCAGGGGATTTCCTGCCGTCAAAGGAAAAAGTCGGCATGTGCTCCTCCAGTTGACAATGTTACGCTTCGCGGTCGCGAAACGCGGGGATGCTCTCAACCTAATACCGCTGAGGGGAATGTCAAACCCACTGGATGGAAAAAGGGCCCGCTCCACCGTTCGGAACGGGCCGGTGAAGGCTTATGCGCTCTTCTTTTCCTGTCTGTAGAAAAGAAGCGGCTCTATGCCCTTTTCCACCACGGCCTTGTTGACCACGCATTCTTTGACGCCGGTCAGGCCGGGGAGTTTGTACATGATGTCGAGCATCACGGATTCCAGCACGTTACGGAGTCCGCGCGCGCCGGTTTTGCGCTCGACAGCCTTCTTGGCGATGGCCTTGAGCGCGTTGGGGGTAAAGGTGAGCGTGACGCCGTCGAGGTCGAACAGAGTGTGATACTGCTTGACCAGGGCGTTCTTGGGCTCGGTGAGAATCTTGACGAGATCGTCTTCGGAGAGTTCCTGAAGCGCGGTCATGACCGGGATACGGCCAATGAATTCCGGAATCAGGCCGAACTTGATCAGGTCGTTGGGCTCGGCTTCGGAGAACACTTCCCCGATGGGACGCTCCCGCTTGGCCTCCACCTTGGCGCCGAAGCCCATGCCGGAACCCTGCATGCGCTGCTGGACGATGGCCTCAAGGCCGATGAAGGCTCCGCCGAGGATGAACAGCACATTGGACGTATCCATGCGAATGTATTCCTGCTGCGGATGCTTGCGGCCGCCCTTGGGCGGGATGTTTGCCTCAGTGCCCTCGATGATCTTGAGAAGCGCCTGCTGCACGCCCTCGCCCGACACGTCGCGGGTGATGGACGGGCTGTCGCCCTTGCGCGCCACCTTGTCGATCTCGTCGATATAGATGATGCCGCGGCTGGCAGCGTCGATGTCGTAGTCGGCGTTCTGCAGCAGCTGCACGAGAATGTTCTCCACGTCCTCGCCCACGTAACCGGCTTCGGTCAGCGTGGTGGCGTCGGCAATGGCGAACGGCACGCGCAGGATACGGGCCAGCGTCTGGGCGAGCAGCGTCTTGCCGGACCCGGTGGGGCCGATCAGCAGGATGTTGCTCTTGTCCAGCTCGATGTCCTCGTTGCCCCGGCCCTGCGAGTAGTGCACGCGCTTGTAGTGGTTGTGCACCGCCACGGACAGGATTTTCTTGGGATGCTCCTGGCCGATGACATACTCGTCGAGCAGTTCCTTGATTTCCTGCGGGGGAAGCAGTCTCCCCTGCTCGAACTCCTCGTGCACGGTTTCCTGCGCCATGATGTCGTTGCACAGCTGCACGCACTCGTCGCAGATATATACGTCGGGCCCCGCGATGAGACGCTGCACTTCGCTCTGGCGCTTGCCGCAGAACGAACACGTGAGTTCGGTTTCATTCATGGTATCGGACATATTGATTCGCTATCCTTCCTCGGACTCCACGATGTCTTCGCGGGAGGACATGACCTTGTCGATGACGCCGTATTCGGCGGCTTCGCCCGCGGACATGAAGAAGTCCCGTTCGGTGTCCTTTTCTATAGTCTCTACATTCTGTCCCGTGTGCCGGACCAGTATATTGTTGAGGCCCTCGCGCAGACGCAGAATCTCGCGGGCGTGAATGTTGATGTCGGTGGCCTGTCCCTGTGCTCCCCCCAGCGGCTGATGCATCATGATGCGGCTGTGCGGCAGGGCGTAACGCTTGCCTTCGGCTCCCGCGGCCAGAAGGACCGCGCCCATGCTGGCCGCCTGTCCCATGCAGAGCGTGGCCACGGGGGCCGAGATGAACTGCATGGTATCATAGATGGCCAGTCCCGCGGTGACCATACCGCCGGGAGAATTGATATACATGTAGATATCCTTTTCCGGGTCCTCGGACTCCAGGAAAAGCAGCTGGGCGCAGATCAGGCTGGCCACGTGGTCGTCGATGGTGCTGCTCAGAAGAACAATGCGATCCTTGAGCAGGCGGGAATAAATGTCATAGGCCCGTTCGGTGCGGCCCGTGGTTTCGATGACCATCGGTATGGCGGTCATTCCACTCTCCTTATTGTCCCGGTTGTCCGGCCCGCCGGGCCGGTGTACGTGCAGAGGCCTCCGTCGACCTTCGCTTTCCGTTCATTATGGAGCATTTCCTCCCGCAAAACAAGAGCCGGGAGGAGAGGCTTGATTTCACAAACTATTCACGATCCGCAGCAAGTCAACAGCGGATAAAGAAAAAGCGGCGATCCGATACACGGACCGCCGCTTGAATGGTCTGGGAGAAGACTACTCTTCGCCTTCCTTCTTCTCGTCAGCCTTCTTGGTGGCGGCCTTCTTGGTGGCCGTCTTCTTGGCTGCGGGCTTCTTGGCAGGCGCCTTCTTCGCTTCGCCTTCCTCGCCTTCTTCAGACTTCTTGGCGGCAGTCTTCTTGGCCGCGGGCTTCTTGGCCGGGGCCTTCTTCTTTTCGCCTTCCTCGCCCTCTTCGGACTTCTTGGCGGCGGGCTTCTTGGCTGCGGTCTTCTTCGCCGGTGCCTTTTTGGCGGGCTTTTCTTCCTCGCCTTCGGCCTTGGGCTCGACTTCGGTGACCTCGGCGTTGTCGTAGATCACTTCCATGGCCTTGTCGCAAAGGATGCGGTCCTTGAGCGGATGAATGAGGTTGTTGTCCTCATAGTACTTCTTGAGCTCGTGCAGCGGCATCTGGTTCTGCATGGCAAGCTGGCCGAGAGTGGATTCCACTTCCTCGCGGGTGGCCTCGAGGCCTTCCTCGGCTGCCACGGCCAGCAGCAGGATCTCGCTGCGAACGGTCTTCTCGGCCTCGGGGCGCAGGTCCGCGCGGATCTGCTCCATGGTCTTGCCGAGGGAAGACAGGCTGCGTCCCTGACGGTCCAGCTTGTACTCGGTGTCCTTGACCAGACGGTCGATGCGGTCTTCAACCATGGAAGGCGGCAGCGGGAAGTCCACCTTTTCCATGATCTGAGCCAACAGATCCTGCTGAGCGTTGGAGCGGGAAAGCTGCTTGCGGCTGTCGAGGTAGGACTTCTCGATGACTTCGCGCATCTTTTCCACGGACTCGAAACCGGCCTTCTTGGCAACCTCGTCGCTCATTTCCGGCTGGACGCGCTCCTTGAGGGCGTGCAGCTTGACTTTCATGGTGACGGTCTGGCCGGCAAGTTCTTCGTTGATGAAATCTTCGGGGAAGGTAACATCCTTCTCGCCGTCTTCGCCCACGGTCAGGGTCTTGACCAGCTCCTCGAATTCGGGGAGGGCCTGAGCTTCGCCCAACGGAAGGTCGAAGTTCTCGGCCTTGATGCCGTCGACGGGCTTGCCGTCGCGGTAGGCGCCAAAACTCACGCTGGCGATCTCGCCGTCCTTGGGATTGCGGACATCCTCGAGGACCTTGACTTCGGCGGCGTTGTCGAGGATTCGCTTCTCGACCTGTTCCAGTTCCTCGGCCTTGACCTCGGCCTTTTCCTCTTCGACCGCGAGGCCCTTGTACTCGGGCAGTTCGACCTTGGGAGCGACTTCGAAAGTCAGGGTGTATTCGTAATCCTGATCGCGCTTGATCAGCTCGTGGTCAACGTCGATGCGGGAGAGCGGCTGCAGGCCGAGCTCGCCCATGATCTGGTTGATATGGTAGTTGATCAGGTCGGTGGTGGCTTCGCCGTAGATCTGCTTGCCGAAGCGGCCTTCGATCACGGTGGCCGGAGCCTTGCCCTTACGGAAGCCCGGGATGTCGGTGCGCATCTTGTAGAGGGCGGTGGCAGCGGAGATGGCCGCGTTAGCCTCTTCGGCGGGAACGGTGACGCTGACCTTCCGTTCCACCGGGGAAATTTCTTCTACCTTGTACTCCATCGTATCCTCCTGGAAGCGCAATAATGCGCAATAATTTGCAAAAGCTGGTGCGGGCGGAGGGACTCGAACCCCCAAGCCGCGAGGCACCAGAACCTAAATCTGGCGCGTTTACCAATTCCGCCACGCCCGCAAAAGACGTGCTTATTAAGCAAGCATTTGAAGTGCTGTCAACCTTTCCGGACCGCAACCGCCCCTCTATCAAAGGCTCTCGGCACTTTTCAAACAGTCAATGACCCCGCAAACACGACTCAAAAACGTCGAGGAATCCGGGGCGAACAGCCAAACCATCGGCGGGTGTCCCGCACCGCTCTCGCAGGCCACGGCACCCACTCCACCACCTTCGGCTACGCCCTCTTCCGGCCATGCCGCCTCGACCACGCGGGCCTCAAGATCGCCGGGACGGCCGTCGAACCATGCAGCGTCCGCGCGAGCGCAGAGGCAGCGAACGCCCGCTTTCTGCAAGGCAGCGAGAACATCCGGGCCGCCGCGCAGATTCATGGCCCAGTGCAGGGTTCCATCCCGTCGCCTGGCTTCGCAAAGCGCGGACGAGACACGAACAGACGCACCGAAGGAAGGGTATCCGGCAACCATCACCGCTCCCTGCCTCGAGGCGACCACACCGCCGGTGAATCCGGCCACGTCCTGAGCGCAGTCAGCATGGGGCACCGCGCAGGTCACGTTCATGCGACATTCCGGGATGAGATCCCCGAACCCGGACATGGTTGTCACGCGCCTGCCGATTCCATCGAGCTCCGAGAGAAGCTCGGGGCGCGCAAGTTCGCGAAGCCACGGAGCAAGATGATTGGGCGGGCCGCTTCCTGCTCCGAGGGAGAAGGAGGCCCGAAGCGCCAGGTTGAGATACTGCTGAGCGTTGCGAACGGCAGTACACAGGTCGAGCCCGAAACCGAGCCCGGTGGCGATCGCCGCTGAAAGGGTGCACCCGGTGCCATGGTTGTTCGCGGTATCCACGCGACGCATGATCAGCGGCATCGGTTTCACTCCGGGCTGGGCGAGCCAGTCGGTGGCGGTGACGGAGTCCATGTGGCCGCCTTTGATGAGCACAGCCCTGGGTCCCATGGTCAGCAGCTTTTCGGCTGCCGCAACCATATCGTCGGAAGTATGAATCGCTATTCCCGTGAACAGTTCCGCCTCAGGAATGTTCGGGGTGAGCAGATCCGCATGCGGAAAAACATGCTCCACCATGGCCTCCACCGCGTCATCCTCAAGCAGCTTCCCCCCGCTCTGCGCCACGCAGACAGGGTCGACGACAAGCGGGTAATCCTTGGCAGCGAAGTGCGGTCCAAGGGCTTTGATGATGGGCGCGGAAAAGAGCATCCCGGTTTTGGCGGCCTTAACCGGAATATCCGAGGTCACCGCCGTGAGCTGCTGGGCCACGAACGCGGGGTCCGGGGCATGAATGCCGGTCACGGCAGTGGTATTCTGGGCGGTCAGCGCGGTGATGACGCTGGCGCCGTACCCTCCGAGCATGGAGATGGTTTTCAGGTCAGCCTGAATCCCTGCGCCGCCGCCGGAGTCTGAGCCGGCAATGGTGAGAATGCAGGGGATAGGTTGCATGGTTTGCTCCTTTGCAGGAATATACGAGAACGGAGGATGCTGGGGCACCCTCCGCATTCACTTCATCGGACTCAGGGATCAATACTGGAAATATTCAGAACTGGCAAGGACGTCTAGCCGCAGGAAAGCTTGACGTAGTCGTCGATTGCGACCCCGTTCCAAGTCTTGCTGACCCAGAACGCGCAGGCCCAGATCATGAGGGATGTGGCCTGAAGGTCTGTGAGGCGACGGAGCTTGACTTCAAGATTGCTCTTGCTCGTACCGTGTTGAATGTGAACGTTCTTCTCATCGCACGCCTCCTGAACACGAAGCATGAGATAGGCCTGCTTGGACTGGTTGGGAAGAAGCTTTACATCCTTGTGCGCTTCGAGAATGGTCTTGAGCTCTGCCACGGAAAACTCGCACGACACATTGCGGATGGACTTGAAAAAAACGTCGACCGCCCACGGGAGAATGAATTCTGCCCCGGCGCTTTTCGTTTTGAAAAACTCCTTGAGCCATTTCTCCTGATCATGGGTAATCCTGGCTGCGACCTGGGGCATGAGACTCCCTCCTGCGGCTCCGATAGATGTCCATCAAATCACGACTCCATCTCTATAGTCAAAAACCGTCCACAGATCAAGACATTTTCTAGACTTGATTTCATTAAAAAAAAGCTACCCTCCGAAAACAGACCGCACCTGCCTGAACAGACTCAGAAGCAACGCGTCCGGAGCATCCTCGCCGTTGATGTTCAGACGAATTATCTCCACGACGGTATTGCCGCTCGGAGTGACGGTCTCGCGAGTCACCAGAACAATGTTCTGGTCGGACATTCCGCCATTGGACTCGGTACGAACAAGCAGAACCCATGCCCCGTCCTTCCTGCTCCAGGAGGTCTCGACCTTCATGGACTCGGACATCCGCCGCTCGATCAGCACCACAAAGTCCTTGAGCGAAAAGTGCTTCTTGTCCCGCCCCTGAACGCCGAGAAATTCTCCTTCGGATCGGATCACCAGAGGTCTCCCAAGGTAAATTTCCGGAGGAAAGTCGATCCCGCCTCCCGGACCGGCAGCAACCTTACGCTCCAGCTCGATGTTCTTATCCTTGAGGACCTTGAATCCCTCCTCAAGGACCTCCATGCGCTCCTGATATCCGCGCACAAGGTCACGATGCTCCCGCCGAAGCTCCGCAACTTCATCTCTCAGCGACCGAATCTCACTGCGAAAAAGAGACTGGTCCTGCAAAGCATCGGACATTTTGTCGAGCACCCGGCCGAAATCGGCAGACACACTCTCGCCCTGCTGTTCAACGTTGATCATTGACCCAAATTTCAGCGCCAACTCACGCTCGATCTGTTCAACCGAGTAGTTCTTGCTAAACATTTCCCTGATCCTCCCGAATATTTCCACCACTTCAACCGGATACTTCCGGCGCCGACCACCACCGTCATCCGCCGGAATAAACCTCTCAAACTTATCTTTATAATACACGACCGTCGACGGAGGTATCCCCAGCCGACGCCCTACCTCTCTGAGGCTGATATATTCTTCGACATCGTTCATCGATCAAGCTCACTAGTCATTTGTTGATCATTACTCACAAAGAAATGCAAATGTCAAGAAGCACAAACCCCAAAAAGAGAGCCTTCTAAGAAAATCAGGGGGAACTAGAGTGAGGCACCCCTTGCAGCAACGAACAGCAAAAAAACAACAGCTGTCCAATACAAAAAACGCAGTCACATGCTCATGATTTTCATGCAAAGGTGACCAACTTACGCCACAGGTGGCCTAATGACTTATCGAAGCAGGGGACCAGAAGGATGGGGGGAGAAGGGATCGAAGAGGGATTATGAGGGTTAGGCTGGAAGATCGATCCAGAATTGAGTGCCGTCTTCTTTGGTAGAATGAAAACCGGCCTTGCCGTCGAGGTATCGTTCCGTCAGCAGCAGAATGCTGTAGGTACCAAGACCGCGCCCCTCCCCCTTGGTCGAGAAGGAGCGCTTGAATATCTGGTTCTTCACACTACGAGGCATGTAGCCATCGTTGTATACCGTAAAGCGGACACCTCCGGGCGTTGCCGAGCAGCCCACCGCCACGCTTTCGTGGGCTCTGCTGGCTTCCAAAGCGTTCTTGACCATGTTGCCGAGAACCCGACCGAGGACAACGGGATCAGCATGGAACGGGACGGCTTCGGCATCGTCAAGAATCATTACTTGCTTCTCTTCGGCGGCCCCGTGCTTGCGGTATACTTTGACAACGTTCTCGAGTTGCTTCATGGAGTCCAACCGTTGCGGCTTGACCCTGAGCTCACCGCTCTCTGCGGCAGCGAGATCACGTTGAGCGCATATCTCTTCCAGAAGACGTTCGAAGGACAGGGAGAGCACACGTGCGGAGTCGGTATCGAGGCTGTTCGGGTTCGAGCAAACATGCTGCATGAAACCGCGAAGCCCGCCGGCAAGGTTGAGGATATCGTGGAAAAAGATTCGCTCAAGGCTTCTGCGTCGCTTTTCGCTGGAAACGTCGAGCAGAGTGAAAACAGTGTATTTTCTGCCTGCTGCGTCGGAATAAGGAGCAGCTGTAACACGGAGATCCATCGCTTCCGGACCGTTGCCAAGATCACAAAGCATCCGGCACACAGCGTCGGCCTCAAGACCGCTCAGCCCGTCGACAACCGCCTTGGCGGCGCCGCACTCCCGGCAGAATTCCGTTGTGCCACAAAGACTCTTTCCGTCCTTGAGGTGAATACACTGAAAGATTTCGCCGGGCCGGCGTCCCAGTGCGGAATCCGCGTCAGAGGAGGCCATTTCGAGAACGCTGTTGTTCACGAATACGGCCTGCCTGTGCGAATTGAGGACCATCAGCCCGAATGGGACCAACTGCGCGACTTCAAAGGCTCCGGAGTCACGGATGGATCGAATCTGATCCTGCAGTTCATCGCCTGCGGCCACCTCGGCAGGAAGGTAGGCAGAAATGTATCCATTGAAATCACTGTTCAGCACGTCGCACCCCGAATTCCATTATTCCAAGCTGTCAGCTGTTGGATAGCGGTATTCCCAACGGACCGCAAGCATGGACTGCACAGTGGCCTACCCTTCTTCCGTGAGCATCCAAGTCAACTCATGCTTGTTATGCGTCAAATGAACGATGCGTGAGCCAGGAATTCGCTGAAAATCCTGCAGCGTCTTCCAATCATCCTCACCCTGCAATTTTATGGTACAAATGAAGTTCTTGCATTCACCTTGTTCAAGCCAACGCGTGACAAGTTTGAAAAGGCGTTCCGGATAGCATGCCATATCAGAAAAAAACCAGTCGACATGCCCGCAGTGCCTCGGATCCAGTGCGAACCCGCTTCCGATACAGTGCTCGACATTGGGATGCTTGCTGACATGCGGCTCCAGCGAAGCCTTGTCGATGCTGAAAACATTGGCGCCGGACTCAGCGGCGACCCAGCTCCATCCACCTGGAGAACTGCCAAGGTCAAGACACAATTCCCCGTCTTGAGGGTACTTGCCGAGTCTGGTGAAAGCCTCCCACAGCTTCAAATAAGCTCGATTGGGCGGGTCGACCTTATTCTCCACAAAGCGAAAAACCCCGTTGGGAACAGCGCTACTACACTGCGCAGAGGCCAAAATGGTGTTCTTGTCCCACAAAGTCCACGACCCAAGAGGACTTTGGGGAAGTAGATCGCCGAAATTCAATGGCTTGGCAGAGACATACGGCAACTGCTCCTGAATCAATTTTGCCCGCCGATGGTTTCCCACCGAATACAGTGCCCAATTCCGCTGAATATTCTTTAGCTTCCGTGCGCCGTCCTTGATCGAATCAATACTGATCACCTGCGGGGACAGCCAGGTGTTCACAGCCCATACAGGAGTACGCGTGGACACGCTATCCAGAACAAGGCGATCCCGGCAAACGACATCATGGACTGTCCCGAGTTCACTCAGAAGCATGTCCAGGTAATGGACCGGAGCAAGATATGCTCTTTTCACATCGGATAATTTCATAGCTGCTTTTGACACCTTGGCGCAACCGCCCGAGTCCCGTTTTTTGCCGTGTTATTTGCTAGCTGGAGTTTTGCATTTGTTCAGCGTGTATTCCACGCAAAAAGGCCCGGTCATTTTGACCGGGCCTTTCAGGAAGAATATCCTGGCAGCGACCTACTTTCCCACGACTAAGACCGCAGTATCATCGGCGATGGAGGGCTTGACTTCCGAGTTCGGAATGGGATCGGGTATAACCCCTCCTCCCTGGCCACCAGGAAAATATATAGTTCAATAGGGGGAGAGAGGATATTAAGTAAGTTAGATAAGCCGCACGATCTATTAGTACCGGTCTGCTGAACACATCGCTGCGCTTACACATCCGGCCTATCAACCTCGTAGTCTACAAGGGATCTTCAGGGACCGAAGTCCAGGGAGAACTAATCTTGAGGATGGCTTCCCGCTTAGATGCCTTCAGCGGTTATCCGTGCCGAACATAGCTACCCTGCAGTGCCACTGGCGTGACAACAGGAACACCAGAGGTTCG